>CALLDR010000020.1 GCA_937997955.1 uncultured Emergencia sp. | reverse complement strand
TCTCTATTTTATCAAAGTGAACAACCTATTACAACTTTAGTATATCAGAACAGTCTCTCCGTTTAAACGCTGAAAATGAATCAAAATCGTCGCAGAAATGTTTTTTGGACTGGATCTCTCCGCGGCAACATGCATGGCGGCGCGGTCCGTTTCATTTTGATGTCGTTTTGTGACAGATTTATGAGAGGGATTGAAAAAAACTTTTTGATTGTATCAAAAGAAAAACTTGACAAAACCCCTGGGGGGGTACGATGGGATACGTAAGAGGTATTGAGGGGAAGGAGATAATTTTTTTGTAGTGAAGTTAGCGTAAGCTAACTAATTTTAATACAAATGGTTAGCTAAAACTAACTCGTTGAGAACCGCAAGAATTGAGAATCTTAGCTATTGTTGAACTTGCGAGTTAGTCAATGCTAACTAAAAGGAGAGCCAATGACTGAACAGAAATTGAGGAAGCTGAGCAGAATGGAGCTTCTGGAAATGCTCTTGGAGCAGAGCAAAGAGGTGGAGCGGCTGAGGCAGGAAAATCAGCGACTGGCAGAGCAGCTGGAAAGCAGGCGGATCATGATCGATGAGGCCGGTTCCATCGCCGAGGCCGCCATGGAGCTGAACCAGATCTTTGAAACCGCCCAGAAAACCGCGGACCAGTATCTGCAAAACGTCCGCCAGCTCTGCGAAGAAAAGGCTGGAAAGGGGCGGACATGCTAGGAAAGACGGAGGGCGCAGGCCTTGACTTCCCCGAGATCGGTCAGTTAGAGGAGGAACTTCGGCGGGAACGATACAAGCGGCGATATGGAAGGGTGCTCCGCAGCACCATCTACACGCTGATCACGGTAGCGGCGGCAGCCGTTTTGGTTGCCACCCTGTGGATGCCCGTGCTTCGGATATACGGGACGTCCATGGCCCCTACTTTGACAGGGGGCGATCTGGTGGTATCCGTCAAAGGAAATGACTTTCAATCCGGCGATATCATCGCTTTCTATTACAACAACAAAATCCTGGTCAAGCGGGTCATCGCGGAGCCTGGGGACTGGGTGGACATCGACGAGACAGGCACCGTGTATGTGAACAATCAGGAGCTGGCGGAGCCTTATCTGGAGGAAAAGGACATGGGGGACTGCAATATAGACCTGCCCTATCAGGTACCGGAGAACCGGCTTTTCGTCATGGGCGACCACAGAGCCACCTCTGTGGATTCACGAAATTCAGCTTTGGGCTGTGTGGCGGAGGAGCAGATCGTAGGAAAGCTGGTCTTCCGGGTATGGCCGCTTGCCGATTTTGGCGGTATTCATTGAGAAAGAACTGAGAAAGAAAGGAGGAGTGCCGATGAGAGATTACATATCGGAGCACAGCGCGGAGCTCCTGCGGCGGCAGCAGAAGCGAAAACGCTGGTATCGACTGCTCTGCGTGTGCGCCTGCATCGTGGTGTTCTGCACCACCTACGCGCTGATCCTGCCGGCCATCACCCTGGATTACGGGACAATGAGCGCGGGGGAGACCGCTACCATCAGCGTGGGCGATACGGTGACCCTGCAGGGGACCAGCGGAAACCGAAATATCTGGTCGGTCGATCCGGAAGACTGTGTAACGATAAAAACCAGCGGAACCAACGCGGTGGTAACAGGGACCACGGCCGGGACTGTGACCATTACGCATACTTATACCAATAAGGGCGCCAGCGAGACCTTTAAAGTTATCGTCCAGGCGGCGGACGATGAGAATACAGAGATCACGGCCAGCCCTGACGACTCTAATTACACCGTGACGGTCAAAGGCAACAAAGGCGTCCTGACCGACGGTGTGACCCTTCACGTGGAGGATTATGGGGAATCGAAGGAAGATTATTCAGCCTATTACAACGCTCTGGTCGCCGATCTGAAAAAAGCCGGAGCATCGTCTATAAACAATGAGAGCGATTTTGCCTTTCTCCACATGTACCACATCTATTTGACGAAAGAAGGCGTGGAGGGAGAATACGTACCAGAGAGAAATGTAAACCTGCAGGTGACCATTACCTATACAACCGCGCCTGCTGGCTGGAGCAAGGTCAACTGGGTCGGTCACTATAAGAAGAACGGCAGTGCTGTAAGCGGAGCGGAAATTTCCGACGGAAGCGCCGCCAGCAGCACCGGCGTCAAGCAGATCAAGGTTTCCGGCAACAGCATCACGTTCCATATTCAGAGCTTTTCCGTCTTTCCGGTGGCCGCGCTGGCGGCGGATACCGGCGATGAAGGCGGCGGCAGTGGGGACAGCGGGACTACAGGAGGGACGGATTCCAGTATCCTGACGGAAGACCTTCTGAGCGGCGCAAAGAACGCATGGCAGATTGTAGATGGAGGATATGAGGGGAATAGCGGCGCGGATAAGACGGTGGTATCCGATGACGGAACGGTTCGGATACAGAAGAACGTCATACCGACCGACGTGGAAAACGAGTTTCTGGTGTATCTGTCTATCGATACAAAGCAGTTGTTTGAGGACTTCTTCGCGTCGGCGGAGTATCAGGCGACGACATCAAATAGTAATCACGATAAAGAATTAGGAACAGTGGCTACGAGTATGACGGGAAATGAGAAGGTTAAAGTCAGTGGAAGCAAGGACTCAGGATATGACAATTACGCAACCTTTACGATTCTCAGTTCCACGGGAGAACTTCTGGCGGACAATATCACACTGTATTGGAGCCAGGCGAACAATGTGACTTTCTATTTGGTGGTCAATGATGGAGGCCAAAAAAAATATGTATTGACGGGCACATCCATTAAAAGTGGTGAAAAGGAAGTAGTCATGCTCTCGGAAGAAGCGGAATACCTGATCATGTCCAATATCGCCCAAATGGCAGAGCTGAATCAGGTAGCAGATAAGATGGGGGATTACATTGAATATGTTGGTGTCGTAGCTGGGGACTATGAGATTAGTAATCCGCCGACCTATGACCAGAATAGTAAAACCTTGACCTGGACACCAAAGGTGAAGTCGAATCCGACGATAGACAAGGTGAAGTCTGACGTGTCGAAAACAGTCAAATGGACGGACCACGAAGGAAATGTAAGAAATGAAACTGTATACAGCTACACTTCCTGGGCGTTAAATACGGCAGAACTGGTCTATAGGGTCAGGCTGGACGTGGCCAAAAATGGCTTCAACAGCGCGGCGAACAAGATGAACAGCGAAGTGGGAGCGGCATATCCGGTAAATAAATACGCGACTTTGACCTATGGAGACGGGTCGACTGTTGACTTCCAGCAGCCTCATGTGCGCGGCCTGCTGTACGATCTGGAATTTGATAAGGTGGATAAAGATACGAGTAAAAAATTGAGCGGAGCGGGTTTCTCCCTTACAGGTAAAACGGGAACCTATGCTTTGACAGAAACAAGCGGCACTTACCGAGCGGAAAACCTGCCGGCGGGAACCTACACTTTGACAGAAGAAGCGGCCCCGAGAGGTTATCAGAAGGGAGAAACGAGCAGCTGGACAATATCGCTCAGCTATACCGATGATCGTGAGTCGGTCGAGCAAGACGAAAAGAATCAGACCAATATGATCCTTGCCGACGGAACCGGCTCAACTGACTCGAAGATTACCAATGAGAAAATCAAAAGCGTCTATGTAGATCTGGTTAAGACGGACATGAGCGGCAACCCATTAAGCGGCGCTGTTTTCAGTATCTATGATCAGGATCCGATGACAGAAGGCGCAACTCCGATTGCAAACATTACCGCCGATGAGAACGGTGTTATCGCTGACAATTTGGAGCTGGAAAACGGCACCTATTATCTGGTCGAGAAGAAAGCTCCGGACGGATACGTTTTGCCGGGAAGCAATATCACTTTGACGGTAGATACAACGAGCGGAACTACACCGGTGACTGTCTCCGGCGGCGACAGTGAGATGACGGCAGTGTCAGAAATACAGACTATCAATGCTGAAGAGGCGACCGTCTACGTAATTAAAATAGAAAACAGTCCGGGCGTACTGCTCCCGGCTACCGGAGGGCCCGGTACATGGTTTTACACATTCGGCGGATTAGGATTGATACTCCTGTCAGGCCTTATGTACGGATACAGTTTGAGGCGTAAGCGGAAAGGAGGTTCATGTGACCTCTGATTCGGTAAATGTTTGCCGAAGGCTGGATTCGATAGATGATAAAAATTTTTAAGAAAGGAACAATGAGATGAAAAAACTTCTTACAACTTTACTCGCTATTGCCATGATTTTGGCGATGTGTATCCCTGTAATGGCAGATACTACTACTACCGACAACACAGGGTCGATTCAAATTGAAAACGCAAACAAGAATCGGACCTATATGGCATACAAGATCTTTGACGCAAGCGGCAGTGGAACTACTGTAGCGTATACTACTGATGCAGAGGGAAAAAAGATTATTGAAGATTCTACCACTAGTACAGAATCCCCATTCTCAGTTGACGATCAATATAATGTGACATTAAAAGCTGGCAAAGATATTCAAGACATAACCGATTGGCTGAAAGAGACTTATCAAAGGTTTGACGCTGAAGGAAAAAAAGGTACTCTTAATGAAACATCTGCTACAGTTACCATCGACAAACTGTCCTACGGCTACTATTACGTTACCACTGGCAACGGTTCAGTTGTATCTATTGACACGGTTACAAGTACAGAGAAAATAATCATCAATGATAAAAATCCTCAGGGACCGAACAATCCAAGTAAAAAAATTACTGCCGAAGATGGAATTGATCTAGGTACCCCCGTAACAGAAAATGCCGCAAAGGTTGGATCCAAGGAAAGCTTTGAAATAACATACAATGCAACAAACTGGGTAACTGTAACCGATACAACAAGCGATGAGACTAGCACGACGAAGATTGAAAACTTCTATATCAAGGATACGCCGACGAACCTGGATATTGACCTCAGTTCAGTGAAGGTTTATGTAAACAATACCCTTATTGAATCGGGCTATACCATAAGCGAGACGGCTAATCCGCTGGAGATTAGTATTAAATGGGTAGATGATTCTTCTGGAAATCATAAGTATTCACCTAATGATGTGACTGGCAATATTCCTGTAAAAGTCACCTATGACGCGACCATTACAACTAGTGCGGCATCTCAGGCAGCAACAAACAAGGTGAATATTTACTACAATCACGACAGTTCATCTACTTCAGATGGCGTGGAAGTGACTACGCCATCTGATCCTCCAAAAACAACCACCTATACATATAAGTTCCAGCTGAACAAAGTAGATGGAAGTGAAAATTCTCTTTCTGGTGCGCAGTTCGAGCTATATGATGGCGATGAAAAGGTATCGCTTGTTTTAGATGAAGGAACTTATCGAGTAGCAACTGCTAACGAGACTGCCACTGCCGTTACAACTATCGACATGACTTCAACAGGTACTGTCGAGATTAAAGGTCTCGACAATAAAGAATATACTCTGAAAGAAATCAAAGCACCAGAAGGATATAACACAGCCGCGAACACTACGATTTATCCATCGGATTCGAATAAAACCGGAAATAAGTTGGTGAAAGCTGATGGCACATACGGTGCTAACGCAGGTGATGCTGGCAACGTCACCGTTGTAAACAAAGCTGGCGCTTCCCTCCCAACCACTGGCGGCATCGGCACCACTATCTTCTACGCCCTGGGCGCGATCCTGGTCATCGGCGCGGGCGTTGCCCTGATCGTCAGAAGACGCATGAACTCTGAAAGATAGGAAACACAGTACACGGTATGAGCTGGCTGAAAAAGCATTTGACAACGATACTGTTAGCAGCAGTCCTCGCCCTCGGGCTGGGGCTGCTGCTGTATCCGTCTGTCAGCAACTATTGGAACTCCATTCACCAGTCCCGCGCTATCATGAACTACGCGGAGTCTGTGGCCGACATGGACGACGAGGAATACGAAAAGCTGCTGGACGCCGCCAAGGCGTACAACAAAAGGCTTTCGGATCAGGGAATCCGATGGAAGCTTACAGACGAAGAAAAAGCGGAGTATAAGGCGCAGCTGAATATCGCCGGCACGGGCAATATGGGATACATCGATATCCCAAAGATCCACGTGAAGCTGCCGATTTACCACGGCACTGAGGAAAAAAACCTGGAAACCTCCATCGGACACATGGAAGGAACCAGCCTGCCTGTAGGCGGCGAAGGAAGCCACTGCGTGCTGTCCGGCCATCGGGGGCTGCCCAGCGCGAAGCTGTTTTCTGATCTGGACCAGCTGGAAGAAGGCGATATCTTTACGCTGACCATTCTCAACGAGACCTTCGCCTACGAGGTGGATCAGATACGGATCGTGGAACCCACCGACCTGTCGGAGCTGCGGCTGGTGGACGGGAAGGACTACTGCACCCTGGTGACCTGCACCCCGTACGGTATCAACACCCACAGGCTTCTGGTCAGAGGCCACAGAGTGGAGAACCCAAACGGAGTGGCCAACGTGATCGCCGAGGCCATACAGATCGAACCCGTCTACATAGCGCCTTTTGTCGCCGCGCCCATTTTGCTGCTGCTGTTCATGCTGATCATGACTGGACCACGCAGGACCGCCGGACGTGACGGAGCAAAACGAAGAAAAGAGGAAAACAAATGACAAACGCAAAACGAAAGATCATACGGCTGGCCGCCTTCCTTTTGATCTCTGTCATGGGTCTTGCCTGCTTTACCGCGGAGACCTTTGCCGAAGGGACGGCGCTGGACTACCGTCAAAAGGGTTCTCTTGCCGTGGCTCTCGTCGCGGCGGACACTGAAGAGGGAATATCGGGCGAGACGCTGGTGCTCTATCAGGTGGCCGCGGCGGCAGAGGTCGGCGGTGAGGACACGGTTTCGCTGACGGAGCCGTTTCTGGAAAGCCACGTGTCCCTGGACACGTTGGATTTGTCGGATACCCAGGCGAAGAAGCTGGCCGCCGCTTTGGGCGAGTACGTGGAATCCCATCAGGTTTCGGGGGAAAAGGCAGTGACCGACGCGGAGGGCGAGGCCCAGTGGAGCGGCCTGCCGCTGGGCGTGTATCTGGTAGTCTCAGCCGGCTCAGAGGGAGCCTATGAGGCCGTGGACCCTTTTATCGTCGTCGTACCCGCCAGCGTAAACGGCTCTTATCTGTACGACATCAAAGCCGCGCCAAAGCACGGCACGGTGAAACCGGTGACGCCGAGGGTTCCTGAAACAGACGACCCGGCAGAGCCGGTGACGCCGCAGAAGCCGGACCAGCCGGAGGAACAGCCAGCCCAACCGCCTGCCGTGGAAACAGAAAAACTTCCGCAGACGGGACAGCTTTGGTGGCCGGTGCCTGTACTGGCGCTGTCAGGCGCGGCTCTGGTGCTGCTGGGACGGCGGCGCAGAGAAAACGTCAAAGCTGAGAAGGCCGAGGTGTTTTGATATGAAAATCAGACGAAGAAAAGGCTCTTTCTGCATTACTTTGGGGGTGCTGCTGATCGCGGCAGCCCTCCTTTTGATTGTGTATAACCTGTGGGACAGCGGCCGCGCGAAAGAGGCCAGCGGGGACATCTTGGAAAAAATGGAGGCAGCCATGACCGATGACCGGTGGGCGCTGCCCGGGTATATAGATCCTGACGGAGAGATGCCTACCCTGGAGGTCGACGGATACGCCTACATCGGCATTTTGGAAATCCCCAGCCTGGGCCTGCGCCTGCCCGTCATGGACCAGTGGGATTACGACCGGCTGCGCTACAGCCCCTGCCGGTATTCGGGCAGTTATTACAGCCAGGACCTGGTCATCTGCGCCCACAACTTTGCTTCTCACTTTGGCCCCATCAGGAACGTCGACATGGGGGCGGACGTGTATCTGATCACGGTAAAGGGGCAGGTGCTTCACTATCAGGTGGCCAACAGGGAGACCATGAAGCCGACGGCCATAGAGGAAATGACCGGCAGTACCCAGGCCGGTAATGCCCAGGCCGGCAATTCCCAGAACGGCAATACCCAGGACGGCAATATCCAAGAAGAATGGGCGCTGACCCTTTTCACCTGCAACCTGGGCGGGCAGACCCGGTGCGCTGTCCGATGCGTTCTCGTGGAGTAAAAGAATCGCTGGCAGGCCCTGGCCTCCGATAAAAATGATATTGCAAATGGGGCGGGAATGGGATATAATAGTGGTTAGATATAGCTAACCGGATTTGATACAGTATGATACAGTTTGATACAGATAACTGTCTGGATAGAGACAACCAATAGAGACAGCCAAAGGAAGATAAGTATGAACCATGCCGCAGACCGGGCGCGGGGCCAGGGGACAGAGCGAGAAAGAGATCGGGAAACAAACCGAGAAACAGAACAAAAGACAGACCCTGAAATTGGCCAGAGAACTGAAGAACCATCGTCGGTAAAGGAAAGGCTTTTGGCGGCGGCTACCAAGGAGTTTCTGGAACGGGGCTATGAAAAGGCGTCTCTCCGGCGCATCTGCGCGGAGGCCGGCGTCACTACGGGAGCCCTGTATTTCTGGTTTGAGAACAAAGAAGAGCTCTTGGATCAGGTCGTGGGCGGCACGCTGGAACAGCTGGGCCGTCTGTCCGCTGAGATGATCGACGCGGAACTGGCGGACGCTTCTCTGGGCGTGGAGAGCGAAAAACGGCTGCTTTCCTTTTTCTGGTATCACCGCGATGTCTTTTTGATCCTGGCGGAAAAGTCTGCCGGGACCAAGTACGAGACCTTTATGGAAGAGGCCATGGACCAGCTGGGCGAAGCCTTCCTTCAGTTTTTTCGCAAGTACGGCGTGGAGGAGGCGGACCGGGATCTGGTTCGGATTTTGATAGAGATGAAAGTGAGAGGATATACGCAGATGATTATGGGCGGATACAGCCTGGAGCGGACGCTGGAGCTGGCCGAGCAGATCGGCTGGTACACGGACGGCGGATTTGAGGCGCTGATGCGGAAACTGAATCAAAAAGATATGTGAAACCTGGAGATGAAAACCTCCAGGTTTTTTACATAACAAAACATAACAAGTGTTATTTCAGGAGGAAGAAAGATGAGTGAAAAAACAACTATGAATGAAAATCTGACCAATGTTGGGACCGATTACGGCAACTGGGTGCCTGCGGCCATGATGAAGCCGCTGTGGATCGTGACCGGCGTCCTGTGCGTCCTGGAGCTGCTGGACCTGTGTTTTTTGAAGAGCGTCGCTGTCGGGATCGTACTGGCCGCGTTGCTGGCGGCGGTTTTGATCTTCACTTTGTACATGCAGGCCTGCCGGAGACGATTCGCCTTTGATGGAGGCGGCCTCATGGGGGAGATCCATCAGTATCTGACGGAGCACTGCCTGTGGGACGGACAGGGGGTTCTGCTGGACATCGGATGCGGCGCGGGGGCTTTGACGGTACGCTGCGCGAAGCGGTTTCCGCAGGCCCGGCTCGTGGGCGTGGATTTTTGGGGGAAGGAATGGAGCTACGCCAAAGAACAGTGCCAGAGAAATGCTCAGGCAGAGGGCGTCGCTGACCGGATCACCTTTGAAAAGGGAGACGCGGCAAAGCTGGACTTCCCCGATGAGACCTTTGACGCGGCGGTGAGCAATTTCGTGTTCCACGAGGTACGCACCCAGCCGGACAAGCGGCTGGTGGTGAGAGAGGCCCTTCGGGTGGTGAAGAAAGGCGGCGTCTTCGCCTTCCAGGACATGTTCGAGCACAAGAATCTCTACGGCGATATGGACGAGCTGGTGGAGGCGCTGAAAACGGAAGGCGTCGCGGAGGTCCACTATATCCCGAATGTGGACCGGCTGGATTTTATACCCGGATACATACGCACCCCTTGGATGCTGAATGGCATGGGCCTGCTGTACGGCAGGAAATAGGCGGCGGCTGTCCCCCCCCCGCGGCGGCGTGCTGAAACCCCCGCGGAGATGGGCTAAGTCCCCGCAGCGGAGCGCTGAGATCCGCGGAGAGCGGAGCGCTGAGACCTGCAGAGAGCGAAGTGCTGGCGCCTGCGGCGGAGGTTTCTGGCCAAAGGGAGCCCGGGAACACGTTAAAATCAAGCATAAATTTTGAGATTTGTGAAATGCACACAAAAAAGTACTTGATTTTATGTGAATAAAGTATTAGAATGGGATAAAATATATGACATGATAGAGGCGCGGAGCAGAAGAAGGTGTGCGAGCCGGCGGGCAGGGACCACACTGGAGGCAATCTCCGCCGAATCGGGAGGGCAGGCGTGCCTTTTCGGTGGGCCTATGGTCAACAGCTGTAGGACTGTCTACGAAAGTAGTTGCGCTATCTGAAATTTTACAGTATCTTTTTGTATTGTTTTTTTCGCCCGTGCGCATCGCATGGGCGTTTTCTTTTGTTCAGAGGAAGGCGCAGGGGAGGTAAAAGAATGAAGAGCATTGTAGAAAAGTATGGCGGGCGGTATCTTCGCACGCTAGATGACCTGACCGTCATCGCGAAGCATGTGGCGGCCGGCCACGAGAGAGGCGACCGGCGGGTCATCGTCGTGGCAGCGCTGCAGGAGATCGCTCAGGCCATGAGCCAGCGGGCCGCGCAGCTGGGCGGCCAGATCAGCAAATCGCATTTGGATCAGATGTTTTCAGCGGCAGAACAGCAGACCGCGGCTTTGATGGCGGCGGCACTGGAAAAAGAAGGCCTGGCCGCAGAGGTGGTGCCGTATATCCGCGGCAGGGCACTGGACATGGTGGACCGGGCCGAGGGGAAGCATCAGCTGAAGACGGGACGGGTCACCGACGTGCTCGACGAGGGCAAGGTGGCGGTGGTGGCCGGATTTCAGGGCATCGGCACCTACGATCAGGAAGATGTAAAGGGGCGTTACGGCGCGGCGGCCACGGCGGTGGCTATTGCGGCGGCTTTGGACTGCTGCTGTCAGCTCTATGGCAATACCCAGGGCATCTATACCCGCCAGGGCGGCAGGGTGATCAAAGAGATCAGCTATGAAGAGGCTATGGAGCTGATTCTACTGGGCGAAAATGATCTGGAAAGCAGGGCCATCGAGCTGGCCAGCGCTTTCGGCGTGAAATTATATGTGGGACCTGCCTTTGAGGCAGAGCAGAATGGAGGAACCTATATTATGGATAGAAGTTTTATCGTACAGGAAGGGGCGGTGACCGGACTGGCCGTCTCCGATGACATCGTGGTGTACACTTTGAAGGGACTGCCGGCCGTAGGCGGCGAGATCGCGGAGCTGTTTGAGCTGCTGGGCGACCTGGACGTCAATATCGACATGATCAGCCAGCAGACCTGCAGTGAAAACAGCTGTGCCGTATCCTTCAGCTGCGGCCGTGAAAAAATTGCCGATATCGATCAGGCCTTCGCGTCTAATCAAAGGCTGCGGGATTTGGAAATCTATCGCCAAGACGACCTGAGCCTGGTGTCCGTCGTAGGCGCGGGCATGGCAAGCCACACCGGTGTGGCGAGCAAGGTGTTCAGCGTGCTCGCATCAAAGGGTGTCCGTCACTACAATATCACCACGTCGGAGATCTCCATATCCGCGGCTATTGACAGCGGGCAGAAGGGGACGGCGGTTGTCGCCCTTTCTGAAGCCTTCCAGCTGTAGCCAGCCGGAAGGCGCTGAAGGGAGCAGAGATGCCGGACTGGAGCCGGGCAGGGAGCCGCAGCCAGCCGGGCGGCTGGCTACAGCTGGTCGATGGTCGGATGGACCTGATAGAAATCCCGAAGGGCCTCGTACTGGGCCTGGGCCCTGGCGGCGCGGGCAGAATCGGGAGCGCCGGCTTTGACCGCTTTGATCATGATGTTTCGGGCCGTATGCTCCAGGCTGGTGAACTCGATGAGGGCCACATCGTAGCCCGCGGCTTCTAACTTCAGACCTCGAAGGCCGTCTGTCAGATACTCCGTCAGACGGTCTTTTAAAATGCCGTATTTCAGCATGGGCTGGTGCAGGTCATTTTTGATCTGGGAGAACAGTTCGTGCTGGCAGCATGGCACCGAAAGAATGACCGGCGCGCCCCAGGACACGGCGTTGATCAGGGCGTAATCGGTGGCGGTATCGCAGGCGTGGAGGGTAACCACCATATCGGCGTGGTCCTCCGTGTAGTCGGCGATGTCGCCCATGAGGAACTGCAGACCGTCATAGTGGAGATCCGCGGCGATCCTGCTGCAGAATTTGATCACGTCTTTTTTCAGGTCCAGGCCGATGATCTCCACGTCGCGGCTGTGTAAAATCCGCAGGTCGTAGTAGAGGGCGAAGGTCAGGTAGGCCTTGCCGCAGCCGAAGTCGATGATCTTCAGCTTTTTATCCTTTGGCAGGGAAGGAAATACGTCCTCCACGATCTCCAGGTAGCGGTTGATCTGACGGAACTTGCTGTAGTGACGCTGGATCACCTTGCCGTCCGCGTCCATGACGCCCAGGCGGATCAGAAAATCGCAGGGAACGCCGTCGGGGATCACGTACTGCTTGGTTCTGTTGTGCTCCAGCGTCGGCATGGCGCGGGTGGCCGGCTTGGTTGTGATGCGGGCCTTTTCCGGCTTTGAGGCCAGAATCTGTATGTCCTCAGACGCCGTGAAGATGTTGACCTGCTTGAAATCGGACTGCACCAGGCCGAGGGCTCGTGCCAGAGCGTCGTCGGCGGACAGGTTTTCGTGGGTGACTTTCTTATCAAAGGTATATTCTGCCTGAAACATCATTTTTCCGGAGAGCCTGACAGGACGAATGACGACTTTGTTGTATTCCAGGGATTTCCTCCGCTTGGCGGAAAAGATCATGCGGATCAGTTCGCCTTCGTCAAAGATGCCGGCCAGACGCTGTTCCAGTTGTTCTAATTGGTTCATGGGTTTTCTCCCGTTCCTTTCTATCGTTCTTTTCTATCGTTCTTTTCTATGTGATTGTCCATGCGGTTGAAGCGATATGGTCATTTTATCACAGATCCGAGGCGGGTTCAATAAAGAGGAGAGGGTGAGCAAGGAGGCGGGTTTCGTAAAACAACAAAGATGCCGGCGAAATACGAAACCAACGAGCGGAAATCTGGCCAAAGGTTTCGTAAAATAATGTCGATGCCGATAAAATACGAAACCAACGAGCGGAGCTCTGGCTAAAAGTTTCGTATATCAATGTCGACGCCAGCGAAATACGAAACCAACGAGTGGAGCTCTAGTCAAATGTTTCGTAAAACAATGTCGATGCCGGCGAAATACGAAACCAACGAGCGGAGCTCTGGCTAAAGGTTTCGTAAATCAATGTCGATACCGGCGAAATACGAAACCGACGAACAGAACTCTGGCTGATGGTTTCGTAAAACAGCGCTCGGCCCGACCCGCGGCTTCATCTTGCTAACGCGAGAAAGAATTTTGCGTGTATACTTACACAAACTATTGAACAATCGCCGAAAATGCGGTATAATTATATGATATTTTGTAGTGTAAAAGAGGAAAGAGAATGACAGAACAACAGAAGATCATCAACATCGCAGTTATAGCCCATGTCGATGCAGGAAAGTCCACCTTGGTGGACGCGTTTCTGAATCAGAGCGGAGTTTTCAGGGCTAACGAAGAAGTCGTGGACTGCGTGATGGACAGCGACGATATCGAGCGGGAAAGAGGCATCACCATCTATTCCAAGAACTGCTCGATCATGCACGGCGACGTAAAGATCAACATCGTCGATACCCCGGGGCACGCTGACTTCTCTTCAGAAGTAGAGCGTATCATGAAGACCGTAGACACGGTCATTTTGCTGGTGGATTCCAGCGAAGGTCCGATGCCCCAGACCAGATTCGTACTGAGCAAGTCCCTGGAACAGGGACTGAACCCGATCCTGTTCATCAACAAGATCGATAAAAAAGACGCCCGCATCGACGAGGTGGTGGACGAGGTCTACGAGCTGTTCATGGATCTCAACGCCAACGACGCGCAGCTGGACTTCCCGATCCTGTACGGCATCGCCAGACAGGGCATCGCGGTGAGAGACCCGAAGGAGGCCGAAGGCCTGTCCGTGGAAGAGGGTGGCAGCAAGATGAAGCATACGCCGGCAGGCTATGCGGGACTGGATATTACGCCGTTGTTCGATACCATCATAGATCACTGCCAGACGTATCCCGATCTGCGGGAGGAACCCCTGCAGCTGCAGGTTTCCAGCCTGGCCTATGACGACTATATCGGCCGTCTCGGCATCGGACGCGTCACCAAAGGCACCATCAAAGAAGGTCAGACCGTGGCCGTCGCCAAGGAAGACGGCAGCATCGTCCAGAGGAAGATCAATCAGGTCTTCGTCTATCGCGGCCTGAAGCGGACCGCCGTAGAGGAAGCGGAATGCGGAGATATCGTAGTGGTGTCCGGCATTTCCGACATTTCCATCGGAGAAACCATCTGTGATCCGAAGGATCCGCAGCCTATGGAGATGATACACATCGAAGAACCGACCCTGTCCATGAACTTCATGGTCAACAAATCGCCCTTTGCCGGCAAGGTCGGAAAATTCGTCACATCCAGACATATCCGAGAGAGACTGGACAAAGAGCTGGAGGTCAACGTGGGCCTCATGGTCGAAGAGACTGACTCCACTGACTGTTTCAAGGTATCAGGCAGAGGAGAGCTCCACCTGTCCATTTTGATAGAAAACATGCGCAGAGAAGGCTATGAGCTGGCCGTTTCCAAACCGGAGGTCATCATCCGCAGAGATGAAACCGGCCGCAAGCTGGAGCCTGTGGAGGAGGTGGTCATCAGCGTACCTGACGAGTACGCCGGTACCGTCATCAGCAAGCTGAACCTGCGGAAGGGCATCATGGTCCAGATGACTGGCGAAAACGGGTATTCAAGATTGGAATACCACGTGCCGACCAGAGGCCTGCTGGGATATCGCTCTGAGTTCATCAACGATACCCGCGGCGAAGGCACCATGGAGCGGCGCTTTCTGGAATTTCAGCCGTACAAAGGCGACATCCAGGGACGCGGCAACGGCGTGGCCATCGCCATCGAAGAAGGCGTTTGTACGCCTTACGCCCTGTTTAACATCGGCGAGCGGGTGCAGATGTTCGTAGAGCCGGGAACAAAGGTTTACGAAGGCATGATCGTGGGCATGAACAGCCGCGGCGACGATATGGAGGTCAACCCGTGCAAGGCCAAGAAAGTCAGCAACATGCGAGCCGCCGGCAGCGACGAGGCGATCAAATTGTCTCCGCCCCGTGTTTTCACCCTGGAAGAAGCGCTGGAATTCATCGAAGATGACGAGCTGGTAGAGATCACACCGGACGACATCCGCCTGAGAAAGAAGCTGCTCCGGGAGATCGAACGCAGAAGGTCGGGGAGGTGATGAATTGCAGGAAAATCTGGCCGACACCATCGGCATTTCCGAAAAGACCGTAGAGATCGCCGTCCAGATCGGCATCGCCGCCATCGTCTTTTTTATCGGCTGGATCGTTATCCGGATCCTTCTCCGCATCGAGAAGAAGACCCTGGAGAAGACACAGCTGGACGAGGCGCTGCATCTGTTCATCGTCAAAGCGACCAAGGTAATCCTGTGGATCATTCTGGTGATCACCGTGCTGCAGAAGCTGGGCATCAGCACCACTTCCCTGGTCACGGTGCTGGGCGCCGGAGGCGCCGCCATCGCTTTGGCCCTGAAGGACAGCCTGGGAAACATCGCAGGGGGTTTGATCATTTTGGTCAACAAGCCCTTTCACCGAGGCGATACCATAGAGGTAGCCGGTACCAGCGGCGTGGTGGACAGCATCGATCTGCTGACCACGCAGCTGCATACCTTTGACAACAAAGTAGTGACTATACCCAACGGAACCATTACCACGTCCGTTTTGACCAACTATTCCCGGGAGGATACCCGGCGGGTGGACTGCGTCTTTTCCATCAGCTACAGCGCGGACATCGAGGAAGCCCGCGCTTTGATGGAGGCCATCGCGGCGAGCTGCGAGGAAATCCTGGCGGAGCCCGCGCCTTTGATCGGCGTGGCGTCTCACGGGGAGCACGCCGTTTTGATGGACTTCAGGGTGTGGTGCAGGACGGAGCACTACTATGACGTAAAGTACTTTTTGGAAGAAAATGTGAAGCTGGCCTTTGATGAAGCGGGAATCAACATACCGTATCCGCAGCTGGACGTTCACATTTTGAAAAAATAACCGTTTATTATTTTAATTTTTTTAACATAAGAGAATAGGAGACAAAGATGAAAGAAATTAAAAAATTCAAGAGAGTCTTAGTCGCCAACAGAGGCGAGATCGCCATCCGTATCTTCAGAGCCTGCCACGAGCTGGGTATCAGAACGGTCGCGATTTACTCGGAAGAGGACAGAAACGCGCTGTTCAGGACCAAGGCAGATGAATCCTACCAGATCGGCAAGGGCAAGACCCCGGTAGCCGCTTATCTGGGCATCGAGGAGATCATCAGCCTGGCAAAGGCAAAAGGCGTAGACGCCATCCATCCTGGCTACGGCTTCCTGTCCGAAAACGAAGACTTCGCTGCTGCCTGTGAAGAGGCCGGCATCGAGTTCATCGGACCGACCCACACCATGATGAGCAGCCTAGGCGATAAGATCCAGTCCAAGCTGGTCGCCATGAAGGTAGGCGTGCCGACCATTCCTGGCGTGGAAAAGGCCATTCAGACAGATGAAGAAGCGAAAGAATTTGCGAGAAAATGCGGATATCCGATCATTTTGAAGGCGGCTGCCGGCGGCGGCGGAAGAGGTATGAGAATCGTCAGAAACGAGGAAGACCTGCTTCCAGAATACAGAAGCGCCAGAAGCGAAGCGAAGAAAGCCTTCGGCATCGACGATATCTTTATTGAAAAATATCTGGAAAGCCCGAAGCATATCGAAGTTCAGGTGCTGGGCGATAAATACGGCAACGTGGTGCATCTCTGCGAAAGAGACTGTTCCATTCAGAGAAGACATCAGAAGGTCATCGAATTTACGCCGTCTCTGTGCCTGACTGAGGAAAAGAGAAGAGCCATCTGTGAAGACGCGCTGAAAATCGCCCGTTCTGTAAACTACAGAAGCGCGGGTACTGTGGAATTCCTCATGGATAAGCACGGCAACCACTACTTTATCGAGATGAACCCTAGAATCCAGGTAGAGCATACTGTAACGGAAATGGTAACGGGCATCGATATCGTCCAGTCCCAGATCCTGATCGCGGAGGGCTATACCCTGGATTCCGATGAGATCAATATCAAGAGCCAGAAGGACATCCAGATGAGAGGCTACGCGATCCAGTGCAGAATCACCACAGAGGATCCTGCCAACGGATTTGCTCCTGACACCGGAACCATCGAGTTCTACAGAAGCGCGTCCGGCTACGGCATCCGTCTGGACGGCGGCAACGGCTTCACCGGCGCGGAGATTTCGCCGTACTACGACAGCCTGCTGGTAAAGCAGACCTCCTACGCGAACACCTTTGACGCGGCCACCAGAAAGGCCATCAGAGCCCTGAGAGAAACCGAGATCAAAGGCGTCAAGACCAACATCGGCTTCCTGCTCAACGTGCTGAACCACCCGACCTTCAAGGCCGGCGAATGTGATACGGGCTTTATCGCGGCAAATCCGGAGCTGATGAACATCAGAAAGGCTGATGACAAGGAATTAAAGGTCCTGAATTACATCGGAAACAAAGTGGTCAATGAGACCAAGGGCATCAAGCCGCAGTTCAACGTGCCGGTATTCCCTAGGATCCCGATGACTGAGATCAACGTGCTGTCCGGCACCAAGCAGATGCTGGATCAGCAGGGACCGGAGGCCGTCGCGAAATGGGCGTTGGATCAGAAAAAGCTTTTGATCACTGATACGACCATGAGAGACGCGCAGCAGTCCCTGATGGCGACCCGCGTCAGATCCGTGGATATGGAGAAGATCGCGCCGGCTGTAGCTCTCTACGGCAAAGACATGTTCTCCCTGGAAATGTGGGGCGGCGCTACCTTTGATACCGCGTTCAGATTCCTGAAGGAAAATCCGTGGGAAAGACTGGAGACCCTGAGAACGAAGATTCCTAACGTCATGTTCCAGATGCTGATCAGAGGCGCCAACGCCGTAGGATACAAGAACTATCCGGACAACGTGATCAGAGAGTTTGTCAAGGAATCTGCCAAGGCCGGCATCGACGTATTCCGTATCTTCGACTCCCTCAACTGGATCCAGGGTATGGAGGTTGCGCTGGACGAAACGCTGAACCAGGGCAAGGTAGCGGAGGCGTGCCTGTGCTACACCGGCGACATCCTGGACGACACGAGAACAAAGTACAATCTGGACTACTACATCAGAATGGCCAAGGAGCTGGAAAAGAGAGGTTCCCACATTCTGGGTATCAAGGATATGTCCGGCCTGCTGAAGCCGATGGCGGCTTACAAGCTGGTCGACGCTCTGAAACAGGAGATCAGCATTCCGATCCACCTGCACACCCACGATACTTCCGGCAACGGCGTCGCTACTATCCTGATGGCTGCGCAGGCCGGCGTGGATATCGTGGACGCCGCGTTCAACAGCATGTCCGGGCTGACCTCTCAGCCGGCGCTGAACTCCGTCGTTGCTGCCGTTGAAAACAGCAGCAGGGACACCGGCATTGATCTGGACGGTATTCAGAAGATCTCCGAATACTGGAGAGACGTCAGACCGGTATACAAGAAGTTTGAATCCGACATGGCGACTTCCACTGCGGAAATCTACAAGTACGAGATCCCTGGCGGCCAGTACTCCAACCTGAAGCCGCAGGTAGAATCCTTCGGTCTGGGCCACAAGTTCCAGGAAGTAAAGGATATGTATAAATCCGTAAACCAGATGCTGGGCGACATCGTCAAGGTTACTCCGTCCTCCAAGGTGGTAGGCGACCTGGCCATCTTCATGGTACAGAACGACATGACGCCGGAGAACATTCTGGAAAAGGGCAAAGGCATCGACTTCCCTGATTCCACCGTGTCCTACTTTGAAGGCATGATGGGCCAGCCGGAAGGCGGATTCCCGAAGGATCTGCAGAAGCTGGTACTGAAGGATAAGGAGCCGATCACCTGCAGACCTGGCGAACTGCTGCCGCCGGAAGATTTTGAATACATCAGGACGGGACTGCAGCAGCACTTCGATCTGAAGGGCACGATGCAGGAGGTCTTGAGCTACGCTATGTATCCGAAGGTCTTCGAGGACTATCTGACCAGCCTGAAGAAGGACGGCAACTTCCGCTACATGGGCAGCGATATCTTCTTCCACGGCCTGGAAGAGGGCGAGACCTGCGAAGTAAAGCTGGAAGAGGGAAAGATTCTGGTTATCAAACTGCAGGAGATCAGAAAGGTAGATGCGGAAGGCAACCGCGACCTGGTATTTGAAGTCAACGGAAACAGAAGAATCATCAAGATCAAAGATGAGGATATGCAGTCCGCTGTTTCATCCATCGCGACGGTTCGTTTCGCAGACGAGGACGATCCGATGGAAATCGGCGCCAATATCCCGGGCAACATCATCAAGATCCTGGTCAAGGAAGGCGAGAGGGTAGCTGAGAAGCAGCCGATCGCCGTCATCGAGGCCATGAAGATGGAGACCAACATCCTGGCAACTGCTGACGGTATCGTAGATACCATCTACGCCCACGAAGGACAGCAGGTTAAGGCCGGTGAGCTGGTAGCCAAGCTGAGAGAAGAGGCCGAAACCAAATAAATAAAAAAAATCATATGATAGAAGAAGCCGCAAGTGACGCGCCTGAAAGGGCCGCAGGTTACTTGCGGCTTTTTGTATGGAAATATAGATGACTTATAACTGGCGGGAATAAGATATGAATCGAATGAAGTATCCTTATTTTCAGAATAATGGTATTCTTTAGAAAGAGAGCTGATGAAGATCTGTAATCAATTTTAAGTGACGGAGGTGAAACTATGTGGAATACAGATGAAATTAAAAAACTCGGCGCGGCTTTCGAGTCAAAATTGATTAACTACCGACGCCATCTGCATCAGAATGCGGAATTATCCTTTGAAGAATACGAGACCAACAAATGGTTACATGAAAAACTGGAAAATCTCAATGTCATGATCAATGGCGGTATCCGGGGAAATTCTATTGTTGCCGTTTTAGACAGCGGCACACTGGGGCCTTTTATCGGGTTTCGCGCGGATTTTGATGCTCTGCCGATCACAGAGTGCAACGGTCTGGCCTTTGCTTCAAAAAATGAAGGCGTCATGCACGCCTGCGGCCACGACGCCCATGCGGCGATTTTGATGTGTCTGGCGGAGGCCTTTTCGGAGAACCTGAAGCTGGTAAAGGGAAAAATCGCGTTTATCTTCCAGCAAGGGGAAGAGAAACTGCCCGGAGGAGCCAGAATGCTCATTGAAGATGGCGGACTTGAAGGCCTGGACTGCATCTATGCTCTTCATGTGCGCACCAATTTAACTGTAGGGCAGTTTGATTCGGAACCAGGAGCCAGATCCTGTGCCGTGCAGGCGTATGAGATTGAAATAGAAGGTAAGGGAGGACATACGGGGTTTCCACAGTTAGCGAGAGATCCAATCGGAGCAGCGGCCGCCGCGGTAAATGAGATTTATCAGATCCGGCAGCTTGGCGTGGGCCCAAGAGAGACTGCTACGTTAGCTGTGGGATATATACATTCAAATAACCAGTCCAGCCCCAATGTATATTCTCAGACCGTAACGTTGGGCGGAACCATCAGAACGCTGAGTAATGATCTTTTGCGTACTCTGCCGGAGATGATAGAACAGCGGGTGAGCTGCGTATGTGAAGCCAGAGGCTGCAAGGCGAAGTTTACCGCTTTTCCGGGATATGCGGCTGTGAATAACCGCAGCGCCCACTTTTCTTATGTCGCAGAAGCGGGAAAGCGATTGGGTTATGAAAATATTCCTATGGATGACGTCATGGGAGCGGAGGATTTTTCCTATATGCTGATGGAAATTCCGGGGGCATATTTTACCATAGGCGTGGCGGATCCGGAAGATCCTTCAAAGGCAGGAGACCGACACACGCCGAATCTGATGATTGATGAGCGGGGCTTGCGGGTCGGATTCGAACTGATGATAGGAACCTATCTGATAACCTTAGAAAAAATGGAAGACCAGCTGTAGAGAGAAAGGAAGTAAGAAATGGAATCGTGTTTGTTTTTATTTATTATATTGGGTATTTTCGCTGTGGGTGATATTCTGGGCGTGACGACGAAATCTAAGATTTCAGGTATTTTCATCGTAATGATTATCTTTATTATTGGTTTTTTGACGGAAATCATTCCGTCAGATATCTTTGACCGCGCCGGAGCATTGTCCACAGTCGCGGGATGGGCGGTGCCGTTTGTTATCGTCAACATCGGATCGGGAATCAACCTTAGACAATTGGCTCAGGAATGGCGGTCAGTGGTTATGTGCGTGATCGCTATGGCGGCTGCTACGGTAGGCTTGCTGGCAGTCGCTCCCCTGATCGGTCTGGAATCGTCTCTGGTGTCCATACCGATTATCAACGGCGGTGTTTTCGCGACACAGATCATGACGGCTGCAGCGGCTGAAAAGGGAGCGACCCTGGCTGTCGCGCTGGGACTGCTTGTTTTCTCAGTGCAAAAATTGGTAGGGGCGCCGCTGGCCTCCCTGTTCGGTACTAGAGAGGCTAACCGGCTTTTGGAATTATACCGCAAGAACCCGGAAGCCTTTACAGTGGAAGAGAAAAAAGAAAGCGTAAGCAGGAAACAAAAACTCTATCAGAAGGCTGAGGTCTTTTACAGGCTGGATTCTGTCTGTCTTGCGCTGACTGCGCTGCTCGCTTATTTTGCGATGTTCATCGGGGATCTAACCGGATTGAATTATTCTATCTGGGCGTTGATACTCGGTGTTCTGGCAGGAGAGCTGGGGATCATTCCTCCAAAAGTGTTGGATCAGGCAAAATCTACTGGAATTTTGATCATCGCCATGTGGGGACAGCTGATTCCATCTCTGGCAAATATCAAGATCTCTGAAATTATCACCTGTGGATGGCAGCTGGTGGTTATCTTTGCAGCGGCTGTTGCGGCAACCTTTATCATTTGCTATTTGCTGCCGACGTGGAAAGTCGTGCATTCTAAGAATCTTGCCATGGGTATTTCCATGTGCCAGCTGATCGGCTTCCCCGCAACCATGCTGATCACTAAAGAAATCGGCATGGCGTGCGGAAAGACGAAGGAGGAACAGGAATTCCTGATTTCTCAATTGACACCGCCGTATGTAATCGCAGGCATGGCGTCTGTAACTTCCCTGTCGATTATTATCGCGGGAATTATGGTGAATTTTCTATAATGCCTCCATGCATGACAAAGGCCGGCTGAGAATATCTCAACCGGCCGATTTTTTGCTTAATCTTCAAAATAATGAAGGAGGAAACTGCGGAATTCTCTTGCCGCTTTGGGAATATAGGCTCCGTCTGGCCAAGCGATATATACGCTGCGATGCATGACGGGTTCCCTGATCGGAATCATCTGAATACCGGTCAGGGCCTGAGTACTGAGACTGTATTCTGGCAGAAGCGAAATACCGCAGCCTTTTCGGATCAGATCGACGATAATGTTGACGTCATTGCATTCAATGAGCGTAGACGGTACGAAACCAGTTTTCTCAAAGTAATCCTGCAGTGTTTCATAGAAGAAGCGGGATTTTGAGGGAAACAGAAAGGGCTGATCTTTCAGCTCTTCAAAGGTGCAGCTTTCTTTTTTCGCCAGGAGATGATCTGAGGAAGTGAACAGGCAGATTTCCTCCTGAAAAAGACGGATGCTGCTGCGAGACTCTGTTTTTGCGGCAGAGGAGAAGATGATCAGATCGTAGTCGCTGACCGAAAAGGAAAGCTCTCCTCCGCTGCTGATGGAAAAGGACGTGTCCGGGTGTTTTTGCAGAAAGTCTGCGATGATATCGGGCAAAAGTCCGGATAAGGCCCGCAGCTTGAGACGGACGGGAAGTGATGATGGATTAGCCAGGTCGTTAATCTCGCGCTGCGCCGAGTTTAAGCTATGCAGGATACCAGAAACCTTGTTGTAAAAAACTTTACCGGCGCTGGTCAACTGGATATTCTTTCCCTGGCGACAGAAAAGCTGGACATCCATTTCTTCCTCCAGGTGACGGATGGACTTGGACAGGGCAGGCTGAGAGATGTAAAGCTCTCTTGCAGCCTTGGTGATATTCTGCAATTCTGCAATCTTAGCGAAGTAAATGAGTTGTTGAATTTCCATCATACCCTCCTTATTCGGCAAATAGCGATGAGATTATATTATATGTTTATTTTAGCATATCTGAAAAATCTGTGTGAATCTTTCTTCAAAAGAAGAGATGACCAAAAGTTATATCTTATGAGTTTAAGCGATTATACAAAAGCATCTTTTTCAGTTAATATGATTATATTAAGACAAAAAGAAACAGCAGGTGACTGACATGAACCAAGATCTGAGGATATCTGTAAAAGCGCCCTGGGAGCGTCTGAGCTTCCTGTGGATCATCACTTTTGTAGGCGGTTATATGAATGCGTATACGTATGTAACCAGAAATGAGATTCTGGCAAATATGCATACAGCCAACATGTCCAGGCTAGGCATCACACTGGCCAGGGGCCAGTGGTATCCGGCATTGACTTTTTTTCTGCCGATTCTTTGCTGTGTTTTGGGTGCGGCATTCAGTGAGTGGATGAAGAAAATCATTACTGAAAAAAGCACTCTGCGCGGCGACTGGAGGAAATACGCGCTCATATTGGAGACGATCGTCCTGTTTGTCATGGGATGTATTTCTGCTGAGGCTCCAGATATGACAGTGACGCTGCCGATTTCTTTCTTCATGGGTTTTCAGCTGTGTCTGTTCCGCAAATTTATAGGAACCGCGCACAATACGACCATCTGTACCGGAAACCTGAGAAATGTGGGACAGCAGCTGTTTGCGGCACTGGATAAACGGACGTCTGACAGCGCTAAAAAGCTGGCCATGTTTGCGGCGCTGACCTTTTCCTTTGCACTGGGAGCCGTTCCCGGTACGTGGATGTCGGATCTGATCGGCATCCGGGCAGTTTGGATTTGCTGTGTGATCCTCATTATAGAAGTCATTTGGTGCTTCAGGTATGAGGCGGCCGCAGCAGAAGAGCTGCAAGTGACTTGAGAAAGAGTGCCGAACTCTTAAGCAGGACACAGTAAGAGACTTGGAGAAAAATCTGTGTCCTGCATTTAAAACTGCACATATCACTCCATTTTCTGCATGGACTACCTTAATAAGTGAAAGGGAAAGCCGCCGACGATGGGTTGTCCTTTGACAGACCCGACACCGGCGGTTTTTCTTAGAATGCGACGGTAGAGAAGGCGGTCTGGGAATACATTTCTAATATCGAGGAAAGAGAAAAACAACGGCAGAATTTGGTAAAGATATATTCAAAGGCCATAAAAAGAGGTATCGTATTTCAGCGTGAAAGATCTGGCAGTAGATTGCTGCGAAGAGTTTTCCGCCCCGCTGCGGCGGACTGCAGATAGCACAGCATATTCATCAAGGCCGCAGACGCGGCGTGTCCGGCAGTGAACCGGCCGCCTGCTGCGGCTTTTGCTGTTTTTTGGCTGGAAGGAAGCCGTGCGGAGAAATATGGAAATCCCCACTGACGCAGCTCAATTCCCGTCTTCGTCATAGAGGAAGCTGATATATTCGTAGAGGGAGCGGAAGTCGATTTTGCACTGGTTGTCCAGCACCGCTACGGGCACGACCGCGTCAAATCCAAAGATCACGGGATAGTTGTCGTGTTCAAAGTCGTAGACGATGACCTTCTTCTGGTCCGGGTCGATCATCCAGTATTCCCGCACACCGGCGTTCATATATTTGCGTAGCTTGATGACCATGTCCTTCTTCTTTGTGGAAGGAGATAGGACTTCCAGGACGAAGTCAGGCGCGCCGTAGACGCAGCGCCTGATGACCTTGCCGCGGTCGCAGATGATGACGACGTCCGGCTGTACCATTGTTTTGTCGTCGCGGTCCAGCTGTACGTCGAGGGGAGAGATCATAGGCAGGCAGCCGCCCCGCTTTGACGCGATATGGTTGAAAAACTGTGCGTGGATATATCCGCTGATCAGCTGATGGGGAGAGCTTGGCGCTGTCATATCGTAGATGACGCCGTCGATCAGCTCGAACCGTTTGTCCTCGGGCAGGTTGTAGTAATCCTCTACGGTATACTCGCCCTGTTTCTTGGCGAAATAGGGGACAGCCGCTTCGCCGACGCGGGAAGCGCCGGTGGAAGGGGAACTAGTAGAATAGGGGCCGGTGGAGGAAGACCTGGTGGAAGAGCTGCCGGTGGAGGCGGAACGGGGCATCGAAGGGGTGACGTCCTCCTTCAGAACACGCTCAAGGGCACGTATGGTTTCGTAACGCGGGGAGGTGGTGGCGCCGCCGAAGATCTTCTGGACCGTTCCCAGAGGTACGCCGGACAGCTCCGCGATCATGGCGTTGGAGTAACCCAGCTCCCGTTTTCTATCTTTCATTTCCTGAATTGTCATGGCAGAACTCCTTTCTCAATGTGGCAGAACAGTTTATAGAAAGATCATAACATAGAAAGAACCGTATGTCAACCTAAAAATAATCAAAAATAGATAGAATGGATCTAAAACGATTCTACTGTAATTCTGGCGCAGGAGACGCGTCTGGAAGAACCAGCAGTTCCCTTGCGGCTTTTCCTTTGTTTTGGCGGCCCCTTGTGCTATAATGATGAGTAAGCGGGAAGAAAGGGGCAAATATATTGTAACAGGGAGGTACACCCATGAGAGGACTCAGGATCATCATTTCACCTGCCAAGAAGATGAACGTGAATACAGATATGTTTCCCTGCGGAAGCCTTCCGGACTTTCTGGAGGATGCGGAGAAGCTGCTGCGCTGTCTGCAGGGCTTTACCTATGAGGAGGCGAAGGCGGTCTGGAAGTGCAGCGACGCCATCGCGTCCCGCAGCTATGAGAGGGTGCAGGCCATGGACCTGCGCGGGCAGCTGACGCCGGCGATCCTGTCTTACGAGGGGATCCAGTATCAGTACATGGCGCCGGAGGTTTTCACGGACGATGCCTACCGGTATATCGAAGAGCACCTGCGCATCTTGTCGGGGTTTTACGGCGTACTGCGGCCCTTTGACGGGGTGACCCCTTACCGCCTGGAGATGCAGGCCCGCCTGGGGACGGTGGAGGTGGATTCTCTCTACCGGTTCTGGGGCGGCCGTCTGGCGGACAAACTCTTTGAGGAAGCGGACTGTATCCTCAATCTGGCGTCAAAGGAATACAGCCGGTGCGTCAAAGAATATCTGCGGCCGGACGTCAGATTCATCACCTGCGTCTTCGGCCAGCTGGCGGGAGGAAAGATCAAAGAGAAGGGCACGCTGTGCAAGATGGCGCGGGGTGAAATGGTCCGTTACATGGCGGAGAACGGCATAGAAAACCCGGAAGAGATCAAAAAATTTGACAGGCTCCATTATGGATTTCGCGAGGACCTGTCAGACGAAAATACATATGTGTTCATCAAAGAGGAGGAAGCGTGATGTTAGAAGAAAAGACGAAGGCTCCGGCGTTTACTCTGCCGGATAAAGATGGACAGGAGGTTTCCCTGTCTGACTTCAGAGGGAAGAAGGTGGTCCTGTATTTTTATCCCAGAGATAATACGCCGGGCTGCACCAGGCAGGCCTGCGCTTTTGCCGCGGCCTATGACGGCTTCAAAGAGCTGGATGCCGTGGTCATAGGCGTCAGCAAGGACAGTCAGAAATCCCATCAAAAGTTCGCGGAGAAGCATCAGCTGCCCTTTATCCTGCTGTCCGATCCGGAGCTGCAGGCGATCCAGGCTTATGACGTCTGGAAGGAAAAGAAGCTGTACGGAAAGGTGTCCATGGGCGTGGTCAGATCTACGTATATCATCGACGAGAACGGCGTCATCGAGAAGGCCATGGAGAAGGTCAAGCCGGATACCAACGCCGCGGAGATTCTGGAATATCTGCGCGGGGAAGGGCAGTAAAAGCCGCGAGGACAACAGCTGGTCGACGGCTGGCTGACAGCTGTGAAAGAGCCGCGGCGGGCAGCAAAGAGAAAGCGCGAAAATGCGTCAGAGGACGAGCGCGACAGAGAACAAAGGAGAAGACCGCAGGACATATGCCCTGCGGTCTTTTCGGAGAGTCGAAATTTTATAATTTTATATAGGTAGGTGTTCAAATAGTTTTCGATTCGTTTTGATCAGATTTTGAGCAAATCGTGATTAGATCTCGTAGTCCCAGATCTCGCCTTCGTAGATCAGCTTCTCAACCTGACGATAAGCGTTTTCGGTCGGGGTGATGCCCAGCTCTTTTGCTTCTGTCAGATTTTCGAAGGTCATTCTAGGAAGTCTGTTGTCGATCTTCTCAAGAAGCTTTTCGTAAGTAGCGTTGTCGCCTTCCATGTACTCTTCTGTACCCAGCATCAGGCCAGCGCCGTTGTGCCACCATTCGCTCTGGAACAGGATACCTCTTCCAGCCAGCAGTTTTGCCAGTCTGTATTCTTCTTCCTGACCGGAAGCCTTCAGCTGGTTGTTGGCTGCGCCCCAGATCATCTTGTATTTCAGTTTAGGAATCGTTTCGTCGTCCAGGATTCCGCCGATTGCGCAAGGGCAGAGTACGTCTGCGTCCAGATCGTAGATGTCAGCCAGGTCAACCCAGGTGATATCCTTATCAGGACGGGATGCGATGAATTCCTGACCTCTTTCCGGATTGATATCGGTGATGTACAGTTTGGTTCCCTCTTCATCCAGAATGTGGTTAGCCAGGTGCCAGCCTACAGCGCCCAGACCCATAACAGCGTAGGATTTGCCAGCCAGCTCTTCTGTGCCGTACAGGAACTTCAGAGCCTGCTTCATAGTCTTGTAAACGCCGTATGCAGTCGGCTTGCCGCTTGGTCCGAGGATCGCTTTAGCGCCGCCGGTGTACTGCATGGAGTAGTGTTCGTTGATTACGTCAGCCATCTCTGCAGGGAAGTTCATGTCAGGACCAGTGTGAGTGTATACTCTGTCGATACAGAAGGACAGGAATCCCAGATCCTTCATGTTGGTCAGATCCAGTGGAGGCATAACTGCTGTGCTCTTGCATCCGCCGTAAGGTACGCCGGTAACGACTGCCTTGAAGCTGCTGCCTCTGCCCAGGTTCAGACCATCGATGATAACTTCGTATTCGTTCTCTTCTGGGCTGTGTCTGCGGATACCGCCGGACAGAGTCGGATGCTGCTTATTCTTGATACCACGGCGATAGCTGTGGATATTGCACATATACTTGATGTCTTCTTCTGCATAGTAGTAACATTCGATACCGAAGTGGCGTCCCTGTCTCAGCAGGTCGATAACAGATTCCAGATAATCTTTCAGTTCATATTTCTCGAACATCTCCCAAACCTGTTTTGTGTTGAGCATTCTGCCGTCTTCTGTCAGGATTGTCTGCATAACGAAATCCTTGTTGTATCTGGAGAAGTCAGTATCTGGTTCCCATTCCTTCATAGCGATCAGTTTTACGCTGTCGTCTTTCCAGTTGTAGTTGATGCGCAGGGTCGTCAGACCTTCTTCTTTCAACGGAGTAAATAAGCTCTTCATAGTGTTATGTCTCCCTTCTTTAAAATAAATGAATTAAGTGTTTGGTTTAAGTGTTTTGTTTTAGCGTATAAATTTTTTCTATCTCGTGTAAATTCAATATACCACACTTGTCCGGCGATGTCAATATGCTGATATAAAAAAATTTTCTCAATTTTCAAATCGGCAAAAATCGGCTAAAACCGTTGAAAAAAGCCGGATGCAGCGATTTTTTGCCGCTGCGTCCGGCTTTTAAATTTGAAAATTTGTATAAAATTTTTCTACGAGTTTGCGGCTATTTTGCGGCCATATCTGCTTCTGATGCCGCGTCTGCCTCTGCCTCTGCCTCTGCTTTGCTTTCAGCGCGCTTGATCTCCTTCAGGTATTTATATAAGGTAGCCTGGGCGATATCCAGCAGCTCGCATACCTTTGGTATGATGTAGCGTACCTCAAAGACGCCTTTGTCGTTGAGCCGCTTGAGAATCTGCATCTTCGCTTCCTTGGAATCCGTGGAGAAAGGCTTTGCTCTCTCGATTTCCTCCAAGATGACGTGCATGGTCAGGGACTCGATGTTGGCGTCCCGGTCGATGTCCGGAACGTAGCCAACCGGCGCGTTGACGATGTTCATGCCCGTCACGTCCAGCAGATTCTGAACGCTCATCTGAAACTGTTCCACTGGGGAAACGTCAGTATTAACACAGATGACATAACGAAGTTCATCATCGTCATCATATATAAAAAGATTGGAGCTTCGCAGAGACCGCCCTCCGGTGTCGGTGGCAAGGCCCTTTAGATATAAGGTGCTTTTGTAACCGACCTGCATGTGTTTGTTTCCGTTGTTTTTTGCTTCCTCAGCCAGCTGGATGATACCTTTTGTATCATATAGCTGTCCTTCCTCCCGGTTGGAGATCCAACCGTTGTTGATCCACACGATCCTTCCCGTATGGATGTCGTGAAGCAGGACTTCTGTAGATGCACCGAGAACCTTTGATAAAAAAAGAGCGAAATTTTTCAGATTGTCTAATTCCATCATGATGTTAAAACCTCCTCGCCTGATAAACTGGTTAACTCGAAACGAATGCGCACATTATATCTTAATTTAGGTTCGGAGTCAAGGAAAATCGAAAAAAATCGCGTAAAATATTTTGAATTTTGCAATTTTGTCGAAAAAACGAAATTTTTTATTGACACGGGACGGGCGTCGTGGTACTATTTTTTCATAATAATTTTCTATTTCGTGTAAATAAATTATTTGCGCTGCCGAAGAGTCGCTGGCGGCGCAGATTTCGCTCATGTTAAACAGATTTTGAAAGGAGAAAGTCATGAGCAGTAATAATATGAACACGAACACAAATCCGACCCTCGAATCGACGGGCGGCAACGCGAAAGAGCAGTTTAGTTCTTTCTTCGGATTCTTAATGGTCTGTATTGGCTTTGTAGTAGGCGTTGGTTCTCTATGGAGATTTCCATATGTCTGCGGATCTAACGGAGGCGCACTTTTCTTAGTTACTTATATCATCATCATCATTTTGATCTGCATTCCTCTGCTGACAGCAGAGATGTCCATCGGTTTCTCTACAAAGAAAACCCCTGCCGCGGCATATAAACAGCTGGCGCCGGGGAAGAAATGGTATTTCGCGGGTTACATGCATGCAGCTACGTCGCTGATTCTCAATGCATATACCATCACGGTCTATGGAACAGTGCTGAACTACATGTTCCGTACAGCGACCGGATACTTCACAGGAATGGAGGGCAAGGAGCTTTCAGACTACTATAATTCCTTTGCCGGAAGTTTTTCACAGCAGGCGCTGTGGTGTCTTCTCAGTCTGGCTATCGTTGCCCTGATCCTGCGAGGCGGTCTCCAGGGCGGCGTGGAAAAGCTGTCAAAGTACATGCTGCCGGTTCTGGCCGTCATCATGGTCGTACTCATCGTCTTAGGACTGCGTCTGCCAGGCGCGGGAGACGGTCTTGCATTCCTGCTGAAGCCTGATTTTTCCAGCTTCGGTATGGACGCCGTTCAGGCTGCGCTGGGACAGGCATTTTTCGCGGTAGGCATCGGAATGCTCAGTTCCATGGTATTCGGTTCCTACATCGGAAATCCGAAACAGAACCTGGTTCCGAGCTCCACGATCATCTGCGGCGGCATCGTCGTAGCGGGTCTCATGGCCGGTTCCATGATCTTTCCGATGGTATTCGCTTACGGTCTGCAGCCGTCTGAGGGTTCCGGACTGACCTTTATCACACTGACCAGCGTATTCGCCCAGATCCCGGGTGGAAGAATCATAGGCGTACTGTTCTACTTCGGATTCTTCATCGCGGCTCTGACCACCATGGTAGGAAGCCTGGAGGGCATTATCGGATTTATCCGCGGCATCGTGGACATCAGCCGGGGCAAGGCTATGGCCATCACCCTGATTCTGCTGATCCTGCTGGCGATTCCGTCCGCTTTGTCTCAGAGTGTATTCCACATCTTCGACTTCCTGGTCAGCAATATCCTGCTGGTTGTAGGCGCGTTCGTCATCGCCATCTTTGTCGGATATGTCTGGGGTATCGATAATTTCCTGGAAGCTATCAATGTAAAGAACAAGTATGTCAAAGTATGGCTGACTGTCAGCGTTAAATTTATCAGCCCGATTGCCATCGCGATTATCTTCATTACACAGATGATTGGCTAGGGTTATTCTATAAAAAAGGAGCGTTAATCTTTATGAACAGCAAAAAAAGATGGATATATTTAGCTGTGGGGGCAGTCATGCTGTTGTTTGTAGGTCTTCTATACGCATGGTCCATTTTCCGGGAACCCCTCGGCGCGGTCTTCCCGGACTGGTCGGTGTCTGACCTGTCCCTGACCTTTACGATTTCCATGATATTCTTTTGTCTTGGCGGATTCCTCAGCGGAAAACTCAGCCGGAAAATTTCTGGCAGGCGCATCGCGCAGATCGCCGCGGCGGCGCTGTTTATAGGATTCATCGGTGCCTCAAGGCTTGATCCGCAAAACCCGGAGCGCAGCCTTCTCCTTCTGTATATTTTTTACGGAGTATTATGCGGTACCGGCGTTGGCATGGGATACAATGTGGTTCTCGGCACCATCAGCCGGTGGTTTCCCGACAAGGCAGGCCTGTCTTCCGGGGTACTCCTGATGTGCTTTGGCTGTGGCGGCATCCTGCTCGGAGGTACGGCAGGCAGCATCATCGCGTGGAAAGGTGTCTTTCAGACCTTTTTCATTCTGGCTTTTGCTGTAGCCATCGTCATGCTCATCGGTTCTTTCTTTATGCAATCGCCTGCGGAGACGACGGAAAGCGCCAGTGAAGCGGAAGCGTCAGAAGGCAGAAATTACACTGCCAGTGAAATGCTTCGCACATCGTTTTTCTGGTGCTACGTCCTCTGGGGCATCGTAATCAGCGCGGGCGGTCTTTTAGTCATCAATACCGCCGCTACGATTGCGGTTTCTTTCGGCCTTCCAGCCGTGCTGGGACTGATCGTGTCCATCTTCAACGGCGGCGGCCGGCTGCTGAACGGCGCGCTGTTTGACAGCAAGGGACGCCGGTTCAGCATGATACTGACCACTGTGATCCTGTTTCTGGCGGGAGCCAGCCTGACGCTGGGCGCTGTAACCCAGCAGGCGATGCTGATCCTGGCAGGCCTGATCCTGGTGGGCCTCAGCTATGGAGGGACGCCGCCTCTGACGTCCGCGGTAATCCACAGCGTATTCGGCCCTAAGTACTACGCGGTGAACTTCAGCCTGGCTAACTTCCAGCTGATCCCTGCCGCTATCCTGGGGCCTATGCTCTCCAGCGTACTGCTGGAAAAGGCTGGCGGCGAATACCAGACCACCTTCCTGATGATCATCGTATTGGCTGTGGCAGGCGCTGTCCTGGCGGCCTTGCTGGAGCTGACGGCAAAAAGTATAAAAAAGTAAAAGTAAAAAGTGAAAACAGAATATATGTCAAAAGAGCTGCCTGCGTCTTTCTGGTTCAGGCAGCTTTCTCTGTGTGCAGCTGCCTTCTGTTTTTTGGCCTTTGCTTTTTGACCTTTTGGCGGGGCACGGCCGGAGTTTACGGCTTTTACCGCTTCTACCGTATTTTGCCGTATTTTTCCCGTTTTGGACTACGGCGGGGAACCATTTTAATTTTTTTTGGCACTCTCATTTCGTCTGATTTTTTTGTAAAATAAAGAAAAAGAATCGCTTTATTAAAAAAGGAGGACAAAGAGAAATGAGTGCAGATAATGGTTCAAAGCTGAAAAAGCACATGTTTCACCTGGTAATCATCACCATCGCCGGCGCGATGATCTACGGATTACCCTATTTCAGATCGTACTTCTACGACGCATATCTGGAAGCCTACAATCTGACCAACACGCAGATGGGTACCTTCGGCTCCATGTTTGGTATCTTCGGAATGATCTCTTATTTATTCGGCGGCGTTGTCGCTGACATGGTATCCACCAGAAAACTGATGTCCGCGTCTCTGGTATTGACTGGCGTCGGCGGACTGCTTCATCTGCTGCATCCTAACTACGTGATGCTGCTGTGCATTTACGCGCTGTGGGGCTTCACATCCCTGTTCGCGTTCTGGCCGTCTCTGCTGAAGAGCCTGCGTGAGATCGCCAACGAGAATGAGCAGAGCAAGGCCTACGGCTTCATGGACGGCGGAAGAGGTATCGTATACGCCATCGACGGCGTCTGTATCGTGTCCATCTTCGGCTATTTCAGCAAGGTTTCCAGCGATCTGGCAGGCTTAAACGGCGTCATCATCTACTATTCCATCGTAGCCATCGTGCTGGGCATCCTGCTGTTCTTCCTGCTGAAGGAGGAAAAGCCGGCCGCCGCCAGCGCCGAGGACAAGCCGGAGAAGATTTCCACCGCGCAGGTCATCGAAGTCATCAAGATGCCTGCTGTATGGATTCTGTCTCTGATCCTCTGCTGCACCTACACCATGAACATCGCGTTCTACTATTTCACTCCGTACGCCACCTCCCACTTCGGCATGGCAGCCGCGGCAGGCGCTATCGTCACCATCGCGGCTCAGTACGTAAGACCTGTGGCGGCCTTCGGCAGCGGCATCATCGCCGACAGGATCGGAAGATCCAAGGTCATGTACGTGACCTTCTCCCTGATGGCTGTCGGCACCTTCCTGATCCTGATCATGAGCGGCATGAGCTCCACCCTGTTCGTCGTCCTGTGCATCTTGATCTATGCCGGCATGTACGGCGGATACAACCTGGTATTCTCCATGATGGAAGAGGGCGGCATTCCGCTGAGAGTGTCCGGCACGGCTATCGGCCTGATCTGTACGCTGGGTTATCTTCCGGAGGTGTTCGTTTCCTTCGTGGCAGGAAAGCTGCTGGACAGCTACGGTGAAGAGGGCTATCGCTACATGTTCATCGCTATCACCATCATCATGATCATCGGTATCGCGGCGCTGCTGATCTGGGACAGATACAGAAAAAAGATGGCCGCGGGCGAAAAATAAAAGCTGGTAAATATGAAGATCAATATTGACAGGGACGACAGAAAGCCTGTATATCTGCAGATTTCTGATGCAATTGAATATATGATCAAAGAAAACCGTTTGGTGAAAGGCTACAAGCTTCCTTCTGAAAGGAAGCTTGCGGCCGAGCTGGACGTGCACCGAAATACAGTGGTCAAGGCCTATGGAGAGTTGGTCTCCAAGGGCCTTGTTCTGGCTTCACGGCAGCAGCCCAGAGGCTATTTTGTAGAGGCGCCCGCTGAGAGTCCAGGCTTCGTCCAGCGGTTTTTTCCGTTGGAAAAAGCCATTCAGTACGATTTCAACAGCGCGGAAAAGAAGTTCATGGACATCTTCTGGGAGTCTGAGAGCAGAAACTGCATCTCCTTCGGCGGCATCGTCATGGACAAGAAATTTGATCCCATCTGCGGCATGGACGACGTGCTTCAGCAGCTTTTTTCCAGAGAAGAGGGCGGGGAGACGGCCCATTTGAAAAAGAACATCTGCCGTATTCTGTCCAGGCGGAACATCTATGTCAAGCCGAAGCATATCGCCGTCGTAGCGGAGACCAACCAGGCGCTCAGTTACCTGATGTCCCTGTACGTCAAAGCGGGCGACTGCATCGTGGCGGAGGAACCGATGGTGCCTGACAACGCGGGCATCTTCCGGAACAAAGGCATCTGTGTGATCACGGTGCCCATGGAAGCGGACGGCATGGACATGGCGGCGCTGGAAACGGCGGTGAAAAAGCACCGGCCCAAGTTCATCTACACCATTCCCAACTTCCACAACCCGACCGGCGCGGTCATGTCTCTGGAAAAGCGGCTGCGTCTGCTTCAGATCGCGGAGGAAAACAACGTGCCGATCATTGAGGAGGACTATCAGAGGGAGCTGAGCTATTCCGAGCAGGAGCCGCCCAGCCTCTACGTGCTGGACCGAAACCGCTCCGTGGTGTACGTGGATTCCTTCAACCTGACCTTCCCTTACGGCGTGAAGATTGGGTATGTTGTGGGGCCGACGGATCTGATCGAAATGCTGAGCCGGGTCATGGAAATGGATGAAGCCATGCTGGGCAGCATGGGGCAGTATCTGTTCAACGCCTATGTGGACAGAGGCTTTTACGATGCTCATGCGGAGCAGATGGTATCCCACTATCGAAGGAAGCGGGATCTGCTGTGCGGTGAGCTGGACAAGATCAGGGACCGCGGGATCACCTGCGAAAAACCCGAAGGGGGCCTTTTGATCTGGTGCAGGCTGGAAGAGGGCATCGGCGCGAGGGATCTGTTTGAGGCCGCCAGAGAGAGGGGCGTACTGGTCATGCCCGGCTGGGTGTTCTACCGCCAAAACGGCCAGGACGAGGAGCATATCAGGCTGTGCTTCTCCAATGTCAGCGATGATGAAATCTGCCGGGGCGTCCGGCTTCTGGGCGAGGCCCTGGACGCCTGCAGGATAAAGAATAAAGAGAAAGAGGGGACAAAATTATGAATCAGTTTATCGAATATCGGCGCGAGTTCCATAGATATCCGGAATATGGATGGCGTGAGATCAGGACCAGCGCCAGAGTGGCGGAAATTTTGACGGGCATGGGCTATGCGTGCCTCATGGGGCCGGACGTGGTCAACACAGACACCGTAGAGGAGGTAGTGCGTCCGACGGCGGAGGAAATTGCCGCGGCAAAGGAACAGGCTCTGGCCCAGGGCGCGGACCCGGCCTTTGTGGAGAGAACAAAGGGATGGCCGGGCGTCATCGCGGTGCTGGACACGGGCAGAGAAGGTCCGGTAACGGCTCTCCGCTTTGATATCGACTGCCTGCCTTATGAAGAGCCGAAAAAGGAGGGCTACCGGCCTTTTGACGAAGGTTATTGCTCCTGCCACGAGGATCTGGTCCACGCCTGCGGCCACGACGCGCATACGGCCATGGGTCTTGGCATCGCGGCCGGACTGCAGGAGAGAAAAGATGCTCTCTGCGGCAGGATCAAGCTGATTTTCCAGCCAGCGGAGGAGACCTTCTACGGCGCCCAGTCCGTCGTCGACAAGGGCCATCTGGACGATGTGAAGCACTTTATCGCCTTCCACGTGGCACTCAGCGCGGAGAACAGACCGCTGCCGTCTCGTACCATCTGCTGCGGCTGCAACGATTTCCTCAGCGACCGGCAGCTGGACGTCTATTTCCACGGCAAAGCCGCTCATCCGTGCGGCGCGTCTCAGGAGGGGAAGAACGCTCTGCTGGCGGCCTGCTCCGCGTCTATGAACATCCACGCCATCGCGCCTCACGAGGCGGGACTGTGCAGGGTCAACGTAGGCGAGATCCACGCGGGCGTAGCGGCCAACACCATCGCGCCTAACGCCTTGGTCCGTGTGGAATACCGGGGAGAGACGCCGGAGATCGCGGCGTACGCGGGCAAACGGGTCTTTGATATTCTGGACGGCTCCGCCAGGGCCTATGACATGGACTACACTTACGTGGACTACGGCGAAGTGCCTGCGGGGAAAAGCGACGACGCCATCATGGAGGTCATTCAGCGGGCGGCCGGCAAGGTGCCTTGGTTCGAAAAGATCTACTTCGAGGGCAACGTGGGCGGCACCGACGACGCCGCGGTTATGATTACCAAGGTGCAGGAAAACGGCGGCGTGGGAACCTACGTAGGCATCGGCACCGACACCACCCAGCCGGTGCACAATGCCGAGTTCGACTTAGACGAAGACTGTATACCGGCGGCCATCGAAGTGGGGCTCCACGCGCTGGAAGAGTTGCATGAGGTAAAATAAGCGGCGTAAAATAAGCGGCGGCAAATTTTGTCACAAAAGAACGGTAGGGAAAAGCGTACGGTGGTTCGGCGCTTTTTTCTTGTGATTTGCGCTGGTTTAGGGTATACTGGAAAATAGATGAAGTTGCGAAGACAGAGCGAGGTGAGATGAATGAGTAAAAAGACGATTCCCATTGGATATGAAGATCTGCGAGAGCTTGTAAACAAAGATATGTATTATGTGGATAAAACATTCGTGCTGAAAAGTTTTATCGACAATCATTCCAAGGTCACCCTGTTCACCCGGCCGCGGCGGTTCGGCAAGACCCTGAACCAGAGCATGTTCAGGCGCTTCTTCGAGGATGAGAGAAAGTCGGACGGCAGCAGAATCGACAACGGATACATCTTTGATGGACTGGTCATCTCAGCCTGCGGAGACAAGTACCTGCAGCACCAGCAGCAGTACCCGGTCATCAACCTGTCGCTGAAGTCTGGGAAGCAGCCTAATTATGCATTGGCATATGAAATGCTGAAAAAGGAGATCATCAGGGAATTTGAAAGGCATAGTTATGTGCTGAAATGCAGCGCACTGGAGAAGCAGGAGAGAGAAGCGTTTCAGGCGGTTCTGAACGCTGAGGCAAAAGAAGAGCTCTATGCCGACGGACTTAAAACCCTGTCCGGATGCCTGGAAAAATACCACGGCCGCAAGTGTATCATCCTTATCGACGAATACGACGTGCCGCTGGAGAACGCCTGGTTCGCGGGCTTTTACGATGAAATGACGAATTTCATCCGATCCCTTTTTGA
>CALLDR010000019.1 GCA_937997955.1 uncultured Emergencia sp. | reverse complement strand
GATGAGCAATTGGCTCAATTTTTTTTAATTTACACACATTATACTACCACAGCCGATGCGGTCATTTCCTGCTTCGTCAAATCAGCAAATCTGACCGCATCAACATACTTTAGAGACGCTGCGGTCAGATCTTCGTTCATCAACGAGGCCATTCTGACCGCACATGCATATTTTGGGAGGCTTACGGTCATTTTTACCTAATCGCAGATCCTTTTTTCTGTTTATTCTATGGCTGTTTTGACCGCAGCAGCGCATATTCTGCTCCATGCAGTCAGAATTTCCTTTTCTGACCTTTACAAAATGACCGCAGCCTGCAAAAACAGCAGCACTGCGGTCAGATCCATTCCTCCACAAACTGGCTGATGAATCTCACGGAATCATTGTCTGGAATACATACATTAAACCCTGTATGCACGCGTGTACATTTTTTTGTTTTTGCATACGTAAAGGGCAGCCGCCCTAACGGTTATTTTCCATTAATGCGGCAGCCTGTCGCTTTTTTTATTTGCTTTCCAGCTTGCCCAGCTCTTTCGCCCAGTATCCCCAGGCCTCGGTGATCAGCTTCCGGCCCGCGTACATGGCCGCCAGAGACGGATCCAATGCCGGCGCGATCTCCACCACGTCAAAGGCCATAATATTCAGCTCTGTAAACAGCTTTTCCAGCAAAGTCAGAGCCATTCGGGAGGTCAGGCCGCCGAACTGCGGCGTTCCCGTCCCCGCGGCGTATCCCGGGTCCAGAGCGTCGATGTCAAAGGTGATATAGACCTTGCTGAACCGCTTCATCTTCGCGATACAGTCGTCCGCCACCGCCTCGATGCCCTCATGATAGCAGTCATAGGCCGTCTTCACCTGTATGTTCTCCCGCTTATAAAACTCGAATTCATCTGGCTCGATGGATCGGATTCCGATGAAATACAGGTTTCCCACCGATTTCACGTGCTCCAGCTCCAGCGCCCTGCGCTCCGTGCTGCCGTGGGACAGGGGATCTCCTTCCAGGGCCTCGCAGAGGTCCATATGGGCGTCGATGTGAATGATGCCGAAGTCCTCGTCCAGCCCGGCGTCGATGCCCCGCTCCACAGGAATGGTCACCGAATGATCGCCTCCCACCATGGTAAAGCGCACGCCTTTTCTGACCAGTTCCGTCACGTACTTCTCAACCTCCGCGAAAATCACGTCCCGGTCTCCCCGGCCGCCGTCCTGAAAATCTCCAGCGTCCACCACGTTCAGATCTCCAAACCACTGAAGCCGCTCCGTGCACGGCGTCGAACAAAGGGTGTTCTCCCGCAAAGTCTCCGGCGCTTCCGCCGCGCCGCCCCTATAGCTGACCCCTCCGTCAAAGGGAATACCGAAGATGACCACGTCGGCCTCTTCCTCCTTCATGCCCGGCCGGTTCAGGCCGCACCAGGTCTGCGGGTTCTTTACAAAATCATTTTTTACCAGCATCGTCTGTTCTCCTTCCATTTAAAATTCCTTGCCTATCCTTTTCACCTTTAACTTCTGTAAATTATATACAATCTATCAGGTTATTTCAAGTATATCTCTGAAACAGATAGTGTCAGGCTTTTGATCTTTCTCTTGAAACAATTGCTCCTGTCCAACAAAACAGCAACAATCGTGCCAAAAGAAAAACGAGGACATTTCAATGTCCCCGCCCGATCATTCGGATCATATGCAAAAAATTTTACCACCGTTTCGGTAAAATTTTTTACCACTCTATTTCAGCAGCAGCTTTTGATAATCGATCTGCAGTTTCTCAATTTTATATTTCAAAGCCTGCCTGGTAATTTGCAGTCTCGCCGCAGCCTGGTTCAAAGATCTCGACGTTCTCAAAACTTTGATCAGGATCTCCCGCTCGTACCGATTCATCATCTCCGCCAGGCTTCCCTCTGGTTCCATGTCTCTGCCTCCGCCTATTATGCCGCTCCCCGAAATCAGATAATCCGGCAGGTCGGTCATAGTGATGGCCGTTCCCTCCACCACATTGAAGGCGGACTCCATCACATTCCGCAGTTCACGCACGTTCCCCGGCCACCAGTAATCCTGCAGCGTTTTGAGCGCGAGGTCATTGATTTCGGAAACCTGCCTGCGCATCTTTTTGTTGAATACCTCCAGACAATGCGCCGCCAAGAGAAGAACATCTTCCTGGCGCTCCCGCAGGGGCGGCACCTGAAAACACACCACGCTCAGGCGATAGAAGAGATCCTGTCTCAGCCTCCCCGATTTTATCGCTTCCTGCGGGCTCATGTTCATCGCCGACAGGACGCGAACGTCCACGTCCATATACGATTCGCCGCCGACCTTCATGTAGCGCTGCTCCTCCACCGCCTTCAGCAGCTTCGCCTGCAGCTCCATGCTCATGGAATTGATCTCGTCCAGAAAAAGCGTCCCCTTGTCCGCCAGCTCAAACAGACCCTTCTTGTTTTCGGCTCCCGTAAAGCTGCCCTTCACGGTTCCGAACAGCGTGCTTTCGATCAGCGCGTCCGGAATCGCCGCGCAGTTCAAAGAGATAAACGGTTTTGACCTTCGCCGGCTGTGACTGTGAATCGCTTCGACGATCAGTTCCTTTCCCGTTCCGGATTCGCCTATCACCATCACCGGCGAATCGTTCTCCGCCACCTTCAGGATTCTGTCCTTGATTCGTTCCATGGCAGGATCACAGGTCACGATGTCATCTACAGAATACAGCTTTCTTTCCTTTGACACGTCAGCGCCCTGCTCCGACAGATCCACCGAAAAATCAATACTTCCTATGACTTCGCCGTTGTTCTCGATGGGAAAGGTGCTGGTCAGCAGGGTATGCCTCCTGCCGGACGGTTCGGTAAGCGTCTGCTTCTGATTCACAACCGGCAGCCCCGTAGCCATAACCCTGGCGTGGGTACTATTGCCTTCATTCAGCTCCGGATATACCTCGTACAGGTTTTTCCCCAAAATGTCGTCAGTCCGCAGGCACGCCCGATCCTCCGTGACCATGGCGGAATACTCGATGATGTTGCTCTTATTCACGATCAGTATCGCGTCAATACGGCCGTGCAGATTGGTGAACTTTCCAATATCCTGAATCAGCATGATCACACCTCCGTCTGTCGTCAGATTTCCTTCCCCGCCAGCACGAAGCCGGCTTCGTCAATGCCCATGACTTTTTCGCCGGCCTCCCGCAGCGCCGCCGCGTAGGCCAGCACCTCCGCATCCATGACCTCACCTGGACAGATGATCGGAATCCCCGGCGGATACGGTACGATCGACGACCCGCACACGCGCCCCGCCGCCTCGCTGACCGGCACTCGCTCACAAATCTCCGGAATCTCCCGCTGCGAAAGCTTTTTCAGCGTCACGGCCTGCCTGCCCGAAGGCCTTTTCTCCATCAAAGGGGTTTGAAGCCCTAGCCCGACCTGCTCAGGCAGGTCGGCAGCAGGTCTCATGCAAGGAGTGCAGGGGCTGTGCCCCGTGGCACTCCACTGCTCGTCCGAAATCTCTCTCAGCGCCGCGAGCAGACGGTCGTAGTCACATCGTCTGTTTCCAATTCCGGTCATGCACATGAGGATGTCGCCGGTAACCAGCTCCACAAAGATTCCCCGCTCCATGAGCTGTTCTTCCAGCTGCAGACCGGTGAGGCCGCAGCCGCTCATGTCCAGATTGATCTTCGTGGGATCCAGCATCGGATGCTCCAGAACCCTGAGCCCCGGTATCATCTTCGCCTCTTCATAGAAATACCGCAGATCCGCTTCCCACTGTTTCGTCAGCTCCTGTCCCCGCTTCTCCATCAGGTCAGCGTTGATGTCCAGAGACGCCATCAGCAGATACGATGGACTGGTGCTTTCGATCATCTGCAGCTTATCGGCGAAAACATACTGGTCAACCCGGTCAGAGTTGAGATTGACAATGGCGCTCTGCGTGCAGGAGGCAAGGGTTTTATGGGTACTCTCCACGATCACGTCCGCGCCCTGGTTTTCCGCGGCCCGAAATCTGTCCGCCGCGCGCAGCCCGTCTGCCGCGCCGGAAAGGCTGTCACGCTTCCTGTCCGCCGTTCGCAGCCCTTCCGTTGCGCCGGCTTCCCGGCCAGAAGCGGCGCCTCCGGTCCAGCTCCCCGCGTACTGGTCGAACAGCTTCAGATGAGCGCCGTGGGCCTGGTCCACGATCAGGACCATTCCTGCCTCGTGAACCAGGTCCGCAATCCCTTTGATGTCGCTGCAGATGCCGTAATAGTTGGGGCTGGGCAGGATCACCGCCGACGCGTCGGGATGCTCCGCCAGACACCTTTTGATCTCCGACGGCAGGACAGGTCCGGAAATCCCGGCTCCCGCCAGCTCCTGCGGATAAGCGTAAACCGGCTGACCTCCCGCCAGCCGCAGACCGTTGAAGACAGCCTTGTGGCAGTTCCGGGCCATGATCAGCTTTCCTCCCGCCGGGACGCAGGTCATAATGGCGGCGATCAGCCCCGCGCTGCTGCCTCCAACCAGCAGAAAACTCTCTTTTGCGCCATAAATCGTCTTATAACGATTCATTGTTTCACGGATGACGCCCTCCGGCTGAAACAGGTTGTCCGCGCCGGGAAATTCCGTCACGTCGCAGTCCATGACCCGTTCCAGAAATTCTTCGTATCCGTATTCCCGGTACAGCCTGCCGCCCTTGTGTCCGGGCATGTGGAAGGACACCGGCTCCCCCGCCGCGTGTTCCAGCAGAAATTGAGCTACGCCTCGCTTCTTGTCCATGTTCATCTCCCTCTGAATGTGTTATACTTATTTTATCATCAAACGAGAGAGGAGAAAAGTCTAAGATGGCCCATTATCAGGAAATATCCTGCAAATCCGCCCTGAACAGGATCAACAGCCGCTACCTGCCCTTCCACTGGGATCTGAACGTCTACCGCGGCTGCGCCCACCGGTGCCAGTACTGCTACGCCCTGTACACCCACGACTACATGGAGGACCGCCGTTTCTTCGACACCATTTACATCAAAAGAAACGCGGCGGACCGGCTGGCCCTGGAACTGGCAAGGCCCTCCTGGCGGCGGGAAGTCGTCAATATCGGCGGCGTCACCGACAGCTACCAGCCCATCGAGGCCGAACAAAAGCTGATGCCGGACATCCTCCGCCTGCTCATACAGTACCGGACGCCCTGCATCATCTCCACCAAGTCCGATCTGATCCTGCGGGATTTCGACCTGCTGGACCAGCTTTCCCGCGTCGCCTATGTCAACGTGGCCGCTACCATCACCACCACCGACGAAGCCCTTCGCCAAAAGCTGGAGCCGGGCGCGGTTCCCTCCGCCCGTCGTTTCGAGGTGCTGAAAGCCTTTGAGAAGACAAAGGTATCCGCCGGCCTGCACATGATGCCTATCGTGCCCTTTCTCGCCGACAGCGCGGAAAACCTGGAGGCCGTCTACGCGGGCGGCAGAGACGCCGGTGTGGATTACCTGCTGCCCGGACTGCTGAATCTGAAGGGCAGAACCAGGCAGAGCTTCCTGGATTTCATGCAGCGGGAATTTCCGCAGTACATGGACGCTTTTCTGCTGCTCTACGGCAGAGGCCGGCTGGACAAAGAGTACAAGCAGTCCTTTTACAAGAAGCTGCGCCGCGTCAAGATCAAATACGGCATTCCTTCCATGCACCGGCCGCCGGAAGCCGGATCCGGGTCAGAAGAGGGCCAGCAGCTGTCGCTGTTTTGAGGCGCCCGCGCCTACAGACTTGACAGCAGCCGGTACATCAGATTCAGCCGCTCCTCGATGGACTCCAGAACCATGAACTCTTCCGAGCTGTGCAGATTGCCGCCGCACGGGCCGCAGCCGCAGATGGTGGCAAGTCCGGTGCCGGCCAGATGATTGGCGTCAGATACGCCTCCGGTATCGACCCAGGAGATCTCATAGCCCAGCTCAGAAGCAGCGGCATCCAGCTTCTCCATCAGCGCTTCCGTAACCTGCGTAGGGTTCATCGGAGGTATCTCATTGAGGAACTCCCACTGGACCTGTACGCCGGCCACCGAAATGGTATCGGCCAGCTGCGCCGCGGCGGCTTTGATCCGGTCCAATTCCTCCGGGTTTCTGAACCTGATGTCCACCTTCAGTTCTCCGTGCTCCGCCACCACGTTGGGCGCTGTCCCACCGCTGACGACTCCGGCGGTTACCGAGGTTCCCGCCGCCAGATCCTGCAGCGCCGCCAGGGCCGTAATCCACCGGGCCATCTCTACGATGGCATTGGCGCCTTTTTCCGGAGCCACTCCCGCGTGAGCCGCTATTCCTTTAAACCGCGCGACCAGGTCCGCGCCGCCTTTACGGCTTCTGACAAATCCCTTTCCGTCGCGGCCAGGCTCAAAGACAAAGGCGTATTTTCCATGCTCTGCTAATTGGCAGAACCAGTCTATGGATCGGGCGGAGCCGATCTCCTCGTCGCTGTTGAACGCAAGGCACAGCCGCAGATCAGGCCGCGTCTCCCGCAGCTTTTCCGCCAGGGTGACCGCCAGCAGCAGGCCGGCCTTCATGTCCGCGACGCCGGGGCCGTGAGCCAATCCGTCCGCCTCGGTGTAAGGTCTCTCCGCCGCCGTCCCCGCAGGGAATACAGTGTCCATATGGCCCACCATCAGTACGTCAAAGTCCGCCTCGTCGTGGCTCTTGGCCTGGACGCGGGTCCCCTCATCAAAGGTTTCCACAAAGAATCCGTCGTTTTTCAGCCTGCCGGACAGTATTTCCGCTACCCTGCGGATTCCGTCCATATCTTCGCTGCCGCTGTCTATATTCACGATCGCTTCCAGCTCTTCGCGATATTTCTCAATATTCCACATTTCGTCTACCTTTCTATCAAAATTTAATATATAATAATACCAACTGGAGGTATCATTTCCCATGAAGCTAAATCAATTATACTACTTCAAGTGCGTTTGTAAATACAACAATATTACGAAAGCCGCCAATGAACTGCACATTTCCCAGCCCGCTGTCACCAAGGCCATCCACGAGATCGAGGAGGAGCTGGGCGTCGTCCTCCTGCAGAGGACCAACAAAAACGTCCGGCTGACCAACGAGGGTCAGCTGTTCCTCAACCGCTCCACCGCCATCCTGTCCGATCTGGAAAGCCTCATCGACGAGATGAAAGACCTGGGCGACATGCGCAGAACCAGCATCCGCATCGGCGTTCCTCCGGCCATCGGCACTATCGTGCTTCCTCAGCTCAGCTCCGCGGCCCAGGAAGAGTTCGGTCTGGAGCTGGAAATCTTCGATCACATGTCAGACGACGCCATCCGGGCCGTGGAAAACGATGAACTTGACCTGGCCATCGTTCTTCTGGACGATACCTTCTATCCGAACATCGATTCCGCCGTCATGAAGGAAACCAGCTTTTGCTTCTGTACTAACCGCAGAAACCCTCTGGCTAAAGAGAAGGCCATCCGCATTTCCCAACTGGAAAACGAACGCATCATCTTCTTCCATCCCGGCGAGCTGATCCACAGCCTGTTCAAGAAATACGCTGTAACGCCTAAATATATCCTTCGCTCCAACCAGGTCATCACCATACGCAACTATATCAACGCCAACCTGGCCTCTACCATGCAGTTTCCGGAAGCCTTTGCCCGGGACCCTGAGGTCGTCGCCATTCCTCTGGCCGATCCCCTTCCTCTGACCATCGCGGTGGTCAAAAAGCGGGGAAAGCGGCAGTTCTCTGGAGTCGCAAAGCTCTACCAGTATCTAAGTGAACATCCCGATAAAATCATACACTGCTGAAGGGCCAGCCCTTCAGCAGTTTTCGTATGCGTATCATCAGAGTCCGGTCATATCGCGTCCCCGCTCCGCCGCTGTTTTCCAGCGGCAGCGGTTTTTTGAACGGTTCACAGTGCTTGGAACGGTCCGTAGTTTTCAGGACGACCTGTAATTCTTAGAACGGTCCGTAGTTGATCACCGTCGCGATTACCATGAACACCGCGCAGGTCACGATCCAGATGCCCATGAGAGGGGCTACATATTTCAGCCATCTTTCATACGGGATCTTCGCGACAGATAAGCTTCCCATCAATACGGAGGAAGTCGGAATGATGTTGTTGGTAAATCCGTCTCCGAACTGGAAGGCCAGAACGGCGGTCTGTCTGGTCAGGCCCAGTACGTCAGCCAGCGGCGTCATCAGCGGCATCGTCGCGGCCGCCTGTCCGCTGCCTGATGGAATGAAGAAGTTGGTGACAGCCTGTACCAGCAGCATGCCTACAGCGGCAACACTCTTTGGCAGATAAGCGATCAGGCCGGACAGCGCGTGGAGGAAGCTGTCGATGATCATGCCGTCAGTCATAACGACCAGGATCGTTCTCGCGATACCTACTACCAGCGCGCCGAACACGATGCTCTTAGCGCCGTTGACGAACTCTGTCGCGATCTTGCTCGGTCCGAAGCCGGCCAGAATACCAGCGCCCAAGCCCATGATGATGAACAGGGCGAAGATCTCAGTCAGGTACCAGCCGTATTTGAATACGCCGTAGATCAGGATGCCGAAGCAGATCAGCACCTCCAGCAGAATCAGATAATCTCTCTTTGTCAGGTCCTGCAGATTGTCCAGGTCCAGCTTCTGGTCCTTTTCAGCGTTTTCCAGCTCTACCACGTGGGATAGGGTCGGATCAGCCTTGACCTTTCTCGCATAGCGGGTCACATAGATGGCTGTGATGATCAGCATGACGATCCAGACAGCAATACGCAGTCCCCAGCCTGAGAAGATCGGCAGCTCAGCGATTCCCTGGGCGACGCCTACGGTAAAGGCGTTCATGATGCCGGAGCTGAATCCGATGGAAGCGCCCAGGGTCACCATGGACATGCCGACGATGGCGTCATATCCCATGGCTCTCGCGAGGGCGATGCCGATCGGCACGAAGATGATGCCCTCCTCGTTGATGCCAAAGGTAGCGCCTGCCAGGGCAAAGATAGCCATGACGATAGGGATCATGAGCTTTTCCTTTCCCCGGGTGGCCAGGGCCAGCTTTCCGATGCCGCGCTCAATGGCTCCCGTTTCCATGATGATGTTGAACATGCCTGCAACAACAAAGATAAAGAAGATGATCGACGAAGCGTCGTTGAAGCCCTGCGGAACCGCTTTGAACAGCTCGAAGAAACCAATCGGACTGGATTCAACGGTATGATAGCTGGCCGCGTCGACCACAGTCCGTCCATCGACTTCTACACGGTCATATTCGCCTGCCGGCATGATGTATGTACAGACTGCAACGATCAAAATAACGGTTGCCAGAATGACATAGGTATGGGGCATTTTGAATTTTTTCTTTTTCTTCTCGTCCATAACTCTTTCCTCTCTTTTTCAAATAATCTGATAATTCCTTTCGGTGGTTTTAGTATACCGCTGGTCAAACCGTCCGTAAAATATCAAAAAGTTGTTTTGCCATAAATTTTAGTTATGTCAAAACAACTTTTCTGTATTTTTCAATCCTTCTGTCTGTGCGTATAATGAGAGTAACAATCCGAAAACAACTCCAAAAAAATCCCAAAAGAAAGGAACCTCTGATTATGGATTACGCAAAGTTAGCATTAGAACGTCATGAGAACGCCCGCGGAAAGATCGAGATCACATCTACAGTCCCTCTGAAAGACGAGCAGGATCTGTCCACCTACTATACCCCCGGCGTGGCGGCCCCCTGTCTCGCCATCAAAGCGGATCCCGCCCTGGCCTCAAAGTACACAGCCCGCGACCGCATGGTCGCCATCGTTACCGACGGCTCCGCCATTTTAGGGCTGGGCAACATCGGCGCTCTGGCCGGTATGCCCGTCATGGAGGGCAAGGCCGTCCTCTTTAAGCACTTTGCCGGCGTCGACGCCTTCCCCATCTGCCTGGCGACCCAGGATCCGGAAGAGATCATCGCCACAGTAAAGAATATCGCGCCGGGCTTCGGCGGCATCAATCTGGAGGATATCGCCGCGCCTGCCTGCTTTGAGGTAGAACGCCGTCTGAAGGAGGAGCTGAACATTCCCGTATTCCACGACGATCAGCACGGCACCGCCATCGTCACCTGTGCCGCCCTGTACAATGCCCTCAGGCTGACCGGCCGCTCCATGGACGCCGTCAAGGTGGTCATCAACGGCGCAGGCGCTGCCGGATGCGCCATCGCCCATATGCTGTACAAGCTGGGCTGTCGCCAGATCCTGCTCTGCGACAGCAAAGGCATCGTCTCCGCGGACCGCAGTCTGACGCCGGCAAAAAAAGAGATGCTGACGATTACCAATCCGGAAAACCTGTCGGGAACCCTGGCCGACGCCATGATCCATGCCGACGTGTTTATCGGCGTCTCCGCCCCGGACTGCGTCACCGCCGATATGGTAAAATCCATGTCCCCGGATCCGATCCTCTTCGCCATGGCCAATCCAAACCCTGAAATCCAGCCGGACGCGGCAAAAGCCGCCGGCGCCGCCGTGGTCGGCACCGGCCGCTCCGACTATCCGAACCAGATCAACAACGTGCTGGTCTTCCCCGGCCTGTTCCGCGGCGCCCTGGACGCCCGCGCCGAAAAAATCACAGACGCCATGCTCATGGCCGCCGTCCACGCGTTGGCGGACCTGATCCCAGAAGAAGAGCTGACGCCGGAAAACATCATACCGTCCGTCTTCCATCCTCAGGCGGCAAAGGCCATCGCTGAAGCTGTGCGGAAGGCCTGGGAAAACCGCTGAGTTTAAGGAACTGCCAGGAAGATTGTTTACCGCAAGCAAAAAGGGCGGCCCAAGGCCGCCCGTCTTTTGCTTCGGCAAAATGCCGTTCCAGTTTATGATCGTCTCAAATAATTGAATAGAATTGAATAGATGCTCCGCCCCGCGGACAAGCCGCGCGGCTCTGATGTAATTCGTGTAATTCGATATATCTTCTGTGCTTACGCGCCCGAATTACGCGCACGAATCATGCGCCGAATTATGCACCGAAGCCGCTGACTACGGCAACAACCATCAGGATCGCCTGAACGATGATGATAGCAAAGAAGATCGGGAAGATGAACTTCCACCACTTGTCCAGCTTAACGCCAGCAAGTCCGCTCATGATAGCGGCGAAGGCAGTCGGCCATACGATGTTGGACAGGCCGTCGCCGAACTGGTAAGCCAGAACCGCGGTATCACGCGTAATTCCAAGCAGGTCTGCCATCGGCGCCATGATCGGCATGGAAACGGCAGCCTGTCCGGAACCGGACGGAATGAAGAAGTTCAGAATCGTCTGCATGATCAGCATGAAGATAGCGCTGAGCCAGATCGGCAGGTGGGACAGCGGCAGGGACAGTCCGTATACTACGGTGTCGATGATGTTGCCTTCCTGCAGTACGATCAGCGTCGCACGAGCGATACCGATCATCATGCAAGCGGTACAAGCATCTTGGAAGCCGGACGCGAAGTGGTTGCCGATCTCGTCCAGACCGGTTCTCATGATGATAGCCGCGACGATACCCATGATCAGGAAGATCGCGGAGATCTCAGCGAAGTACCAGCCGTTGGTCTTAACGCCCCATACGACTACCGCGATACCGGCGATCAGGTCCAGAAGCACCAGCTTCTGCTGGATGCCAAAGGCCTTTTCTTCTCCAGTGTTGGCATCAAGAATAGCGCTGAAATCATCGCCATATACCAGGCTCTTGGTAGGATCCTTCTTGATCTTCAGCGCGTAGCGCATAACAATGGCAGCCGCCACGATCAGCATAACCGCGTGGCAGATGACACGGAAGCCCGCGCCGGAGGTGTATTCAACCTCAGCGATACCCTGAGCTACACCTACAGTAAACGGGTTGATGGTCGCGCCGGAGAAGCCCATGCCTGCGCCCAGCGCCACGACAGCCAGACCTACGACAGCGTCATAGCCCAGTCCGATGAAGATAGCCGCGAAAATCGGAATGAACGGCAGCCACTCTTCGAACATGCCTACAGTAGAGGAACCCAGTCCGAACAGAGCCATGAAGATCGGGATAATGATAACGCTGCTGTTGCCCTTAAAGATCTTCATCAGGAAGGATACCAGACCGTCAAAGGCTCCGCTTCTGATGATGAAGCCGGTGGACGCGAAGGCGATGAATACGAAGAATACGATCTCGCCGGCGTTGACCATGCCGTTGAAGAAGGACTGGAAGAACGTCAGGAAGCCCACAGGAGATGCGTCGACCTCGTGCCAGGTTCCCGGTACTACAACTTCTCTGCCGTCTACTTCCATACGATCGAAGTTACCGGCAGGAATGATCCACGTCAGAATGGCGCAGACCAATACGATTCCAAATAAAATGATAAAGATGTGCGGAAGATGGAAACCCTTCTTCTCGCCAATCTTCGGGTCTTTATTGCTCATAAAAAACCTCCTTGCTTAAAATTTCTTTCTTAATCCAATATGAATCACAAACTGGTCATTCACTGCAGAGTTTTTTGATCATCTCTATATAAATCTCTGAGATTTTCTCCAGAGAATCTGCATTGACATGCTCGTTGGCCTCGTGAGCCGTCATCGGCCCCGGACCCAAAATGACACGGTCACTTTCAAAGAAGGAAGCTTCCGTAATGCCGAAGAACGGCTTTCCCGCGTTGCCGGTCAGCGCCTCGTACTCCTTTGCCAGAGACCCTTTGTTCTGGAAGGACGGAATGTCGTTGATGATGACGTAAGTGCCGTCCAGTCCCTCGATAGCCTTGTCCACGGCCTCCCGGATGCGCGGATATTCCACCGCGGAATCGCAGATGCGGAAATCCAGGTACACCGTAGTCTTGTCCGGCACCTTGTTGATAGATGTGCCGCCGTCTATGATGCCGATATTCATGGTCGGATACGGTACATCAAAGAACGGGCTCGGCGTCTTTCTCAGCTCTTCCTCAAAGTCCAGCATCCTGTTCAGGAAGCGGACCGCGTTCTTGTTGGAGTTCTTGCCGTCGATCGGCGTGCTGGAGTGGGTCGTAACCCCCGTAAAGGTGAAGATGTATTCCAGCAGCCCTTTCGAGCCGATCATCGGTACCATGTCCGTCGGCTCCGCGACCAGGACATGGGCAGGAAAATCCGTTCCCGCTTCTACCAAGTCTTTGATGCCTCCAAACATGATCTCCTCATCGTAGGTGCAGTACACCGTCAGGCCCCGCTTCAGCTTTGACAGGTCCGTGTTTCCGATGGCCGCCATAAAGGCCGCGATGCCGCCCTTCATATCGCAGGCGCCCAGCCCGTACAGCTCGCCGTCCGCCTCCGTCAGGACAAACGGATCCGTCGTCCAGCCGTCCGTGATATCCACGGTATCTGTATGTCCAAGAAAACCGATGGCGGGATCGTCGCCATATCGGGCGATCAGGACTTCCTTTCCTGTCTCATCGCTTTTCCTTCGTTCTACGTTAAACCCAATCCCTGTGAAAAAGTTTCCGATATAATCCATGATCACATCGTTGTCCTTGTCCGCGATGGTGTTGATCGCCACAAGATCCTTCAGTATTTCTTTTGCAGTCATTTCACTTGCTCCTTCCTTTTTCACGGTAAAGTGACAAATCCCACTATTATTATACAACAAAATTCATAAAAATGCTCAATTAAATTACAAAATACCAGCTTTTTTTGCCTTTGTCAAGAAAAAAGCCCTTTGTCAGGAAAAATCCTGCCCGTTCCGGGGCCGTCCCGCTACGATCTCTCCCTCCACGGTGATCTCCGTCACCGCCGACAGATCCAGCAGCCCCTTGTCCACATCGAAGAGGACAGGCGTCATGTTCACCAGATCCGCCAGCCTTTCCCGGTCCACCGGCACCGTCCGCGACACCGTGAACCGTTCCAGCAGGTCAAACCGCTCCAAAAAATAGTCCAGCACGTCCTCGTTGGAATAGGCCTCGCTGCGAAGCTGCTTTGCCGCCGCCGCTCTCAGCTGGGCCATGTGATTCGCGCCTGGGACCACTTTGATGACCACACCGTCCTCTGCCAGTATCCGCGCGAACTCCCCGTAGTTGGCCGGCGTGAACACGTCCAGGACCACGTCAGCAGTCCCGTCCTTTACCGGAATATTGGTGATGTCCGCCACCATCCACTTCACCGGCGCGCCGCTTCTGGCCGCCACCTTCACCGCGTCCGAGGCGATATCAAAGGCCAGCACCTGGCCGTCCGCCCCGATCTCCCTCAGCCGGCGCTCCACGGCAAGGCCATAGAAGCCCTCTCCGCATCCGGCGTCCACAACAGTCAGAGGCTGGATCAAAGGGTGTCCGCCGCGGCTTTCACAGCACGTCCCGGCCCTGCGGTCTTTGATACTTCTGACAACGGCTTCCGTCACGCCGTCTACGATGTGGTCGTAACAGCCCGCTTCAAAGACCCGGCGTCGGCACTCAAAGAACTGGCGGTCATAGCCCTTCATCGGCTTTGACGCCTGCAGAAAGTTGACATAGCCCTTTGATGAAATATCAAAGCGGTGCTCCTTCTTGCAGACCAGGCCGCCCGCGTGAAAGCGGATCTTCCTGCCGCAGATGGGACACTGGAGCAGGTTCTTTATCTCATAGAATTTATCGATTTTGTTCATAGTCGTCCTCCCTTGGACCCGCGGGGCAGAGTGTTATACGACGAGCTGCGCTCCGGCCCCGACCGGGCATCTCCAGCATAAACTCTGCCTTGCCGCTCCCCTCTGGATCGCGGGGCAGAGTGTTACGAGTGTTACAGCAGGGGGCTCAGCACCCGCAGCAGGCTGTCCGCCAGCACGCCGAAGAAGCCGCGGCGGCAGTCCTCCTGATGCATCTCCCTGGATACCCCAAAGACCGCCTCGCAGTCCTTCTTCAGATCGTAAAGGGCCTGGCAGCCGATGAGCAGGGTGCCGCATTCAAAGTGGAGGAACAGACTTCTGTAGTCCATATTGATGGTCCCCACCACGCCGATCTTGTCATCAGAGAGATAGCTCTTGGCGTGCATGAAGCCCGGCGTATACTCATAGATGCGCACGCCGGCCTTCATCAGAGGCCGGTAATAGGAGCGGGTCAGCCTGAAAATTGTCTTCTTATCCGGTATGGCAGGGGTGACAATGCGCACGTCTACGCCCCTTTTCGCAGCCAGTTCCAGAGATGTCTTCATCTCGTTATCGATGATCAGATAGGGCGTAAAGATATATACATAATCCTCTGCCTGGCTCAAGATCTCCAGGTAGACGTTTTCTCCGATATTCTCATCGTCCAGCGGAGAATCGGCGTAGGGCTGTATGATGCCATCGCTGCCGAACTCGTCAGGGTGATGGACGTGAGGCCGGAAGGGGCTGTAATCCTCCTCCGTAGGCCGGAAGGAATTCCACATCTTCAGAAACATGACCGTGAAGTTCCAGACAGCATGTCCCCGGATTCGGATACCCGTGTCCTTCCAGTGGCCGAAGCGCTGGATCCGGTTGATATATTCATCTGCCAGGTTGAAACCTCCCGAATAGGCCGTATGACCGTCGACGACCAGGATCTTCCGGTGGTCTCTGTTGTTGTAGACCAGAGAGGCAAAGGGCTTCAGCGGATTGAAGGCGAGCACCTTGACGCCTTCCTCCCGCAAAGCGGCCGTCTCCCGCGCCGAAAAGGTGTTGATGCTGCCCAGGTCGTCGTAGATCAGGCGCACGTCCACGCCTTCTGCGGCCTTTCGCTTCAGAATCTCCGAGATGGAATTCCACATCTCCCCTTCGGCTATGATGAAATACTCCATGAAGATGAAATGCTCAGCGCCGGCCAGATCCTCCAGCATATCGGGGTAGGCGTCATCTCCAAGGGCGTAGTAGCGGCTGGCGGTGTCCGTCCACGCGGGATAAGGCCCTCTGCTGCCGATATAGTTGACCGTATTCAACAGCCGGTTTCCCATGATCTCTCCCAGATCCTCTTCCTGTGTCAGGTTGTCGTTCTGCAGCCGGTCCAGCACGTCGATCTTCCGCTTCAGCGATTTAGAGGGTCGCTTGTTGCCAAAAAAGACGTACATGGTGACGCCCAGGACCGGCAGCAAGCAGACCAGGAGGATCCAGCCCATCTTATAGGCCGGATTGTCGTCCCGCCATACGATAAACAGGCACATGAGAGCCGCGATGGCGATGAACAGCAGATAGATCCATATGGCGTAGGTGGCCAGCTGAAGGATCATCAGGCCCAGCCAGCCCATCTGGATCAGGATCAGCGCCACTGTGATCGTCAGTCTGTTAAAGATCTTGTTAAATCCTTTTGCTAAAGTTGGTTTCATAATACTCAAATACCCTTTCCGAGAAAAAAGGGCTGCCGCCCGCTGATCCGCAGGACCAGCTGTGCGGCATCCCCATCTGGTGTCGATGAAACAGGAAACAGTCTCCCTTCATCTGTTACAGGCCGAGGCCTTTGCATACGTTGGTCATAAAGTCCTGTACGTTGGTTACAATTCCCTTAGCGGTCAGGCTGCCCCGGTCGCCCAGCTTGTTGGCGGCGAACTCCGACGTGTCTACCATGTAGAAGTAGACCGGTCTGACGGTGCCGTCAGGGAGAACCCGGTAGGTCGGCGTCATATTGCCTGTGGCGATGGTATGCAGCACGGTGGCCATGCCGATGACAGTCGTAGCCTTCCGCACATGGGAACGAATGGTATCCTGCCCCACATATGTATGCTCATAGACCTCCGGCAGCGGTCCGTCGTCGCGGATGGAGCCGTTCAGGACAAAAGGCACATCGTTCTTGACGCAGGCGCAGATGATGCCGTCGTGAATCCCTTCCTTTTCGATGAAGGTCGGGATCGAGCCGTGGGTGTTGATGCAGTTGATGGTGTCCAGATGGTTATAGTGGCCATCTGTATGCGGCATCTGGTTGCGGATATCCATACCCAGAGCGGTGCCCAGATAGCCTCCCTCCAGATCGTGGGTGGCCAGAGCGTTTCCCGCCAGCAAAGCGCTGACGTAGCCGTTTTCCACCAGCTTGGCGAAGCACTCTCTGGCTCCGGCGTCAAAGGAACATGCCGGGCCCAGGACCCACACGATGTACCCGCCGTGGGTCCGCTCGTACTGCAGCAGCTCGATCAGCTGCTTGTAATCGTAGCTGAAGCCTGTTTCGCGGCTTCTGCTCTGGCGGAAGCCGAAGGTCGCCGCCTTGGCCTGCTCGCCCTTTTCAAAGCAGTCGGCGTGGACGTAAATGCCTTCTTCACAGTCCTCGCTCCGTCCGACGACCACCTGGTCGCCCTGCTTCAGGTTCCGGAACTCTCTCACGTGTATCTTTCCGTTTTCAAAGACAGGCACACAGTCCATGCGGCTGTCCTCGGCCAGATACCACTTTCCGCCCACTTTAAAGTATTCCGGAAAGATGGAGGTGGCGTGGAAGCCCTTCGGCGCGGCCTTGTCCACCGGCGCCGCTTCCAGTTTGGCGTTAGGCGCCTTGACGAACTTCTCCTGAGAGAAGTCCGGTTCTATATATCTTGGTAATTTAAACATCTTTACTCTGCTCCAAATTTATTTCGTGATCTTGTCTACGCCCATGTATTTTTTCAGGACCTCTGGAATTACCACGCTGCCGTCAGCCTGCTGATAGTTTTCCAGAATGGCCGCCACAGTCCTTCCCACTGCCAGGCCGGAACCGTTAAGGGTGTGTACGAACTCCGGTTTTCCCTTCTCTCTCCGGAATCTGATGCCCGCTCTTCTCGCCTGGAAATCCTCAAAGTTGCTGCAGGAAGAGATCTCTACGTATCTGCCGTAGCTCGGCATCCAGACTTCGATATCATAGGTCATGGCGGAGGAGAAGCCCAGGTCTCCGGAGCTGAGTCTGACCACTCTGTACGGGATCTGCAGCTGCTTCAGCACTTCCTCCGCGTCCGCGGTCAGCTTTTCCAGCTCGTCATAGGAAGTCTCCGGCTTTACAAATTTGACCAGCTCTACCTTGTTGAACTGATGCTGTCTGATCAGGCCTCTGGTATCTCTGCCCGCGGAACCCGCCTCGGCTCTGAAGCAAGGAGTATACGCGGTGTAGTAGACCGGCAGCTCCGCCTCGTCCATGATCTCGTTGGCCCGCAGATTGGTCACAGGAACCTCTGCCGTCGGGATCAGGAAGAAGTCCTTCTGCGGTACGTAGAACATGTCCTCTTCAAACTTCGGCAGCTGGCCGGTGCCTGTCATAGCGGCTCTGTTTACCATGAACGGCGGCAGGATCTCCTTGTAATCCTGGTCGATGGTGTGCAGGTCCAGCATGAAGTTGATGACGGCTCTCTCCAGTCTGGCGCCCAGTCCCTTGTATACGGTAAATCTGGCGCCGGAGATCTTGGCCGCTCTCTCAAAGTCCAGAATATCCAGATCTTCGCCGATATCCCAGTGGGCCTTCGGCTCAAAATCAAAGGTGGTCGGCTCCTGGAACTTTCTCAGCTCCACGTTGGCGCTGTCGTCCTCACCGTACTGCACGTCCTGATACGGCGTGTTCGGAACGCCCAGAATGGCCGCCCGCAGTTTTTCCTCCACGTCGGAGAGCACCCCGTCCAGCTCTTTGATCTTGCCGGACAGCTCCTTCATCTCCGCCATGATGGCCGTGGTGTCCTCGCCGGCCTTCTTCAGCTTCGGGATCTCCCTGGACACGGTGTTCTGCTTGTTTTTCATCGCTTCAACTTCGGCCAGCACTTCTCTTCTCTTCTCGTCCAGCTCTTTGACCAGACCGATGCCGAAATCGCCTTTGCCCCTGAATTCCACTCTGGCTTTTACGCCTTCAAAGTCTTCTCTGATTCTCTTGATATCTAACATTTCTTCCTTTCGCCTCCATGTTATAATAAATTCTTCTTATATCTGATGTACAAATTGCCCAGCTCCGCAGTCTTTCTCTGCATTTCCAGCTGCAGCTCCGACGCCAGGTCGTATTCGCCCTCGTCCAGGGCCGCCTTGGCTCTGGTCAGAAGGCACTTGTCCGTGATAGTGTCCTTGGCGATCTCGTGCCTGATCCGATCGATCTCCAGCCAGTTCTTGATGTCGTAATCGGAGAAGTCGTCCTGGCTGTGAGCGCGCCTGCAGCCTCTGATGAACTCCATGGTCTGCGGAATGATCCTGTCGTGGAGCTCTGTCTTCCACTGGGACAGGGTCTGCTCGCGGTAGGAGGCCAGCACGATATCCGGCATGACGTCTCCCGCCTTCAGGATTTCCAGTCTTTCAGGATACAGGTCAAAGGCCTTCAGATTTTCCCACACCGTGGCAGGGGCCTTTCCAAACAGATGCTCCCGCTCTTCCTCGGTGAAGTCCTCGAAAACGTCGTCCTCGCTGCGATATTCTCTCTCCGTCTCCAGATAGAAGTCCTCTTCTCCGTGCTTCTTGGACAGGGACTTTTCCAGCTCCGCCGGAGTCTTGCCAGCGGCCAGCACAGCTTTGATGCCGTCCAGAATCGCCATATAGGAAGCCGCGATGACCAGATAGGTGTTGCTCTTCGGATTCGGCGCTCTCAGCTCAAAGCGGGTGGACATCGGGCTCTTCGGATCTCTGATCAGGCCCACCAGCACGGTCCTGTTTCTGGACGGCTCGTCTACAGCTCTGCCCAGAGAGGTTACGATGCAAACCGGCGCCTCATAGCCCGGCTTCAGCCGGTTGAAGGAATCGTTGGAGGAGCTGACAAAAGGATTGATCACTTCGTAGTTCTTCAAGATTCCCATCAAAGCGCCGTAGCCCAGCGGGTTCATGAAATCCTTGGCGAAATCCGCCGGAGCGAACAGGCTGACCATTCTGCCGTTTTTCAGCTTGGCCGCCAGCCCCAGATGGGTATGCTCGCCGCTGCCTGCGACGCCCTCAAAAGGCTTTGCCATAAAGGTCACGTCCAGGCCGTACTTGGTGAAGATGTCTCTGACCACGTATTTCACCTGGTTCTCGTTGTCGGCGGCCTGCATGGCGTCTGAATACTTCCAGTCGATTTCCAGCTGCTCCATGACGTGGTCATAGTGGCCGGTGTTTCCCATCTTGGCCTTGACGCCGCCGACCTCCTTGTGTCCCATTTCCACTTCAAAGCCGTATTTGTCCAGGATCATCAGGGTCTCTTCCAGGGCGGTCCTTACTTCACCGTAGGTCCTTTTCCAGTACTGCTCCTTCAGCACCTGGGCGGTGAACAGCTGCTCCCGGTCGCCTTTGTCGTCCGGCGTCTTGACCCAGAATTCCAGCTCCGTGGCGCTGGTGATGACCAGCTCCTCGATGTCCTCCGCGCTGTCGATGCCTTTGATGTGCTCAAAGACGTAAGGGTGCTCCTTCAGCTCCTTGAGCAGCTCGCTCTTAAAGTAGTTCAGGGCGTCTCTGAGAATGACCCGGGAGCCTACCTCGAAATGATCGTTGTGGACCAGGAAAGACGGTATCCGCAGGGTACCGACGGGAAGACCCGTTCTAAAGCCTATGTTGCGGAAGTTGTAGTCCACGTACCAATGCACGCTAAGATCCGGAATGATGTCCACCTTGGCGTTATTCAGTTCCGCGATCTTGGGCAGGGCAACGCTGGAGCCGTCGGTCTGTACCCCACAGGTCAGAACCTTGTCGATATCCTCCAGGAACACTTTGACCGGTATCTTCTCGTCTGTGTCGTGGCCGCCGATGTCGATGCCCACCAGAGAGACGAACTGGACCTCCGGGTGCTCCTCTAAAATTTTGGTGATTTCTTTGGCAGAATGTTTGTCCGCCGGTATTCTGAACAACATTTTATCTAAGTCGTAGTCCAGCATATTGCCCTCCTTTGTTCTGTTTTTTTGTTCTTCAATTTAACGGCTTTTGGGACATTGCATGAACCACGCGAATGTCCCAAATATGCCTTTTATTTATTTAATTATACTGAGTAACCAGTCATCGCGCTGAGAGAATCAGGATCAGCTCAGCTTCTTCAGAGCGGCTTCCAGTTCCTCCATATACTCGCCGTACTTGGCCCAGTCGCCGTCCTTCAGAGCAGCCTGCGCGTTGTCGTAGGCCTTGGACGCCTTTTCAATCAGGTCAGCCGTGCTCTCAGCCTGGTTTTCGCTGCCGCCTTCGCTGGTCTGCGGCTTCTCGCCTTCTCCGCTGGTTCCCTCACCGAACAAAGCGTTCAGCGCTTCGCCCAGAGTAGGCTCGTAGGCGATCTTGTCGTCGTAAACCACGATAACGCGCTTGACCTCCGGAATCGCGGAGTTCTCCGCTTCCAGATAAACCGGCTCTACGTACAGCAGAGAGGATTCGATCGGAATGACGAAGAGGTTGCCCCTCTTATAGGAGGAACCCTTGGAGCTCCACAGTGTGAAGTCGCTGGAGATCTCCGTATTCTGGTTGATCTGGGCCTCGACCTGCATCGGTCCGTAGATGGTCTTGCTCTTCGGGAACTGATACAGGATCAGCTCGCCGTAGTGCTCGCCGTCATTTCTGGCCACCATCAGCGCCGTCATGTTCTGCTTGGATTTTGGCGTGTACGGAATGGAATTGATGAATTCCGCGTCCTTTTCGCCCGGCAGCTTAACCACGTAGTAGTTCGGCTCCATAACCTGCTGTTCTTTGCCGTAAATCTCGTTGGCGATATCCCACACGTCCTCGTTCTGATAGAATACCTTCACGTCTTCCATGTGGTAACGGCTGTAGACCCCTGCCTGGATATTGAACAGAGTGTTCGGATATCTGATATGGGCCTGCAGGCTTTCCGGCATCTTGTCGATGGTCTTGAACAGCTTCGGATAGATCTGCTGGAAGGTCATGGCGATCGGGTCGTTCTCGTCTACGATGTAGAAGTCGGTGGTGCCGTTGTACGCGTCAACCACTACCTTCACTGAGTTTCTGATATAGTTGGTTCCGCCGATCTTGCCGTCATACGGCTCGGAGTACGGATAATAGGAGCTGGTGGTGTAAGCGTCCATCATCCAGTAGATCTTTCCGTCCGCCACTACGGTATACGGGTCGTTCTCATAGCTGAGATACGGCATGATCTTCTTCACGCGCTCCACCACGTCCCGGTTGATGATGATCTTGGAATCGCTCTTGATGTTGGAGGAAACCAGGATCTTCATGCTGCGCTCTTTGATGGAGAACAGGATCCGGTTGAACAGGTTCATCTTGATGCCCGCAGTGCCCTCGTACTGGGTGTACTTGTTGGAGCTGCCCTCTGGATAGTCGAACTCGTCCTCGCTGGTGTTGACCAGGATGTAATCGTCGGAAAGCTCTCCAAAGTAGATCTCCGGGCGGTCCACCGTGATCTCCTCTACTGAGGATTCAGGCGGAATATTTTTGATCAGCACGTCCGGCTGTCCGCTGGCTGTCACGGAGTCCACGCGGGACAGGGTGATGCCGTAGCCGTGGGTGTATTTCAAATGTCTGTTGAGCCAGGTCTGGTTGATCTTCTCCTCGTCGATCTCTCTGGTGGAGAGATAGGTCTGGGTCAGTTCCCCGTCGATCATGTATCTGTCTACGTCTACGTCGTTGAACTTGTAGTACTGACGGATACTCTGGGTCTGGTTGTAGAAGGTGTTGACCGGCTGGTAATCGTTGATCCTGATGTTGTTGATGGTCTCCGGATTGTTGACGATGTCCTCGCTGGTCAGGTTATTGTCCGCCGCAAAGGATTTTTCCTCTACGTCGTTAAGCTGGTATGCGTACTGGGTGTACTCGATATTTCTCTCCAGATACTGAGCTTCCTTGTTGATCTCGTCCGGAGATACGATGAAGTTCTGCACCAAATAACCGGCGCCGATGCCTACGGCTCCGATGATGATCATGATGACCGGAATGGACAGAATCTTCTTGAACTGTTTCTTGCGGATATGATGGACCACGGTCACCGCGCCGAACAGGGCCAGCACAGCCAATACTCTGTAGACCCACAGGGTGACGTTGACGTCCGTAAAGCCTGCGCCGTAAACAGCGCCGGTGTGAGCGTGAAGCAGGTCGAACTGCTTCAGCAGGAAGTTCAGGGCGATCATGATGAAGAAGATCACGCCCAGCAGGGACAGCTGTCCGCTGGCGATGTTCATCAGCTGCCTGAAGTTGTTGTCGTCCAGCTGCCGTCTCGGCTTCTTCGGCTGAGCTGTGGCCGGACCTTTCTTTCCAAAGGCCCCGAAGACCTTGTCAAACGGGTTGTTTCCTCCCATGCCCTCAAAAGGATTTCCGCCGCCGGAATATCTGTCCTCGCCGTCGTCAAAGGCGGGACCGGCAGGCTCTGCCTCGTCATCGTGCTCAAAGATATCAGGGCTGTGCATGGTAAGCAGGATCGTGTAATAGATCACGGTAACGATGATCAGCAGCAGCACGATGCCGATGAACATTTCATTGAGCTGCTTCAGGAAATCCAGTCTGAAGATGTAGAATGAAATATCCAGATGGAACAGCGGGTCTTTGATGTCGAAGTCCGTCGCGTTGATGAACTGCAGGATCTCAAACCACAGGTTGGTCACCGCGTAGAACGCGGTCACCAGGCCAAATACCACTGAAATAATGCCGGTATATCGGTTCAGTTTTTTCATGTCCGTCGCCTCGTGGGAAGCGATCTTCTTGAAATAGCCTTTTTTCAGCTGTTTCAGGTACAGGTTGACCAGAAGTGTCAGGATAACGAAAACGGGTATCCCCACTTTCAGCTCTGTGAACAGCTGAGTGAAAAATACGCTGACATATCCCATTTCTTTGAACCATAGCCAATCGGTGATGAAGTCGATCAGTAACAGGAACAGAGCGACAATGATCACAATGAACATCACGATCACGCTAAGGCGTCTTTGCCCTTTTGTATTGCCTTTACTCAATTTTTCTCCTCCTAAATTTTCTTGACGGCTACGATCTTCATAGCCTTCTCATCTGGCTCTATGTACACGATATGATCTTCTTTCTGCTCTTTCTTCTTGCTGTCTACAATGGTGACGGATGTCCGCACATAGAAGCCAGTGCTCCCTACCCGGATCTCTCCGATGGCAAGGCGGTTCATGCCGTATTCTAAATCCTCGTCTCCTTCCAGACTCTCGATCTCCTCGTAGAAGTCCGACGTTTCATCGACCACGTTCAGAACCTTGTTGTTTTTTCCATTTATTTTATCTATCCATGATGAATAGTACTGGACCAGCGTTCCGACCAGCTCCTGGCCGTAGGTCACGTCTGTGCCGTCCTCGGTATACCACGGCTTGTCGGCAAAGGTGTAGGCGCTGCCGAAATCCTCAAAGCCGTAGTCCTCGCCGTCGGCAAAGGTCAGGGACTGATCCTCCTCGATCAGCACGATGTTCTTTCCTTTGCCCTTCTGCTCCGCGATCAAAGCCGCCAGCGGGCCTTCCTCCTCTTCCTGCGGTTCGGCCGACGGCTCTTGCTCCTCGGCGTCCTCTTTTCCGCTGAAAAGGTCCATAACGCTGCCGTAGGCTTTGTTGATGACCCTGGCCGCCTCTGACTGAGGCGCGAAATACTGGATGCCGATGACGACCAGCTCTGCCGCCACCAGAATGCACAGGATAATGGCGATGACCTTCAGAACCTTCCCCTTCTTAGGGCTTTCCTCAGAATCATCATCATCGCCAAACACATCATCAAAGGTAAGTTTATGTTCTTCTTTCTTCTCTTCTCTGGGGGGACGGGACTCCCTGCTTTCGGCCGCTTTTCCAGCTGCCTCCCCGGCGTCGGCTCCGGCCTTTGCCCCGGCCTCGGCGTCAGCCGTCGTCTCTGTCTTCGCAGTCTCTGGCTGTGGCGTCTCTGCCCTCGCCGTCTCTGTTTCTGCCGCCGGCTTGCCTGTCTCTGTGCCGGCCGCTGCCGCGGTCTTTTCCTGACGCGGCCCGGCAGGCTCGTCTTCCGCTTCGACTACTATGCCCTTCGGCGCTCCGGACAGGACTACCCCCACAAACTCCACGGCCACTTTTTCTTCTTTTTTACTGGGGGGATTCTCCGGCTGTCCGCCGGCCTCCTGGCCTTCGACCGCGCTGCCGGCCGCCGGCTCTGTCTTTTCCAGCAATTCAGCCATGACCTGTTCCGGGCTGCGCCCGTCTCCAGCTCCGGCGGCTCCCGGCTCGTCCTCCGGTTCCTCGCCGCTTCTCAGCTTCTCGTACTCCTTGTCCAACATGGCCTGCAGGGCTTCGTTCTTCTTATTATAGGTATAGAACTCCGTCCTGGTTTCTCTGTGGCCCAGGATCCTGGTCGGCTCTTCGTTGTCCACGCCGTCCTCGGAATCCAGGCTGCCCATATCGGCAAAAATGGTTTCTTCCAGAGAGGCTTCTTCTCCAGCTTCTTCACCGGCTTTCGCCGCGACGTCTTCTGCCTCCTGGCTCTCTGTCTTCGGGGTTCCGTAAACGTCTCTCCGCTTTTCTTCTAAAACGGAGGACCAGTTGAAATCTACGTCTTCTGTCTTTTTCCTGGCGGTAGGGTATCCGTCCAGGTCCCAGTTAAATTCTTCTATATGGAATTTCCGCTTCGGCCGCTCTTCTGGCTGCTCCGGGATCTGGGCCATCCGCGGCGTCTCCTGCGGCTCCTCTCTCCGGAAAGCCGGTACGAAATCTTCCGCGACCCTTGTTCCGCAGTTGCTGCAGAACTTGTCACCCGCGTCTAATAGCTTACCACATTTCTTACAATACATAACTGCCTCCTGCTCACATCTATTCCCTGATCTGGTCGTTTAATTCCTCAAGTGTGTAGTACTTTCCCTTTTTGGACACAGCGCAGTCTCTGCTGAAGTATTTCCGCACGGCCTGTACTGTGTTTTCTTCGCTCTTTTCTTCACCGGTTCCTTCTTCTTTTTCTTTCGCTTTTTCCGGGTTCTCTGTCACCGGCTCTGCTCTGTCCTGGATCTCGGACGAGGCAGTATCAACAGCCGCAGCCTCCGCACAGTCGGTATCCTCGGACGGACACCCTTTGATGGCCGGGTCTGCTGCCTCCGGGGTGTTTCCCTCCCTGGACGGGCCGCAAGGGTCCTGACGGACGGGGTTCTCAATGGCTTCGATGGCTCTCGGGCGCGCGTCGGCGCCGACTCTGTTGTCTATGTACACCACGCCGCTCTGCTTATCGCTGATGCTGCTGACGGCGGTATTGATCTGTGTAACGGTGTCGCTGATCTGGGAAAGGAGCTCCCGTTTCTTCCGGCTGGCGCGGACCATGCGCGCGACAACATAGATCGCTGCTGCGATCACGATGATGATAAAGGCAATTTGTATTTCTTCCTGGTAATCCCATATGAATTCTGCCAGTCTACCGAACACATTCATCCGCATTTCCTCCTAGTGCATTTCATTTTATTATACAATAAATCCGTCTGCTTGGCAAATCGAAATGGGCGTTTTTTGTCCATTTTGTGAAATTCCAGAGAAAAACTCGGACAAAAGTTTAAAGAAAAAAGAGCCGATCCCGGCTGCTGTTGGCTCCCGTTATCAGCTCTCTCTTCGCTCCGTTTCCGTCCGGGTACCTGGTCTAGTACTCGTTCTTGTCGGATCTGTTCCAGTTGTTTGCCTTGTCGCAGTCCTTCTGGCTGTTCTTCTTGCAGTTGTTCTGCTTGTTCTTGCTCTGGTTTTTCTGATTGTTTTTCTTATCCATTTTTCATCCCTCCTCGCATTACATAGTGTGTGCAGAGCGGCACAGAATATGATTGGAAAAAGTTGTGGCGGCGCGGCGGCGGGCTGGCGATGAGCTGGTGTTGCGGCGGCGCGGCGGCGGGCTGGCGATGTAGCGCGGCCGGGCAGCAGCTTGATGCGGCTATGCAGCAGCTTGACACGGTCAAATACCAGCCTTGACGCGGCAGAAACTATCTTTGACGCGGCAGATGACTGCAAAGCTCAGTTTCAGCAGTGCTGCGGTCATTTTCTTTCTTTAAAATCTGTGGCTTTTGACCGCAAAGCGGCGAATTGACAGGTGTGCAGTCAAATATGCCGGGAATATACTCAGCTTTTATCAAAATCTACCCGCCAATCGGCTTCGGCATGACCGCAAGCTGCCTTAATTTAGCTTTTGCAGTCAAAAATTTCCCTTCGCCAGGAATAGATTTGACTGCAGCCTGCAAATTTTGATTGATTGCAGTCATTTTATGTTTCCCGGCAACTTGGATTATAACCGCACACCCGCGATTTTCTGCTGTTGCGGTCATTTGCCTCGTCAGCGTTCAAGCTATAGGCGAAGATTTCCGGCCGCGGCCCCGGATTCGCTTTACTTTTTCACTGCGCTGTACTACAATAATAGATAACTCTGGGGCAGAGGAGTTTAGAGAGAAGATATTCAGAAAAGGATAAAAGTGCGAGCCATGCTGAACAATTTGATTTTTTGCCTCAACGCGACGATTCCCATCTTCCTGCTGATGATCCTGGGGCTGGTCTTTATGAAGCTGCATATTTTTGACGAGGTCTTTGTCAAGAAGATGAACGCCTTCGTGTTCAAGATCGCCCTGCCTGTGCTGGTCTTTTATGATCTGTGCAAGGAGGACTTCTACGCGGTCTGGGACACGAAGTACGTGCTTTACTGTTTCTTCGCCACCCTGCTGTCCATAGGACTTGTAACGGTGCTGTCCTTCTGCCTTCGTGACAAGTCGGTTCAGGGCGAATTCATTCAGGTTGCCTATCGCAGCAGCGCGGCCATCATGGGCGTAGCCTTGATCCAAAATCTCTACGGCGACGCCGGCATGACGCCGCTGATGATTATCGGTTCCGTACCTCTTTACAATATCTTCGCGGTCATCGTCCTTGCCGTATTCCGGCCGGAGCAGCAGGATCATCTGGAACAGCCTAAACGCCCTTTATCGTCGGCGCAATTTGCCCAGCAGAGGTCGGAGGCTCGGCCGGAACAGCCTGGAAGCCCCGCCCCGTCGGGGTCATTTGTCCCGCAGAATTCGGGGACTTCGCCGGAGCGCAAGCCGGCGGCTGACGCCGCGCCCAACCGGAAGCAGCTGGCTGACACGGCAAAGAGCGTGGTGACCAATCCGATTCTGCTGGGTGTTCTGGCAGGTCTGGGCTGGGCTCTGCTGCAGCTGCCTCTGCCGCCTATCGCCGACAAAACACTGGAAAGCGTGGCGCGGGTGGCAACGCCGCTGGGTCTCATGGCCATGGGCGCTACCTTTGACATAAAAAAAGCCCTTTCGGGCATCAGAACCGCTGGGCTGGGCGCCTTTATGAAGCTGGTAGGCCTGGGCTGCATCTTCATTCCTGTAGCTGTAATTCTGGGATTCCGCGGCGACAAGCTGGCCGCCGCTCTGATCATGTGCGGTTCGCCTACTACGGTCAGCTGCTACGTCATGGCCAAGAACATGGGCCACGACGGCACATTGACCAGCAGCACCGTCATGCTGACTACTTTTTTCAGCGCCTTCACGCTGACCGGCTGGCTGTTCCTGCTGAAGAGCCTGGGCCTGCTGTAGATGCCAGGCGTGGACGGAACCAGCCGAACGGCCCGCCTGGGCGGCGAGGCGGTTTGGCATTTCGTTTGTCATTGGCGCAAAAAACTGCTGTTTTGCCAAACTATTGCCGCAAAGTTTGGCATTTTGTTTGGCATTGAAACAAAATCCGGTTGTTTTGCCAAACTGTGCCGGGTTATCCGAACAGCCCGCCGTCAATCTTTCTTTCTGGTCAGCGGATATACGATATACAGCCCTATGACCGCGCCCATTCCCATCGGTATTCTTCCAAAATTCCTGCGATCAGCAGATCATAATCATAATCACAATACAATTATGTCATAAGTAAAGTCTCATGCGCTTCTTTACTATAGATTTGAAGAATCGTTAAGAATTTCACTGCTGATTTTCTTCGTCAGGCTCCGTGTCGATTCCTTCAACCTCATCTCTCAGATCCTCTTCCAGATCTCCTTCAAAGCTGTTTTCATAGATATCCACAAATCGGCTTACAAATGCCGCCTCCTTCCAGCCTCTGGCCCCTATTTCCACGTCGTAGCAGACGAATGGTTTATAGCACAGACGAAATGGAACCAGCCATGCGAAATTGTACCTTTTCAAATGCCAGATGCCTATTTTATAGTCTCTGCAGACTTTGTCCATCGCCGCTCTCGGATCTTTGAACACCGCATAGCCCTGGCGGTTGGCGCCAATTTCAAACTCCGGCCCAAAAGCAGCCCACTCCTCCGGATCAATGGTACCCTTCATATTTTCCCCTCCGGGTATGTATTCCTGACAATACGAAAATTCCGGAACCGGCGTGCCGCAGCGATAAGCGGCAAATTGGTACAATGCGAATACGATCACTGCGATGATAACCAGAACTATCAGTTTCTTTATTCTCGCGTTCATATCTGTTTACCCCTTTCTTTCGATGAGTTCAAAAACAGCAGGCAGAGCCACCGGATAAGCTGCCTTGCTCTCATAGCCATCGCCTGCCGCGTTCCTCTGCTTTGCTGAAGCTGTCACATATTACCGCACCCGGACGCCAGACTTAAGCCTCTTGTCCATCACGATCATTTCTCTCTTGCTCTCCCTTTTCTTTTTCCTTTTCAAGCCGGTCTAAGATCAAGCCTATGCCGATTATAGCGGGAGAAAAGAATAAGACCCAGGTCAGAATCAGCATCTCCGAGTTCGGAAAAAAAAAGTCCATCCAATGTGAATCCAACAAACCCGCATGCTATACAGCACAAATATATAATTACACTTTTCACATCATCACCTCCGTCAGGTCAAATTAACTTTTGTTTTCCGCAATAAACCTTTGAAGATATCCTCTGACAGATGACTCCCCTTAAGGCGCGGCTCAGCCCTTTCGCTCAGCCGCAATATCATATTTTACAGCGTTTTTTGTGTACAATGCCACGTTTTCCCATTGTTGCTGTAAAGTCTCAATGCATAACCAGTTTTCGCAGTATACTTAATGCTTGTCTCAGACCCTGTGACGCTGCTGACGCCCAGATTTGCTCCCAGATCCGCAAAGGAAACATGCAGCCCAAGGTCGATGGTTTTATTCCTCATTTTCTCCAGCACCAAACTACTTCCACTCCCAATATCTATATTATAGTCATAGGCTGCTGCACTGGTAAATGTCTTATTACAAGCAGAGCAAGTCGTTTCTTTATCATACGATGGCTGACCATTGTTATCAAGTGCCATTCCGCCATTCAATGATTTTATGCCAATATGATCCTTCACACTTCCCTCATAATAAGTTGTAGTCTGCCAAGTCGTATAGGTCGCCCGGGTATTAAATACTTTGCATGCGCCGCTCTTTGTCGTGGTATATTCAGGATATGCCATAATACTACTACCCAATGTTCTGGTGCGGCTTCCGGATATTTGGTAGCCGTCTGATCCGCCTGATGCTTTCACGCCTACCTCGACTTTTACACCGTCGCTGGTTTTTAATTTAACTACGATTTTCGCTGCCTTTGTCGCGTGGACTTTAATAATCGGCGTCACTTTATTATTCAATTCGCTGCTGGTGGCCGCCTGTATTGATTTTTGAGACTCATCGGCATTGATAGATTTTAATTCCGCTTCTGTTGCGATCCCTTTTTCTTCAAAAGTGCGGTAGTCCTCCTCTGTCAAAACATGAATAGGCGCTTCCTTTGTCAGCTTCTTTTCCGCAATCAACTCCTCGCGAACCTTATCTATGATGACCTGCTTTGCGAGATCTTCCTTTGAAGCCGCTGCAGCATCTTTCAATCCAGATGCCGTCCGCTCTTTTTCCAATTTGATAACATGCTTTTCCGCGTTTAGCTTATGGGAGAATTCCATCTCATCTTCGGAGCAATAATCCGAACTGCAATAGATTTTAGTCATACTGTATTCCGGACTTGTATATCCATCTTTTACAGTGTATATGATGTAGTCACCATGTATAAACTTGGACGGTTCTAAATCATCTAGGTCGGGATAATACCGCATCTGCGCTTTCCCTTCCGAATCTGTCCTTTCACTGGCAACTACCTTTTCATCTAGAAAGCTGTACAGGAACAGCTCCGCGCCTTCAACAGCTTTCCCTTCTTCATCTAAAATCGTAACAGCAAAGGTTTTGTCCGCATCATTCACGTTGCTCTGAGCAGTGCAGGCGAAAATCGCTGTCAAAAGAATTAAACATAAAACCAACACAATTACTGCGATTCTTTTCGTCCTTTTCATATGCTTCCCCCAATTCGGTCGGATTAACCTTTGCTATTCCGCAATAAACTTTTGAAGATATCCTCTGACAAATGTTGAGATTGATCCCATACTGAATTTTCATAAAGTACCATTTCACTGCCTCTGCCGAAGTACGGATCATTTACTGGTTGCTGTCCTTATCTTCTTCCTCTTTGCTTGCAGCCAGCTTCCCCGCGTCTATGGCTCTATGTCTTTCTCGATTAGCTATATTGCGCATATATTTAGGCTGTGGACCTTTGCCTGAGTAAACATTTTCCCAAAATGATTTCTCTGCGTTCTGGTCATTCTCGTCCTCTTTTTGCTTAGGCGGTGCTGAAACCCCCGTCAACATCATATCTTTGAGGGAAGTTTCATCTTCGTCCTTTTGTTCCCCATTGTTTCTTGCCAGGTAATAACGAAGTACTATCAAAGACAGTCCAATTGCCATCACTATGAAAAGAAGCTCGCTCAACATAATATATCTCCTTCCTCCTGTACTATATGAAAATTCCTATAGTCAATACCCTTTTACAACTGCATTTTACCGAACTTACAGCCGCCGTCCCTGAAAGTAATGGGTTGTTACGCCCCTCAAATTGTATCCAACAGGAGCTGCAATAATCAAGATCAAAACCCCAACATACTTCATGATTGTTTTATTGATTGTATTCTTCTTTTGAAATAATTTCTATCATTTATTTACTTTTATTTATAGTTTTAGTATAACAAATTATTAAGAAGAGGGCAAATACTTTCGCGAATCTCTCTATCTGCCTACGAACGTTTTTCGCCGGATTGCTCTACTCTGCTGTGCCCATGCCGCGACCGGCTCCACGTGGCGCTCTGGACGTGGCTGAGCGTAGATGGGCGTTGCTGAACGCAGCTGGCGTTTTCAAAATCTACTGAAACGTTTCTAAAGAAAACAAAATTTGAAAGAGGTTACAGCCTCTTTATCGCATGTTCTATCTCTAATATGACAGAAACTGTGGTCATTGTTGTCAGGGACGCAAATACGAGAATTATAAAAAACACAAAATCAGGAACCCACAGCACAATCGTCAGCTTTAAATTCTATTTCTTCTCTTTTTTTTGAATAAATATCTCAAACTTTTTTTAAGTTTTCTTTATCCAAATATACCTTTGAACCCGTTGCACCCCTTTGTCCTTGATATTTCCCTCTATATGGATTCAAGGCATTATCATCAAGCTGCGCAAATACCAATTGTCCAACTCTGCGGCCTGCATTCAACTCAATAGCGTATCTATTCGCATTAAACAATTCCAGTGTAATTTCGCCTTTAAACCCGGGATCGACCCAGCCCGCGTTTTGAATAAATAGTCCCAATCTTCCTAATGAGCTGCGTCCTTCAACAAATGCCGTAAGATTATCGGGTAATTCAACAAATTCCATCGTCGTCGCTAAGACAAACTGTCCTGGAAGCAAGATATATTTATCTGTAGTAATTCGCTTATATGTTATCTCATCATCTAAATTCATTATACTAGACGCCGAGTCCTCTACGATACTATATGTATTGCCAATTCTAATATCAATGCTGGCAGGTTGTATTTGTTCGGGTTCAATAGGGCTGACAACAAGTGTATGCTCATCAAGCATTTTCATCAAGGTTTTATCTGAAAGTATCATTTTATTTGTCTCCTAATCTTTTTATTTTCCGCTTTTATTTCAAACATCTCACGGGATTCGATCTGTTACAAGGGATTTCGCGACGAACGGTCACGCTGGCCGCACCAAATCACACCAGCCGAACCATATCACACCAGTCACACCAACCAGGTCACACCGGCTGCACCAGAACCATGCCGCCCCGGGGCTCGCGGCCCGTATCCCACAGCTGTCCAAAATCCAGCCACTGATACTCGCCATAGGTCACGGCCTTGACCAGAAAGCCGTCCTCCGTCCGCTGACAGCCTGTCAAAAGGAACCAGTGCCACTCATAATCGGACAGCTCCGCCGCCTGATGATGCAGCAAAAGAAACGCCGCCGGCATGCCGCTGTCGATCTGCAGCCCTACAGCCTCCGCGGCGTCCTCTGCAGGCCGGAAGCCGGGAAATTCCTCAAAGGTAAATCCCCCGCCGCCGGAAGAGACATCGCGCAGATACGCGCTAAACCCTTCAGTATAGGTTTCCAGCTTGTCGATGCCGCCGGCCCGCGGCCGAAGGTAAGGCTTCATGATACGGGAAAAGCGAATATAGTCCTTTCGGTTCAGCGCCGCCAGATCAAAGGGGTACAGATCCCGCCGCCCGAACCGCAGGGCCAGATAGACGCAGAGGTCGCAGGCCGTCACCGCGGCGCAGCCGCCCAGACGCATCATCGGGTCCCAAAACCAGTCCTGATTTCCTCCATAGGCCCCTTCGATCTGAAAGTAATCAAGTTCCTTTTTCATCCTTATCCTCCACTGCTTTATCCTCCACTGCCCTGCGCCCTTTGCTCTCGGACAAAACCAGTCCGGCCAGGGTCAGCACCGTGCCGCAGGCCGCCATAGGCGTCACCGGTTCCCGCAGGATCAAAGCTGAGAACGCCACCGTCACCACGGGCACCATATAGATGTAGGCGCTGGTCTTGACAGCGCCCAGAATCCGCACCGCGAAATTCCACGTAACGAAGCAGGCCGCGGAAGCGCCCAGCCCCAGAAACAAAATGTTCAGCAGATACTTCGGCTCCGCCAGCCGTCCGATTCCCAGCTGGAAATGGAACAAGAACAAAGCTGGAACCATGAACAGCAGTCCGTACAGAAAGGTCCGGGCCGTCGACGCCACCACCGGATAGCCAAAGCCCGCGATCCGCTTTGACAGCAGGGAGTAACAGGCCCACACGAAGACCGCCCCCAAAGCCAGCAGATCCCCCAGCGGATTCAGCTCCAGCCGGCTGCCGTTAAAGCTGATGAGACAGATACCCGCCATGGCGACTACGAAGCCCATGATGAACCGCCCCGTCATCTTGCCCTCTTCCTTCATGAAGACGCGGGACAGGATTGCCGTGAAAAACGGCGCTACCGAACAGATGACGCCCACATTGGACGCCAGCGTGTAGGTCAGCGAAATATTTTCAAGGAGATAATAGAGGCAGATGCCGCACAGCCCCGCCGCCGCGAAGGTCACTTCCTCCTGCCAGTTCTTCGTCCTCAGCAGCCGCGGCCGGATCAGCTTCAGCGCCAGCAGGCCGATGAGGAACCGGAAAAACAGGATCTCCACCGGCTGGAAATCCTGCAGCAAAACCTTGGTGGACACAAAGGTGGTCCCCCACACAAAAATCGTGAACATGGCCGCCAGATGGCCCGGCGTCTTCGCTCCCTTCATAGCTTTTACATCCTCCTCTTTTTTACGTCTGCCTTTTATTCTACCAAGTCAAAGAGAAGCTGTCTTGTACGATATTCTCATTTTCTGGCGTTTTCTAAACCGCCGCCTCCGCGCGCAGCGGAATAGAAGGCGACGCCCCGGGCCGCGTCACAGCGATGGCTGCCGCCTTTGACGCCAGCCGCAGACACTCCTCAGGAGAGAGCCCTTCCGCCCGCGCCGCCAGAAAATAGCCGGTGAACGTATCTCCGGCCGCCGTCGTATCCACAGCCTCCACGGAAAAGGCCGGCTGGCTCCACCGCCTGTCTCCCTTCCGGTATACGCAGCCGTCTCCGCCCAGGGTCAAAACCACCTCCGCCGCGGGGTACAGCTCCGCCAGACGATTCAGGATCAAAGGCGCTTCCGTCTCCCCTGTCATCTGAAAGCCTTCCACCTCGTTGAGCAAAAAGAGTCCGATTTTACCCAGGTCGCAGCTGTCCAGGTTTCCATCAAAAGGCGACGGGTTCAGGGCGATCTCCATGCCCCGGCCGTAAGCCCTGTCGATGATCTGGTCCAGCAGGTTGATTTCATTCTGCAGCAGAAGCAGATCCCCTGGACCAAAGCCCGCCAGAACCTGGTCGATGAACGGCTCTGTCACGGCCCGGTTGGCCCCGCCGTAGAGCAGAATACAGTTCTGTCCGCTTTTGTCCACCTGAATGATCGTATGGCCCGAACGGCCCGCCACCGTCCTGACGCGGCCGCAGTCCACGCCGGCAGCCTGCAGCGCGTCACGCAGCGGGCCGCCCTCTTCACCGATCAGCCCAGCGTGAAACACCTGCGCCCCGGCCCTGGCCAGCGCGATGGACTGGTTGAGCCCTTTGCCGCCGCAGAACAGGTTGAGATCCTCCGAACAAAGGGTCTCACCTCCGGTGACCATGTGGTCTACGCTGTAAACATAGTCCAGGTTCAGCGAACCAAAATTCAATATCTTCATGACTCTCTCCCCTATTATTTGCACAGCTCGTCCACGAACCACGCTTCAAACTTCTCAGAATCGATATCCATGCAGACGTTAGTCTTCGGCTCCCGTTCATCTTTCTTTATCAAATCGGCCCGCATCACCGTAGCTCCCGCCGCCGGACCTTCTGTGGCGATCTCGATAAACCGCTTCTCTGCCCTGAAATACTCAGGATGCACCAGATAGCAAATGGCGCAGGCGTCGTGGATACGCAGTCCGGTTTCCAGAGTGCCGCCCCGGTAAAAGCTGAACAGGCCGTACAGCATCTCGCCGACAGGACCGCTTTCTTTGATCTTCAGCGAGCCTTCCAGATGAACCACCGCCCGGTTGGTCACGTTGAGCCCCAGCATGGTAATCGGTACGCCGGAGCTGAAGACCATGGCCGCCGCGTGAGGGTCGTTGTAGATGTTGAACTCCGCCGCCGAGGTAGTATTGCCTCCCGCGATGCCTCCGCCCATGGTGACGATCTCCTCAATGTTTTCCTTTACCTCCGGATACATCCGCAGCAAAATGGCGATGTTGGTATGGGTTCCGATGGGAACCAGGGTTACCTTCTCCGGGCTTTCCAGTATCATCTCCCGCATGACCTCTACCGCGTGTTTTTCCAGCGGCTTTCTGGTCAAAGGCGGAAACTCATAGCCGTCCATGCCGCTCTCCCCGTGGATATGGCCGCACGGCTCCAGAGTCTTCAAAAGGGGCGCGTCACAGCCCCTCGCCACCGGCACGTCCACGTCTAAAAACTGGGTCAGCTTCAACGCGTTGACCGTGGTCTTATCCACGGTGACGTTGGCCGCCACCGTACTGAGCAGTTTTACATCAAGCTCTGGATGGCGCAAGGCGATACAAAGGGCCGCGGCATCATCGATGCCAGGGTCCGTGTCAATAATAATCGGTCTTTTCTTCATTTTATATGCCTCCTATAACAGATAATAGTCAATGTTTCCCGTCAGCTCCATCAAAGCCAGCACGGCCTGAAAGACTTCGGCGCGGGTGTTGAAATAGCCGAAGCTGAACCGTACCAGTCCCTCTTCGTCCGTACCCATGGCCTGATGCATCTTTGTTCCGCCGCAAAGTCCGGCCTCCACGACCATGCCGTAGTCCCGGGACAGCCGCCGCTTCAGTTCCTGCGGGGAAAAGCCTTTGACGGAGATGGACACCGTCGGGACGCGCCTGCTGTTTCCGAAGTCGCCGTACACGTTCACGTCGTCCATGGACTTGGCCGACTCAAAGAAGCGCTTTGCCAGCCGGTAAGGATAGATGGAAATGCCGTAGATACCCTTTTCCAGCACAAACTCCAGCGCCGCGCACAGGCCGCCAACCTTGTCCTCTTCCACAGAGGCCTCATTCTCCGCCAGGCGCTTCGCCGCCTCCTCGTCAAGGGCCTCCCGCAGGCTGTCCTTCAGGCAGAGGCCGCCGATGCCGTGCGGGCCCATCAGCTTCCGGTGCCCGCTGAAGCAGTAGACGTCCACGCCCAGCTCTTCCAGATTGACCTCCGCCGCGCCTGCTGTCTGGCAGCCGTCGGAGATGACCAGCAGGTGATGCCTGCGGGCCATGGCGCAGACCCGTTCCAAATCTGTCACGTTGCCCGTAACGCCGCAGCCGTGGGCGCAGACGATAACCCTGGTCTCCGGTCCGATCAGCGCTTCCATGCTGTCCAGATCCAGCGCGCCGTAGGCATTGATCCCGGCGAAGGACACCTTTGTTCCCTGCTCCGCCAGGGCGTCCAGCACGGCGCAGGTCCCGTCGGTCTCCATGGGCGTAGCGATCACGTGGTCTCCCGGCCGTACAAAGATGCGCAGGGCCAGCTCCACGGCCTGGCTGCCGCTGTGGGTCAGATAGATGTTTTCCAGATGCTTCACCGCAAAGAGCTTCGCCGCCAAAGCCTTGGCCTCAGCCGGGGCCGCGGTTCTTCCCGCTTTGACCGTCTCCGGTTTCTGCAGCGTTGTCGCCGCGTTATTTAAATAGATCATAGGTTTTCCTTTCCTGTCTGTATTCTGTGATAATGATAGCACAAAATCTGTCAAATGAAAAGGAAAAAGGACCCGCATCCAGGTCCTTTCACAATCTTATCATTTGCGTCCGCAGGCCGCGGGTCACTTCCCCGAAGGCTCCGCTGTTCCCGTTCTCCGGATACACAGGCTCACGGCGCTGGCAAAGGCGCACAGGGCCACGTCGATCATCCACAGCACTTCATATCCGCCGGTGGCCTCCAGCAGCACGCCGCCCAGCCACGCGCTGAAAAAAGCGCCTACCTGATGGCAGAGGAACAGCAGTCCGATCAGGGTCGCCACCTGCCCGATGCGGAAATTTTCATTGACTAAGCCGGAGGTCGGAGAAACCGTAGCGTCGCCGGTGAAGCCCAGTCCGGTAGAAAAGATCACCGCCGTGATCAGGTTTTTCGGCATCAGGAAGATATACGCCAGGACCCATACAGCCCGGAAGCCATAGTAAAAGCCCAGCAGGCGCCCTTTGTGGATCCGTGTGCTGAGAAAGCCTGACAGCAGCGCGCCTACGATGGTCGCGATACCGTATATGGAAAAGGCCCAGCTGGCAGCGCCTGCCTCAATGCCGTAGGAGACATACTGCGAAAACAGGTGAGACTCGATGATCACCATATGGAAGCCGCAGGTGGAGAAGCCGGCGATGAGCAGGCGGTAGGTCCGGTTGGAAAAGGCCGCCTTAAAGGGCAGCGGTTCCGCTTCCGCCTTTTGTTCCGCCCCGGCGTTCCCGGCTCTTCGATCCGGCTTCGGGTCGTGAGACGTGACCAGAAAGGCCACTGGTATCAGCGCCGCGGCGGGAACGATCAGAATGGACAGGGTCATGTGGAGTCCGCCTGCCTGCAGCAGAGCCTGGATCACCGGTGAAAGAATGAACGCGCCCATGCCTGCCGCGGCATTGAGCATGCCCGATATGGTCATGGCCCGGACAGGGCCGACAAAGTGGATCGCTGACGTAAGGATCAGCCCGAAGGCCAGCGCTCCGGCCCCGCAGCCAAACAAAATGCCGAGGGAAAGCATCAGCACGATGAAGGACCGCGCCAGCATCATGCCTGCCATGCTCAGTCCCATGAAGCACGCGCCCATGACCAGTACGAACCGGTTGGACGTCCGGGACGCGATGATGCCGAACAGCGGCTGGGTGGCGCCGAACACCAGCTGCATCACGGCGATACACATGCTGACGTCTTCATAACGAAGGCCGCACTGATCCGCCAAAGGGTTCAACAGTATCCCGATATCCCCGCGCAGACCCGCGCCTACGCCGTACAGTACACATGCCACCAGGCCAAAGGCGATGACCATAAACAACCCGGTTGGCTCATTTCGTTTCTCTTTCATGGCAAACATCCTTTCTGTTCTTTTATACTTTCTATCTGCTTCCTCAATTGCTTCATTGATTTTTTTGGATTAAAGCGGTGGCGCCGCTCAGCAGCTGGTCCAGCCTTTGCAGCTCTTCCTCTGTCAGGTGCCCCAAAGCGCTGCTGATCTGCTCCCTGGATCTGCGGATCAGATTTTCCGTCACCTCCAGACCGTATTCTGTCAGCACCATCAGCTGAACCCGTCCGTCCCGCTCTGAAACGGTGCGCTCTATCATGCCCGCCTGGCGGAACCGCTTCAGAAGCCTGCTCATATAGCCTTTATCGATATGAATACTGCTGATCAGATCATTGGCGCTGCAGCACTTTCTCTCGTACAGCTCATACAGCACTCTGGCCTCTGTCTTCGTATATCCGGAATGAAGGTAATTCTGATCATACAGATCGAAAGCCGATAAGTACGCCCGGTTAAACGCCCGTATCCCGTCGATGCTTTTCCAGTTCATAGTCCTCTCCCTTTCTTTTGCGCCTGTTTCCTTGTGCCTTGTGTCTTTCGCTTTTCACATCTTATCACAATTAGTTGCCTTAGTCAACTTTTTTATTGTAGATGACCCTTGACGGTTTTGCACTGTGAATGTGAAAAACGGTGGACGCTTTTGGTTTTGTCAAAAAAAATACCCCTCAAAAGAAGGGTATCTATCTTTCAATTCAGTGCCTTACGTC
>CALLDR010000018.1 GCA_937997955.1 uncultured Emergencia sp. | reverse complement strand
TTTTCCTATAAACTATATTTATCAACAAAAAATTCGTATTGGAAACGATCTGCTGCGAAGAAATGGCAAAACGATTTTCAACATCTTGTCCAGTATTCTGCTCTCCAAGAGCTTTTATCTGCTCTTTCGCCAATCGAGCAAACCAAAAGCCATTGTGATAAAAACTGCGATAATCCGATCTATCCCTCGGTAAAGTTTTGATGCCGATGCAGAGACAGGCGCATAGAACCCGTGCTTTGCCATGCCCCTCGCGAAGATCCCAATACCTCTATCATCACAGAGACTGGAGGAGAAAATGACGATTAAGAAAAAACGCTGTATCTCAGTATGTACCATCCTGATATTATCGCTTTTGCTGACCTGTATTCCTTTTGATTCCGTCTTTGCCGTCAAAGGCGAAGTAGATCCGCCTGCCCTGACGACTTCGTTCAGTTCCAGCGACACTTTCGCGGACGAATACTGCAAGGCAGCCGTCAGCGGTACGAAAATGACGGTCAAATTTAAGACTTTGATCCCGTCATATGAATTCAGACTTGCCCTTTACGGAGTAAATCCATCGACAAAAGTCCAGGATCTCGGTATCCGCATACCGGCAGAAACCACCGGCGCGTCGTCTTCTATCGGAAAAACCACCTACGGGTTTGAATATACCATCGATTTTTCAGAGCTGTCCGTGCCTGATGGAGAATACTTCATTTATATCTCCAAAATACAGACGGCCGGAGCGCAGTACGAATCCCTGCCGAGCCAAGGCGCGCTGTACAAGAATCTCGTATTCCGCCTGACCGACGGAGTGCCGAAGATCATGCAGTACGATGACGTCATCGCGGAAAATGAGCGGATCCAGGCAATCGGAGCCGACTATGATCCCAGCTGGTATCTGGACGAGTATCTGACGGATATCCGTTTCACTCTGAAAAACCCAGCTACCGGCGTTTACGAAGACATGACGGACAGCCGCGTAAGCTTCATGCGCACCATGTCCAACCGGATCACCGCGGGAGCAACAAGCGACTACGCGAAGCTGTTAAAAATCTATGAGTACGTGGCCAGCGAATTCTACTACGATTCCGTTGCGTTTTCAACACATTCGCTGCAATACGCCAATCCGTACAACAATTTGTACAACCACGTCAACAAAGTGGCCAGCGCCAACAGTGACAGCCAGGGCCGGGTGGCAACGACCTGCCAGGGTTTCTCCGCAATCTTCCTGTCCCTTGCCAGGGCCCAGAATATCCCTGCCAGGTTCGTCTACGGGCACCGTGTCACATCGCCGAGCAATAACTGGGCGACAGAATCCAATATCGACCTTCGGGACCACTGGTGGGTGGAGGCCTACGTCAACGGCAGATGGATTTTCATCGATCCCACTGTCGGAACCAACAACACCTGGAACAAGACCACCAACATCTGGACCTACTATGGGCTGACCAACTATACATACTTTGATCCGTCGGAGGAACAGATCGCCGTATCCCATATCTACCATAACATCTATCCGGACAAGCGCTGGTGGTATTTGATCACCGATGAAAACGAGCTTTCCAAGGTCAGCGCGTTTCTGGAGTCCACCACCAACGGCGTCAAAAACGGCACGATCCTCAACACCGACTATGACAAAGACGATCTGACAACCTGGGGCGACGGCCTGAAAGCCCACTACATGGGAGACGGCTACGGGAACACGGTCAAAATACAGTGGAGCTACCACGACTTTACCGGCGGCATCGATTTTTCCAACTTCTCAAAGCTGACGACCCTTTCCATGCACCACAACGCTTTGACCAGCGCCGACCTGTCAGGCTGCACTGCCCTGCAGTACGTGTACCTTTACAATAACGCTTTGACCAGCGTGGACCTGTCCGACTGCAAAAACCTGCAGTTTGCCAGCGTCACCTCAGGCAACCTGCTGAAAGACGCGGTCATTTACGCAAACGGAAGGAACGTCAGCATCACGGCCGGAGACAACGGCGCGTTCCAGATCAAATACAACGCCGCCAACAAAAATAAGCTGCAGGTGACCTTCAAGCCAAATATCGGCTACAAAGTGGAGGGTTTCTACAACGGCGACGGCAAGCTGGTGACTACAGCGAGCAGCTACGCTATGAATCCTGGCTGGAAGACCTATGAGGTTACCTTCTGCCTGGATCCTGACAGCTATAAATACGAGCTCTATAACGGCAGAAACACCACTACGGTCAAATCATACAACATGGCCGCCCAAAAACGCCTGTCTGCCCTTGGCTATTATACGGACTCCATCAACGGCGTCTTTGGTGATGAAATGGAAGAAGCCGTAAAGACCTTCCAGCTGGCCAACAAAGTCACTGTGACCGGCGTCATCAATTCTACCACCTGGGGCAAGCTTTTCAGCCCTGCCATAAAAAAGCCGAGTGACGATATCCTGCAGCAGATCGCAGAAGTCAACAGCATCACCCTGCAGGCTTCCTCCACCGCGGCAAAAGGTTCCATCACAATAAAATGGACCGAAAAAGGAGCTGCCGTACCGACCGCAGCAGACGGATACCGGGTATACCGCTCAGTGAAAAAAGACAGCGGTTACGGCGCCTACCCGATCTTTGAAACAAAGAACATGAGCTACAAAAACACCAAGTCCCTGAAAAAAGGCACACGGTATTACTACAAGATCAGGGCCTACAGGATGATCAACGGGAAGACCTATTACTCCCCTTATTCCAACAAAGCGTACCGCATCGCACGCTAATGGCCTGTCAAACGGTTCAACACCAACGACAAAGTTCAATCGATAAGGCTCAAACGACAAAACCTAATTGACAAAAACCGATCTATAAGGCTTAAACGACAAAACCCCGCAGAGTACACTCGCCCTGCGGGGTTTTGAAAATTTTTTTTGAAAATATTTTTGAAGATAGTATTAAAATTTCTCTATTTCACGGTTCTCCACGCCTTTGTTGACCAGTCGGTGTATATCTTTTCACCGTCGATCACCTTGTAAGCGCGTACTTTGTAGTAGTACTTATTGCCCTTCTTAATGGCTGTGTTGTAGTACTTTTCGTTTGCGGTCTTGAAGATCGGCGTCGTGCCGAATCCGCTGTATCTCTTCAGGGAGCGGAATACTTCGTAGCCGTCGAAATCCAGATCGCTTCCGTCCGCCGCGTACCAGGAAACCTTAACCGCCTTTTTGCCCTTTGCTGTGGACATGGCGCTGCGGGTGATCAGCTTGGTGTTCTTCACCGCTTCGATCAGTGCCGCGTTGTCATCCGGCGTTTCGATCTTCTTGGTCGTGATGATAACCTTGTCTCCGGTCTTCAGGCCGGTCAAAGTCGTCACAGCACCCTTTGATACGCCGTTGACGGTGACATCCGTGATCTCATAGCTGTCATTGGCTTTGATGGTCAGAGTAGTTCCGTCAGTGCTCAGAGAAGTCGTCACGTCAGCGTTCGGCTCGATGACAGGCTTCTGAGTGGTTGGGATGGTTGGAATGTATACCGGCGTGTAGGTGGTTACTGAGTCGTTTTTTGCGACAGGAGTATTATTAACAGACACGTCCCCGTCCCCAGAATTGAGGACAACAACACCGTCTTTCACCTTTGAAAGCGTCAGATCGCCCTGGATAACCTCAACTTGGTCACCGCTCTTTGCGGCATCAGAAATCTGGTTAGCCGTTTCACCTATGTAATAATAGGTTTTTTCTGTACCTTCATCGGAAGTCTTCAGTGTAGCAACAGTATCACCCTGCGCAACATAGTCAGTCACATCGCTGGAATAGATGCCGCCGGTGATAAAGCCAATTAAATTCTCACTATATACAGACACCGTACCTTCATTGATTGCTTCAAATTTCCCATCTTCAACCAATATAGATACTAAATCTATTGCATTTTGTTCATTGCTTTGCGGATTGCTCTGATATAACGCACTAAATCCCTTTATTGTACCGTTCTGAATATTGACTTTAACGGGCAGCTTTGTCGTATGCTGCGCAATCGCAATTCCTGCACCGAGCGTCGTTCCTCCATTTCCATTAGGTGTAACAGTCGCCGGCTGCTCTGTTCCCGTGATTTTAGCATCACCTGTGACATTCAGTTCACCTGCACGAATTTCTATACCTGTACTACCACTAATCGCAGCACCATTGATGTCCCACTTTGCATACCCTGCAGCATAAATACCCCCGTCTACAACCGCGGTCTCATTTACTTTAATGGTAGGAATGTTGCCAGCGATTGGTGTAATGTTGCCATTTACATATAATATAGCATGATTAATTGTCCCATTGATCTCCATGTTTGTACCATATGCTGCACCACTGTTATTATCAATCATCACATATCCGGTTCCAACAGAGCTATCTCCGACAGATTCAACAGAATTGATTACGGCATCCTTATCCATAATAAAATTACTGTAATTCGCTGTGTCGGTTGTCGACCCTTTAATTTCTACCGCAGTATTTCCCCATAGAGTTCCACTATTATCCGGATATTCCCAATATCCAAGACATTCAACAGTTCCTTTCTGAAGCTCTATCGTTCCGCCTTGAATCCAAAGTACGCAATCTAATCCAGTAATCTTTCCACTGTTGTCAGCACTGCTATCAGTAATAGTAACTTTTCCATTTATACTGCCATCGGTGGCAGCGTGCACATATATTGTTGCATTTCCTTTAGACTTATTAAGAGTGCAGCCATTTAGATCTAAAGTAATACTTTTGTCCACAACATCAACTCGGTCATTTTCAAGATCAACACTCTTTAAAATCGTAATCGTTTGACCATTTTGTGCTTTTGTCACAGCCTCGGACACACTATCATAGTAAGTAATAGTATCCCCTGCTTCAATCTTTGCAATAGAGCTATCAGTTTGTTCGAATGCACTCTCCGCCCAGGCCATAGCCGGCATAAAGCACACGACCATCATCACACAGAGTAACGATGTCAAAAGTTTCTTCATCTCTTGCTCCTTTCTTTTTTGCTTTGCTTCTCAACTCAAAATACTATCTCAGTAAACATTA
>CALLDR010000017.1 GCA_937997955.1 uncultured Emergencia sp. | reverse complement strand
CACGGGATCATTGTCTGGAATATATACATTAAACCCTGTATGCATGCGTGTACATTTTTTTGTATTTCGGACAACTCCGCGATGTGAGGAGAGGTCTGCGAAGCGGTATCCTTGAATACTTGACAGAAAAAAACTGCAGCTTGAAGTGCTGCAGTTTATGTCTTTCAGATCTTCTGATTGCAAGGAAAACATCAGAGTCCAAAATAGTGTACTTTTTTACAATTCAATTAATTATATAATTTTCAAGATAATTACAAGGAATTCGTTCCATCAAGGCCGCTTTTCCGCGAAAAAGAAAAAATTTTGTCACCCGCCCAAAACCATTGAAATTCCAAGGAAATATCGCAAAACGAAGAAAAGACTCCGGAAAAACCTATTGACGAAACGGCTCATTTAATGGTACAATCTCATTGTGAGAAAACTTGTCCAGAAAAGTACACTATTTTGGACAAATTTGCTAATACAATTTCATGAACATGATATTGCATACACTCTTTAAGAGATAACAGGAAACAGGTGAAAGTCCTGTGCGGTTCCGCCACTGTAATGGGGAGTCTCTGCTCACAGTCATATGACAGTCCACTGATTTCGGGAAGGACGAGCAGCAGATGAAGATCCTAAGCCAGGATACATGTATGGTGATGTGCTTCTTGCCAACGGAATATTGGAAGGAGCGGTAGTATTTGATTGCAGTAAAATATCGGGCTGTGGCGAAATAACGCTACAGTCTTTTTTGTTAGCTGAAATATCAGAACAAAACGCTATCATACTCGAACAGAGTTTGATATAAACTCAGGATAATGAGGTCCTGAGGGGAAAGAGATTAGCATGAAAGGAGGAACATTTCATGAATTCAAAAGAAGCAAGATCAAGTAAGATCTTGGTCAGCTTGCTGGCAGTCCTCATGGTTCTGGCTATGATGCCGTCCATGGTTTTTGCGACTGATTTCAGCAATGATCACGACCGGATCAGTATTGGATCGGGCGAGGGCTTGACGCTGCAGTGGGCAAACACTACTACAGATACAGCTACAGCAGTATCGACAAACAGCGACTATAACCCGAGCCAGTTTACGCTGTGGGTGCAGAACGCGTCTGCAGTGCCTACGATCACATCTGGTACCGGTACAATTACAGAAGCGTATGAGACTGTGGAAGATAATGTGGCTTATAATGTTACAGTGTCCACAGCAGCTACCATCAAGGTGGTGCTGAACAACGCAGCCGCAAACAGCGGTATCTACTATGTAAACATTCCGGCTCCGATGGGAACAAAGCCGTCCGCCGGAAACCCGACGGCAGTCAACGGATATCTGCCTGTCGGACAGTTTGCGACAGGTTCGGCATGGGGCAGCATCTTCTCAGACGGAACCAACCTGACAGGAACCACTAAGAAGTTTATCAGCGGATATTCCGGGACAGGCGTATCTCTGGGCGCTGCCGGCGGCTATGTTGATTTCGATCTGAACGTCAGCAACGATTCCAGCAATCCATATGGCGTGGACTTTATCGTTTACGGCAATGCGTTCAACGGAAATCCAGAGGCCGGCTCCGTCAAGGTATATGGATTCACCAGCAAGGACAATACCGGCGGACAGTGGTACGAACTGGCTGGTTCCCTGTACTATGATGACATTACACAGAGAAACAAAGACGTTTCCTATAAGAAAGTCGATGGCGAAGGAATCTATTATCAGATTACCGATCATGGTACAGCGCCGACAGATTCTGGATGGGTTAAGTTTAACACAAATACTTCCGTAGCATGGTGGCCAGAAGATTCAGAGGGCTACACCAGCGCAATTTGGGGTAATGTAGATGACGTGACCAAGACCAGCAACGTTATTACTTACAAGGGTGTCAGCATTGTCAAGGACACTGATACCACCAACGACTATCAGTTCGGTTACGCGGATGTTCATGTAAACGGCTCCAACTACGGTACAGCTATCAATCCGTATACTGCGACCAATACTTCGCAGGGCGGAGACGGATTCGACCTGGCATGGGCTGTCGATGAAAACGGCGAACCAGTTGTCCTCGACCATATCACAAAGGTTAGAGTCTACACTTCCGCAGGCATGATGTCTGATGGAAGCGGCGTATTTACAACTCCGTCCATCTTCGGTGAAACTTCCGCAGAGGTGTGCGGCGTGTACGGCGTGAATGGAAGCGGCTCAGGAGCAGGAACTGCACCGACTGTAAAACGAGGTACAAGTGCTATTAGGGGAATTCAGAATCTGGGAACAAAGGTTGATTCGGTTCCGGCCGGTACATACACTTATAATGTAACCGGAGGCGATAACGTTTATATCGATGGTGTAAAACAAAACAGCATCACTGTGACCGTAGAAGCAAACGAGACAAAGTATGTTCAGATTATTTCTCAGTCGGGAACGGCTTCTCCGTTTGTAACACTTTTGAAGGTGACAGGAAAGTAAACAAAATGGGGGCCTCATGAAAGGGGCCTCCTTTTTTGAGGTTAACATGAACATGATAGATATTAAAAACAAAAAAAGCAAAGTAATAGCTATTAGTTTAGTACTGCTGTTAATAGTATCATTAATAAATACAAATTTTAACTTTGCGTATGCACAATCTGAAGAAGGGCCGACTGTAAAGGTGGACACTGAAGGAGCGCCTCTTGAAGTCTCCAAGATCGGCTATTTTGATGGTTCACCATGCTTCTATACATACTTTACTGAATCATCGCCAGAAGCGATATTAATGGATTTTGATTCTGACGGTCAAGCGATATATAATTCAGCTGACAATGATGATTCTACTTCAGAGGCAGCGTATCGGATTGATCCAAATGACTACTTTGGTGATGGTGCGAAAAATTCCGATAAAGTACAGTCTGGATGGGCAACGGTAGAATTGAAATACTTTGCTGAAACTGAAATACCTAAGGTTTCATTGACGAATAATGGCACTCTGGATGAAAAGGGTGACTATTATTTTATCTGGATTTGTAAGGGGAACAATTATGAAGAAACTCGTTTACTGATACAAGTTGGAGGAGAAAAATATGGTGCTCCAGTAGTCGACAAAACCACGCTATCGTCAACAATCATGTCAGCGAATGCCCTAGAAGATGACACCTACTACACTTCCGACGACCGCTACAACGGCAAGGCGACTTCCAAATCCGGCTTCTGGTCAGACTTCCAGTCGGCCCTGACCACAGCAAATTCAGTCAACGATAATGAAGCTGCCACCCAGAAGCAGGTCGATGCGGCTGTGGACGCTCTGCAGTCTGCCATGGATAACCTGATCTCTAAATCCAACGTCAACCCGACCCAGCTGTACGAGGCCATTCAGGCAGCAGATTATGACCAGAAGGATTCCACAGATTATACAGAATCCACATGGAAGGTTTTTGACAGCGCCTATCAGGCAGCGTCTGAAGAGCTGGCGAAGCTCTACAACGCAAACGGGACGCCGACGCAGTACAACACTACCATAACAGGAGACCTGCAGAACAGCATTGACGCTTTAGCGGATGAACTTGCTGCAGCCGCGTCTGCACTGGAGACGGTTAGTCAGAGCAACAACTATCAGAGGCTGTTCAATTTGGGAAGAACCTATCTGCAGCCGATGATTCAGATTGCGAAGGGCGCCAATCAGTCCGACTATACTGATGAGTCTTGGAGTGCTCTACAGACGGCAATTACAGAGGCAGAGCAGATTTATGCAGAGAAAACAAAACTGCCAGCTGGTATGGCGGAGAAATTGGCCGATATAGAAGCCTATCAGAGCGCGTATAAGCAGCTCTTCGAGGCGTATTACTACAACTTGGTGCCGAAGGACGAGATCGAAATTAAGTTAACTGCCACAGATCCTGTAGCTGCTAGAGCTGGCAAAGAGTCCGGTGTCTCCGGCTACGTTGGAAAGGTAAAGCTGTCAGAGTCTTACACGCTGAGAGAGGCTCTGACTGCGGCGGGTATCACGCTAGGAACTTCTGACTACCCGAAGGTATATATCAACGGAGTTTTCGTCAGTGAAAAATATGTAACTGACGGAGCAGATATTGTAACAGATTCCTTGCTGAACAGGCTCAATTTGCATCCTGGTGATGAAGTGGTGGTAGCGTGGAACTATCGGCCGGAATCCCTGCAGAGCCCGACCATTGCAGAGGGTGTGCAGGCATATCTTTCTCAGTACGCTGAAAGCCTGAAGACGGCGTCTTTTACGGAGGGAGATTCTATCACTGTGGAAGCGGGAGAGAAATTCAGCCTCCACATACAGGAATATGCGGCATATCTAGGCGCTGACACCGCGTCAGCCTCCGCGGCGGATGGTATGCATCTGTATATCAGCCAAACAGGAGATGACGACAAAGGCAATTTGAATGGCCTGAATCTGATCAAAGAAGGCTCGCAGGCCGTAACAACCGATGAAACCGGAACAGCGACCTTTGCGCTGTATAGTCCTGGCTGGTATGTAGTCTCAGCGTATGACTTGACTGAAGATATCAAGGGAGACTGGCCACAGTGGCCGAGAGACCAGCTGCCGAGCAGCGGCGTCTATGCTTCTGTGAACAGCGGCGCGGTCATTCGCGTACACGTGACGGAATCTACGAATTTGAATGGGGTCAAAGAAAACCTGCAGGAAGAGCTGCAACTGGTTTACAAAGATTACCCACAAAGCTACTTCACGGAAGGCGACTGGGCGATAATACAGTCTGCTTATGATGCCGCGAAAGCGGGTATTGAAACTGCTGAGGATACCAACGCAGCGCGTCTGGCGCAACAGAACGGCATCGCACAGATTCAGATTATCCAGAATGCAACCACCGTAGATAATGAAGCAAAGCTGCAAGAACTGCGTAGGTATCTAAATCAGCTGCCGGATGACACGACCCTTGTGGATAGCTCCGTTAAGAAAACCTTCGATAATTTTGTGAGTGCGTATGAGGGGCTTACATCTTATCAGAAGAATCTTCTTGCTCCTATAGAACAGGAAAAGTGCGAGGCGCTCTATCTCCTGAAGGACGCTGACTTGCCAGAAGCAAAGACATACAATCTGACCGTCAATGTAAAAGCTGATAATGATGAAGACCAAAAGGCGCTGGACGCTATGATCGTATGGCTTCAGGATCATAACCCAGTGAAGTCTCCAGAAAGTTCCGGTGCAAATATTGACAGCGATGAGTATAAGAATGCGAACGATAAGTTCAAGCTGTATCAGTATGCAGTCGGCAGTGATTTGAACGCAGAATACGCAAATGCACTGAATAATGTAACCCTGCCGCTGGATCCGGGATATTTCGCATATCCGCTGATCAGAGAAAGTGGAACGCTGGCGGGAGATAATTGGAGCATCACCGATGGTAGCTTTGAGATCACCAAGCTGGATTATCAGAATTATAAGGTGACGAGAAACTTTACCTTCACGATCAACGGCAGTGAATATGAAATTAAAAGCATTTCCTATGAAGGTGTCGAAGCATCCAGTGTAACGCATACAGTAGCAGCTGGAACATCCTTTCTAGACAATACCAAATATAAAGGTCTGGAACCTGTTGGTATTGGTGTAAATGTTCACTTCCAAGAGCCAGTAGCTTCCTTTGTAATGCCATATAACGACGTCACGGTTACCGTAACCTGGGGCAAGGTGGATCTGGCCAGCCAGAAAACAGCCGCGATCCAGACCATTGAGGAAGCCTACAAAGGCTACTCTTTGACAGATTACGATGAAGCCGGGCAGATCGCGCTTCTGGCGGCAAAGACCGCTGGTATTGCTAACGTCAACGCCGCCACCACAGAGGACGGCATCGCGGCGGCCAGAAAGGCAGCCCTCGCCGCCATGGCAGCTGTCGCGAAGAGCAGTAGCAGCTCGGAAGAACAGACGGGCACGGCCGTGGGCAAGGTCCACGTCAGCGTGGAGAACACCACCTACAGCGGCGCGCCTTCCGCGTTGAGCGGGCGGTTCTTGGACACCTATGTGACCCTCTATGACAATGATACCATGATGACCTGCATCCTGCGGGCCCTGAAGGATAACGGGTTCAGCTGGACAGGTACAGGCGGCTCAACGTCCAATGGAAGGGACGATACGACCATCACTTACCTTGCCTCTATTATAAAAGGAAACGATGAGCTGGCTCAGTTCGACGGCGGTTCTCAGTCCGGCTGGATGGGTACCCTCAACGATTTCTTTGTCAATGAAGGCTTCCAGTCCTTCGGCGTGAAGAACACCGGCTTCTATAAGCTGGAAAACGGTGACGAGATCAGCGTCATGTACACTTCCAAGGGTCTGGGAGAGGACATCGGCGGCAGCTGGGGTAATTCGGACACCAGCCTGAAGGCGCTGTCCGTGTCCGGCGGAACGCTGTCCCCTGCCTTTGATGGAAAGACGCTGGAATACACTTTGATCATTCCGGGCGATAAGGCCAACGTGGTGGTAACGCCGACGGCAGCCAATAAGAATTACCTGGTGCGGACCTATCTGAACAGCTATAAGAAGGAATCAGCCTTCTACAAGCGTTCGGAGAGCATTCCGGTGAAGAACGGCGACGTCATCTACGTCGGCATCGGTGAGACGGAGTGGCCGTCTATGAACAAACAAGGCACTGAGGCGAGAGACTACACAGCGACCAAGTACACCATCAAAGTGGTCAAGGTCGGCGCGGATTCGGTGAAGGAGGCGATCCAGGCTCTTCCTTCGGAGGACAAGATCACCTATGCGAACTACAAGAATTACGTGTCCGCTGTGACCAGCGCCAAGGAAATGTACGACGCGCTGAGCAGCGACGATAAGGCCGAGGTAAACGCTGATGATACGGCGAAGCTGAACGCGGCGGTGCAGAAGATTCAGTTCTATGCTGATATCGACAGCGTGAAAGCCCTGCTGGCGGCGCTTCCGAACAGCGACAAGGTAACGGACAGCCAGTTAAGCGGCTACAGATCGCAGATCAACGCGGCGACGGCGGCTTACACCAAGCTGAACGACGAGCAGAAAAAGTACATCACCATCAATGATGTCGACAATTACAACAAGCTGGCGGAACGTCTGGGAATGACTTCTATTACAGGCAGCGAAGAGATGCCGGAGTCTGACGTGGCTACTGCCAACGGAATTACCACCGCGCCGACACAGGTAGTGGTTTCCGGAGATACGGCAACTGCGACGGTGAAAGCCGACACTATGGCGGAAATCCTGAAGCAGGCCAGTGAGAACAAATCAAAGGTAATAGAACTGCAGGTGGCAGATGGAGACGTCAAGGACGCGGCAAAGGTCGCTCTGGAGCTGTCAAAGACATCCGCGTCAAATATAGCGGCCAAGACCGACGCGTCCCTGCAGGTAACCACCCCGCTGGGCAGCGTGACCATGGATCAGACTGCGCTCAATGAGGCAATCAAAGCGGCTTCTGGCAGCGATCTGACCATCGTTCTGGAAAAGCAGACCGTTGCTGAAGCAGATAAAGATCTGCTGGGCAGCGACGCCGCGCAGACCAAGGTTTCCATCCTTTCAGGCGGCAAAGAGATCACAGATCTTGGCGCTGGAAAGATAACTATATCTCTGCCGGTCACTTCCGACTTGAAGGATAAAGAGGTGGGTGTTGTTTACGCTGACAGTGAAGGAAAGCTGGTCAAGGTAAGCGGCAAGCTGGTGACCATCAACGGAAAGCAGTACTACCAGATCGAAACCTCCAAACCGGAAACCTTTACTCTGGCAGAGGCTGCGAAAATCGACGCGGCCATCAAAGCGCAGGGCGGAGAGACCGACGAAGAAAAAGCTGAACGGATCAAAGCGGGCGTACAGGCTACCACCATCAAGCTGCGCTCCACCTTCAGCAAGAAGAATAATATCCAGCTGAACTGGACCAAGTCAAAGGGCTACAAAGTAGACTACTACGAAGTCTTCAAGTCCACCAAGCGGTACAGCGGCTTTGGAACCAAAGCCTACTACAAGACCACGACGGGAACGAAGAACTTCTACATCAATACCAAGGAGCTGAAAAAAGGCACCAGGTACTTCTACAAGGTTAGAGGCGTAAGAGTCATCAACGGCGAGAAGGTCTACACCCAGTGGTCCAACAAAGCCTGGAGAATTTCCAGAGTGAACAGAAAATAGTTCATACGAGTAAAATACAACTTTTGCAGACGGCCTGCGTTGAAATCCTTCGACGCAGGCCGCCTGCTTTTTTGACCCGCGGGCTGCCGCCCGCAGCGAGGCGTACTCAGAAACCCCAAATGAGCGTTCCCATGGCACGGATCCAGGCAGAGCAGCTTTCATAATCCATTTCGTAATTCATTTCATAATTCAATGGTCCAATGTTTCAATGGCTCTGCGGCCCTGTACTCCTATAGCTCCGTTGATGGGGTTGGGTTTTTTGCAGGAAATGATGGGATTTAGCCCAACTTTGCTGGAGCCGACCAGTTCATATTTTGTTAAACCTTTTTCTTGTGATTTACTTTCTTTGCGTTTATACTATAGATAGTGAGGTGAGGCAGATGAAAAAACCGATTCCTATTGGATATGAAGATATAAAGGAACTCATAGACAAGAGTTTATATTACGTAGATAAGACCATGGCGCTGAAGGATTTCGTGGATAAACATTCTAAGGTGACCCTGTTCACCCGGCCGAGGCGTTTTGGCAAGACCCTAAACCAGAGCATGTTCAGGCGGTTCTTTGAAGATGAGCGGAAGCCTGACGGAAGTAAAATAGACAACGGCTATATCTTCGATGCTCTTGCCATATCCAAGTGCGGTGAAGCCTATCTGCGGCACCAGCAGCAGTATCCGGTGATCAATCTGTCGCTGAAATCAGGGAAACAGCCAGATTTCGAGTTGGCATATGAAATGCTGAGAAAGGAGATCATCAGAGAGTTTGAGCGGCACAGCTACGCCTTGGAGTGCTCCGCTTTAACAGAACAGGAAAGAACCGCGTTTCAGTCTGTCCTACAGGGAAAGAGCGATCGGGAGCTGTATGCCGACGGATTGAAAACTCTGTCCAGGTGCCTGGAGAAACACCATGGCCGCAAGTGCATCATCCTCATCGACGAATATGACGTACCGTTGGAAAA
>CALLDR010000016.1 GCA_937997955.1 uncultured Emergencia sp. | reverse complement strand
CACCTTGATGGTGTCGATGAGGGCCTTCTCACTCATGGGGTCCACCACGCCGCTGGTACCTAAGATGGAGATGCCGCCTACGATACCCAGCCTCGGGTTGTAGGTCTTCTTGGCGATCTCGTCCCCTCCCGGCACGGATATCTCCACGTCAAGTCCCCCCTCTGCCAGATCAAAGCCTCTGGCCTCGGCGACCCGCCGCAGGTTTTCCCGGATCATGCGCCGCGGCACCGGATTGATCGCCGCCTCTCCCGGCGGTATCTGCAGTCCTTTGGCCGTGACCACGCCGACGCCTTCCCCGCCTCTGATGACGACGCCGGGGCTCTCGCTGAAGCTGACCCTGGCGAAGATACCGGCTCCATGGGTCACGTCGGGATCGTCGCCGCCGTCCTTGGTGACGGAACAGCGGACAAAGTCCTTCTGACGCTGTGTATTCTCGATGTCAAAGGTCACCTGCTCCCCGGAAGGCAGCGTGATCACCGCCCTGGGCACGTCCAGGCCGCCCAGCAGCATCTCCGCCGCGGCCGCGGCCGCGGCTGTGGCGCAGCTTCCGGTGGTAAAGCCGTATCGCAGGGCCTTTCCGTTCTTCACTGTATATTTTTCCATATCTCGTTTTTTCCGTCTCTGCCAGCCCCCCCGGCTCAGCCGGAAGACGCCGGCAGGTCCGGCTCAATAAAAATACCCGAACTCACAGAATCCGGGCACAACAAAAATTACTCGCGTAACATATTGGCCTGAAAGAGTCATCTCCTGTGATTTTCCAGCCAAGTATTGGAGTTGTATTCCGACTTAAAGAAGGCTCATTCTGCCTTTCTCATTACGGCAGCAGGACTGTTCAGGATTCCCACCTGATTCCAAATTACAGCACGTATGCCTACCAATTACTCATGTATTCGCTTTATCCGCGTATTTTCGCTGAAATAAAATATTCTCGCTGAAAGCTATTCCCGCTGGATTCCGGCTGAAACGCCAAAGGGCGACCTTATCCGCTTCTTTCAGGCACAGATATCCAGCATCTATTATATTACAACATCAGGACATTCCTGTCAACCGGACTTTGCCGGATATTTTTCTGTAAATCCTCTCCATCATCCACGGTTCGGTGACGTAATCCGGGAGCTCCTGAAGCGAAATCCAGCGGACCCCGCTGTTTTCATCTGCCTTGATGGAAAGCCGCTGGTTCTCCCCAGCCTCCATCAGATAGGTCAGGTTCAGATGGAGATGGGAAGGCACGTAGGCCCCTCTCTTCTCATGGCCGTCCACGGTGATGATCTCCAGAGACACCGGCTCCCTGCTCAGCAGCTTCAGCTCCCTGACGCCGGTCTCTTCTCCCGCCTCTCTGACAGCGACCGCCTCCAGATCCGGGTCCCCGTCGGCATGTCCGCCGGTCCAGGACCAGCTGTCGTAGATATTGTGATAGACCATCAAAACCTTGTCTCGGGCAGGGTTGACGATCCATGCGGAAGCCGTGAAATGGGCGGTCAGATTGGTCCGCATCAGGCAGTCGTCGTTCTGCTCCAGAAAAGCCGCCATGACCCTTTGATCACGCTCCTCCTGAGGACAGGAAGGACGGAACCGGGCTATGACCGCTCTCAGGTTTCTCAGCTTAGGATTCATCGGCCTCATCTCCTTTGCCGGCCAGACGGCCTTCCAGGCTGAAGGTCTTGCCTGCCGTAATCTCCACGTCGACGATCTGCCCGATCAGGTCCTTTGAGCCTGGGAAATTGACCAGCTTAAACCCGTCGGTACGTCCGGCCAGGATCCCTTTGCCGTTCTTGTCCGGCCCCTCTACCAGCACCTTTTCCACCCGTCCTGTATAGGCCGCGTTTTTCTCGGCGCTGATCTGGTTGACCAGCTCCACCAGCCGGTTAAACCGCTCGTGCTTGACCTCCTCCGGTATCTGGTCCTCGAAGTTCTCCGCCGGCGTCCCTTTGCGGATCGAGTACAGGAAGGTAAAGGCGGAATCGTAGCGGACGGTCCTGACCAGGTCCAGCGTCTCTTCAAAGTCTTCCTCCGTCTCACCAGGAAAGCCTACGATGATATCCGTCGACATGGTAATGCCGGGTACGGCGGCGCGAAGCTTCTCCACCACCTGCAGATACTGCTCTCTGGTGTAGATCCGGTTCATTCGCTTCAGCACGCGGCTGCTGCCGGACTGCACCGGAAGATGGATATTTTTGCACAGCTTTTCGCAGTCCACAAAGGCCTGGATCAGCTTGTCGGAAAGATCCTTCGGATGGCTGGTCATAAAGCGTATCCGTTCCAGGCCGTCTATATCGTTGAGCATGTAAAGCAGGTCGGCAAAGTCCGCGCGGCAGCCGTCCTTTCCCTCGCCTCTGTAGGAATTTACATTCTGGCCCAGCAGCATGATCTCCCTGACCCCGTCCGCCGCCAGGGCCTTCACTTCTCTGACGATGTCCTCCGGATGTCTGCTCCGCTCCCTGCCCCGGGTGTACGGCACGATACAATAGGTGCAGAAGTTGTTGCAGCCGAACATGATGTTAACCAGGGCCTTGCTGTCAAAGAGCCGCTTGGCGGGCAGGCCCTCCACGATTTCTCCGCCGTCGGGCCAGATCTCGATCTGCTTTTTCTTCTCGTTAAGAGCGTTGTCGATCAGCTCCGGGAACTGGTGAATGTTGTGGGTTCCGAAGATGATGTCCACCCACGGATACTTGGCTTTGATGGTGTCGATGACGTGCTGCTGCTGCATCATGCAGCCGCAGACGCAGACGATAAAGTCGGGATTTTCCTTCTTTCTTCTCTTCAGCTGTCCCAGGGTGCCGAAAAACCGCTTGTCCGCGTTTTCGCGCACGCTGCAGGTGTTGATGATGGCCACGTCGGCGTCCTTCCGCTCCTTTACCGGAGCGAAGCCCTTTTCCAGCAGCATTCCCGCCATGACCTCTGAATCGTGCTCGTTCATCTGGCATCCAAAGGTGGTTATATGAAATGTCTTGTTTCCCATAGGATCTGTTTTTTCTCCTTTTTATCTATGTATCTGTTTTCTATCTGTCATTTTCTCATTTTATCAAATGCGTGAGCGCGTGAAAAATTTCCTGCAGGCTCTATCATACCATAAAACCGGAGAAGTTACAATTTATCTTTCAGGGAAGTTCCCTTTTCCCTCTCGCCCTCGCCGCGAACTCCGCTTTGATCTCCGCCAGCAGTCCTGCGTCGGTCAGAACCTCCAGGCCAGTCAAAGCCAGAGCGGAAGCGCCCAGACGGATCACCCTGTCTCCCGCGGCGGTCATGGTCATATCGGCGAATTCTCTGGAATGGAGCTGCAGATCAGGGCAGTCCATGCCGATCCACGGATGGATGGCCGGTCTCACGTGGCTCACGTCTCCCATATCTGTAGAACCGGTGCTGTCGATGTGGGGCATATGGCCGCCGCCCAGGGCCTCATAGTTCCGGTTGAACACATCTGACAGGGCCTGATTGGTGATCATGTTCTTGTTGGCAGGCTCGTTGCGCCACACTTTGTACTCAGCGCCCACAGCCGAGGCCGCGCCCCTGGCGCACCGCTCAAACATATCCCAGACGGCCTTTATGGCGTCCATATCCTTCGCGCGGGCCAGGTACTTCACCGCGGCGTGCTCGGGAATCACGCTGCATTTTTCGCCGCCGTCAGCAAAGACCCCGTAGATATTGACGTCTTTCAGATACTGCTTTTCTACATTTATCATCGTATAGAAGTATACCGCCGCGTCCAGGGCGTTGATCCCCTCTTCCGGCGCCGCGCCTGCGTGGGAGGATTTTCCGTAGAAATCCGCCTGAATGGCGTCGATGGCCGTGGTCGCCCCGCTGGACAGATTGACCGGGTTCGGATGCACGGTCATGACCACGTCCGCCTCATCAAAGGCTCCCTCCTCCGACAGCTGCACCTTGCTGCAGACGCACTCCTCTCCCGGCGTTCCGTAGAGAACTACTCTGCCGCCGGTCTCATCGAGAACGGGCTGCAGGGCAAAGGCCGCGCCCAGAGGCGCGGCGGCGATAATGTCGTGTCCGCACCCGTGGCCGATGCCCGGCAGGGCGTCAAATTCGCAGGTCAGGCCGATAACCGGGCCTTCCCTGCCGCTGTCATATACCGCGCGGAAGCAGTAGTCGATGCCGTGAAAATCACCGCTCACATCGAATCCATGGTCTCTCAGCGTCCCCGTCAGCTTCTCGTAAGCCAGCTTCTCTTCGCCGCCTACTTCAGGATGCTCATACAGATACGTTCTGATCTCGTACAGCTCCTGCAGATGTTCCTCCACGCTGTTTAAAACGCGCTGCCTCAACTGGTCCTTCATATCATGCTCCCTTCCCTTCATCTCTCATACTTCTCCCGCCGGATCCTCATAGGCGTTACAGTTCCTACGTAGAAATCGAAGGCCGGTCCGGTCACCTCGCCTCCCATGGCCTCTACGATATGGACGGTGGTATCCCGCGCTTCCATGTGGATCTCCCGCAGGCCCTGGCTGAACAGGTCGTCAAAGGCTTTTCTGGCCAGCTCTTTGCCTATGCCGAGTCCCCGGCTTTCAGGCGTCACCGCGAATCTGCCCGCGTGCTGCTCGCCGTTCTCCTGCCAGGACGCCACGGCGCCCATCAGCTCAGTGCCGCGAAACGCGGCCCACCACTGGGGCTTCTGATCCTCCCGCAGTTCGATCAAAGCCTCCGGAATAGCCTGTTCTCCGGTAAAGGTGGCCACCTGCAGCTTCATGATCGCTTCCATATCTTCAGGGCGTGCTCTTCTCACCTGAATCAGTTCTGTTCCTGCCACTGAAATGCATCTCCTTCCGTTTCCGTACCTTCCATCTTTTTTGTTCTTTCCGTCAAAAATATTAAACCATCAAAATCGTCAAAACATCAAAATCGCCAAACCGTAAAAATCGTCAGGCCGTAAAAATCATCTCATAGGCGGTATACGCCCTGTCAAAGACATAGCCGAGCTGTTCTGCCAGGGCCAGGGATCCCTCGTTATGGGCGTCCCAGCTGGGATACAGCCCCTCCCGCAGACAACGCAGGATCAGGGCGGCTCCGCAGACTCTGGCAAAGCCCTGTCTGCGGCAGTCTTCTCTGGTATCGATCTCTATTTCAATGCCGCCGTCATAGCTGCTGTAGGAGGACGCGCCGGAAACCGGCGCTCCCGCCTCCGTCAAAACCACGCCTATGCCTCTCTCCCTGTAGTCCTCATAGGTTTCATACTGGCTGACCCAGTCTACGCACCAGGACGTAGTCTTAGCCATCTGAAAGATCCCCTGATCCAGCTCCCGCAGCTCCATGCCGGCCGGCACCGCCCGGGCCAGCTTTCGCAGTCTCTTCTGATCAAAGGCGGTATCCTTTCTGGTGGCGAAGCGGGTGATCTTTCTGGCCTTATGCCCGAAGCTGGTCTCGATGAGATCGCCCCAAACGCCGTTCTGCGGGACCATGATGACAAAGCCCCGACGGACACCCTTTGACAGAGCGTCGAGAAACTCCCGCGACGGCCATCCTGCCAGGAAGCAGAAATCGCCGAGCACGGCTGCCGCTGACTGCGGCGCGTCATAACGGTCCGCGTAAACGCTGCCCATGACGCCCTGCAGGCAGGACCAGACTATGGTCTCCTGCCAGCCGCTGAAAAGCTCCGCGGCCCGCTGGGGTTCAGACAGCTTCAGGAAGCTCCGCGCTGTCTGGCTTTGTAAGCTCTGCTCCGTCTGCCTCTGGCGGGTCTGCTCCGTCTGATGCTGAAGGCTCCGCATATACACCTCCACCGCCCACCGCTGCTGCTCGACGAACAGCTTGGTCATGGCTTCCCGGGGCTCCAGCCAAACCAGCTGGTGGTCCTGCTCTATGGGCTCCTGAATTTTTTTCAGCAGCTCGCACTGGTAATAGGTCTGTATCGGGTGGAAGAGGCCCTTTTCCGGGATCTTGCAGAAGGTCTCCGCGGAACAGATGAAGTCTCCCGGTCTGACCGCGTAACCGATCTCTTCCAGACATTCCCGCCGGATGCAGGACAGGTCGTCTTCCAGCTCCGCAGGATCCGGTTCCGCCGCATGCGCTTTGCCGTGTTCCAGTTTATCTCCGTCGCTTTCCGCCTTCTCCCTGCCGCTCTCTGCCTTTTCCTTGCCGCCGCCCAGCAGGAAATAACCGAGGGGAATCCTGACCGCGGCGATCTTCCCATCCCGCCAGGGAATCACATAGGCTCCCGGCCGGTGGTAATAATCCGCACCATCAATTTTAGTACCGAATACTCTGTGCATGACGCGCCTCCTGATTCTGATTTTTCTATTCTATCACTTCTGCGGCCGGCTGTAAATGGGCAGGCCGCCGAATCAGAAGCCCTTTCATCTGCCCGGTCTGGTTGTGGAACCGGTATACGGCTTCTTTCTCTTCTTCCGTACAGCCCATGAGGAGCTTGAGCTCTGTCTCCCTCTTGGCAAGATCCACAACGCAGACGACAGCATCGAGAGTTTTCTCCTGCCTGCTTCCCACCCAGACGTCGACGCCCTCGCCGTCCATCGCCGCAGTTCCCTGCAGATAGCCGTAATCCAGAGGATAAATCAGCTCACGATGTTTCGGGTGCGGATAGCCCTTGGGACGGTCGATGACAACAGGTGATTCCGCCGCCAGAATGTCAAGCGCCTCCCAAAATCCGGCCGCATCATACGCATCGTACAAATTTTTCACTGTATTCTTCATTATATTCCTTCATCTTACTTCAGTATATTCTTCACTTCCGGCCCAGATACCGGCGGACCTTTCTCCGGTATGCCAGGTACTCGTCGCCAAAGGTCTCGATCAGAAAATCCTCTTCTACGTTGACAATCTGCAGATGAAACATGATCACAGCCAGCAGGGACGCGGCGAACAGCGGCCAGTTGAAGAAGGCCAACAGGATTCCGATATATACCAGATCAAATCCCAGAAATGCCGGGTTGCGGCTGATCTGATAGATGCCGTCTGTAACCAGCTCTGTTTTGTCCGTCTTTGACACGCCGGCCCGCCAGCTGTCGCGCATGGTCAAAACGGAAATGATGAAAACCGCGGTGCCAATAACTCCGACGCAGAGCCCCAAGACCCTGATATACGTGTGAAAGAGGCTTGTATCCAGCAAAATGCTGATGACCTCGGCGGCTGGTACGAGATAGGTTGCTGCCTTCATGGTGGTTTCAACAAATTTTACAAAGCCTTCCTTTCCCTTTCCAATCTGATCCGTCGTGATTCCTTTTTTCCTCTGGTTCAGCATCTTGATAAAATAGCATCCGTAGAATGCGATCATGATGACCAGCGCTGAGACTTGAATTATCATCGTTCCTCCTATTTCTTTTCATTTCATTATCGTCGACTCTTTGTTGTCGCTTCCTCGTTGTATTTCTATGGTCGTTTCATATGCAAGACTCTTTTATTTTACCACATTTAGGGACGCAGAAACAGCTTCTTTCTTTCCTTCCACTGAGCTTCTAATAAGCGTCTGGGTTTCTGCAGGGGCCTGC
>CALLDR010000015.1 GCA_937997955.1 uncultured Emergencia sp. | reverse complement strand
CGTTCCGGCGAGGCGTCGCTATTTCTCCGGCAAGATGTCGCTGAAAGTCCGTGCAGACGCCGCTATATGGGCGGTTTATGCAGATTACTCATATTATGTGAAAAAGAATTTTCCTGCATTCACGCGCGGGCATCCCAGACTTTCCAGCAGATTTGCAGATACGATCGACCAGACTTATGACGCCTACTCTTATATGGCAGACGAGGACTCTCAGGATGCAATCGCGGATGCCGTGGATGAATTTTTGGGCATCACATCAGAAGCCGACATATTCTGATTTGTGCACCTGGTACCCTGAGGGTATCCGGTGCTTTGCTTTTTGGTTGGAGATTTGACGGTTACGAAAAAGCGGCCGCAGAACGATTTCTCATTCCGCGGCCGCTCAGCCGTATTATTTTTCTTTATCCGGAACTTATTTTGCAACCTTCTCGCAGTAGCGCATCAGCATTGCTGCGACTTCCGCACGGGTAGCGTTATTCTGCGGATTCAGCTTACCATTGGAGCCATTTACGATGCCAGCACCACCTGCCCACTGCATAGCCGGGATTGCATATGCAGAAACGCTCTGCGCATCGGCATAACTGAGGATATTGGTATCCTCGCCGACAGAAACATCGTACTTCTTGTACTGCGCGTAGCGATACAGGATCGCCGCGAACTGCTCGCGGGTTACAACATCGTTCGGACCGAACTTGCCGTTGCCGTAGCCGGTAACGATGCCGTTCGCATTCGCCCACGCGACTGCGTCCGTGTAGTACTGGCCAGAAACGACGTCAGTGAACGATGCAGCAGCAGCGCTCGGCTCGTTCTCCAGACGGTACAGAACGGTTACGATCATACCGCGCGTGGTGCTGTCGTTCGGGCCGAAGGTGGTCTTGCTCGTGCCGTTCATCATGCCCTTGTCGGCAACATACTTAACAGCGTCAGCGAACCAGTCCTTGTCGGCAACATCGTTGAAGCCGGTGGTCGGCTCTACAACCGCTGCGTCATCCTTGACATAAGCAACCTTTACGGTAACTGCGGATGCCGGCATGGTGAACGTGTAGGAGGTATCGCTCTTCTTTGTAGTCGCGATTTCCTTGCCGGAAGCATCGGTTACCGTGATCTTATCAAGCTTGTAGCCCTTGTCCGGGGACAGGGTTACGGTTACGGTCGCGTCCTTGACAGCCGTAGATGCGGAAGCCTTGGCGGAACCATTGGAAACCGTCGCAACGGTTACCTTGTAGGTAGAGGAGCTGGACGAACCGCCGCCGGAGGAACCACCGGAAGAACCATTGTCAAATCCGCTCGGCTTCGTCAGTGTGAAGGTGAACGGGCTGAAACCATTGGTTTCGAAAGTAATCTTGCTATCCTTATCAGCAGTTGCAGTGTACAGTTCCTTGTTGTCGTGATTGATGTATACAAGCTTGTTTGCGAATACGCTAGGAAGAGTTACAGTAACATTGGTCTTTGCCGTAACCTTCATAAGATTACCCTTAGAGAACGTTACGGAATTCTCTTCAGTCTGATTGTCCTTGTTAGTAGTGGCAATCAGATTGCACTTAGGCGTAATATCCATGGAAATCTTATAGGTGTCCTCAGTTGTACCGAGCGTATACTCTTCAACCTTAACGTCCAGATAAGTTTCCTTTACAATAGTGACCGTCTGATCCTTACCAATCGTACCATCGGGATTAAGCGTAATCATACTTGCATTTTTCAATGCAGTAATAGCATTCTCTTCAGTCGTTACGTCAATTGGGTTGTCATCTTTAATAGCTTCAGTCGAAGCTACAGTCTCACCAGTTGCCGTTGCAGCACCTTTATCTGTAATACTATTATTTACAGTAGCCTGCGTATCGCCCTTCTTGTCGGCTTCGGCAACAACAACATCCTCGTTCTTTTTCAGCTTTCCAACAACAAATGTACCATTGTTCTGCTTCAGAGCCGTTTTGCCATCAACACAGTACTTAGAAACATCAGTATTGAATGTACCACCGGAGATCGACAGTTTATCAGCAGCATTCTTATAAATTGTACCGTTGAACGTACCGCCAGTGATATTAACATCACTGTTGCCACCTACAACAGCAAGCCGACCATTGAACGTGCCGTCAGAGATGTCCAGCTTTCCCAGATCATGCTCTGGATCACAGCCACAGTTATAAATGGAATATACAGAATTTGCTTCGAACTTACCACCCGTGACCATAGCCGAACCATGGTTCTGGAATGCTGCCTGTGTATAGTTGATGAATTCACCGCCTGCAATGTTCAGAATTGCATCATCATCATTTTTGATGGTGTTTAAGCCGCCATTAAATTTGCCGCCTTCAATCGTCAGAGTAGGATTATCAATACCGTCTTTCGACTTCCAAGAATAATACCCATTATCAAATAAACTAGAATAACCACCTTTATTATTAACGGTAACATCCTCTTGAACAGTCATAACGCCATGGTTCAGCAACGTATAGTAGCTGTTGCCACCATTATCCTTGGCATCCTTACCCGCTTCCTGGGATCGTTCAAACACGCCATTTTTCAGTGTAGCGGTACCCATATTATAAATAGCTGCTTTACCGTGCGAAATATTATCTACCGTACCTGTACCCGTAATAGTCAATGTAGCGTTTTTTGCAACGGTGATGGTATCTTTACCCTCTGTATTGGTCAGCTTATGACCATTCAAATCCAAGACAATACTTTTATCCTTCGGAATTGAAACGGCACTCGTGATATTGGTATCCAGTGCAATCGTATAATCATCGCCCTGAGCGCCAACGATTGCAACACTCAAGGCATCAGCCGAATCGATAGCGAAATTAGGTTTGTTGCTATTTTCGCGGCCTGCTGTCTCATTACCCTCATCATCCGCCAATGCCGCCGGCATCATTGTTGCAACCATAGCGAGAGAGAGCAAACTTGCCAATAATCTTTTTTTCATTTCACTCAACCTCCATTTTACTGAATTCACTGTTTTTGCCGCTATTTCAGAGCGACATCCTCGAGTTTCACCTTCCTCACGATCTGGTCTGACAGTATCGGAGCATAAATTTGTCACAAATAGATAAATGCCCATGCTTATAGTCATCCAAAGGACAAAGCAGGGCACTTTAATAAAATTTAGAGTACGACTCCAAATTGCAACCGGCTGCCTTAGCCGCCCGAAGGCGCCCTTAGACCCATATGGCTTTGCGTCCCTGCTTTTCAACAGGTTTGCCAGGCTTTTAAATTTTGCAGCAGGGTGCATTTCTGTGCATCAACACAAATTTTTGCACCTCGTTTTATATCCTTAGTATAGCATCTCTTCCTGTATTTAGCAATCATTTTTAAATATATTATACACAAATATCGATTACTATTCCCTGTGCGAATTTGTGTATTTTTTCACATATGCAATCCTGTCATTACGGCCGGATGCTTACCGCCTCGATTTTCTGTATCTGTATATATATGCATAAATCGGATCGACTTTGCCACTGACACGGACTTTTCCTGCCAGCTTGCCGGACTTTTTCCGCCACTGCGCCGGAGCAGCTTGCCACTTTGATGATTTTCCCTAATAATGAAAGAAGCGCGAGCTGAAAAGTCGTGACTACTTTCAAGGAGGTCCTTCAAAAAATGACGGACTATAGGAAAATTCTTATGCTTCGAAGTAAGAAATGCAGTCAACGCGAAATGGAACGCAATAAGGTTGCATCTCGCGAAACAAGCAAGGCGGTATTTGAAGCTGCAGACCGGCTAGGCATCTGCTGGCCTATCGATGATGATATTACGAATGCAGATCTGGAGCGGATGTTCTTTCCGGACAAATACAAAAATGTTTGTCTGTATGTTGAACCCGATTATCCGTACATCCACCGCGAACTGGCCAAGCCCGGCGTTACGCTGACGCTTCTTTGGGAAGAATACTGCCGCAAATGCTATGAAAGCGGCCGCACGCCGTACATGAGCACTCAGTTCGGTGACAAATACCGCAAATGGGCTCGCATTACCAAGGCAACCATGCGCATTCAGCATAAGCCGGGAGATGCAATCCAGGTTGACTGGGCCGGAGATACTGTCCCGGTATACGATTCCGTTACCGGAGAGCGGAGCAGCGCTTATTTGTTTGTAGCGGTGCTCCCGTGCAGCTGCTATGTCTATGCAGAAGCCTGCGATAACATGAAAACCGAGAACTGGCTGAACTGCCATGTTCACGCTTTCAATTATTTCGGCGGCGTGGCCAGGCTGCTCATTCCGGATAACTGCAAGACCGCAACTATGTCTAACACTCGATATGAAACGGTGCTGAACCGCAGTTATCAGGAACTTGCGGACTATTACAACACAGCTATTGTTCCTGCACGAGTACGTCGTCCAAAGGACAAGAGTTCGGCAGAGGCTTCTGTCCGTTTCGCTGAAACCTGGATTATTGCCGCACTGCGAGATTGTAAATTTTTCTCCTTGAATGAAGTCAACGAAGCGGTTGCTGAAAAGCTCGAAGAATTGAATAGCCGCGAGTTCAAGCAGCGCCCCGGTACCCGCCGCAGCGCTTATCTTGAGGAAGAACAGGCGTATATGCTGCCGCTGCCCGCCGTACCGTTTGAGTCCGCTGTCTGGTCTATGGCAAAGGTTCCGAACGATTATCTGATTCCTGATGGCAAAAACAAATATTCCGTGCCCTATAATCTGATTAGTGAGAAGGTTGATATCCGCGTTACAAAAAACCTGGTGGAAGTTTATTATCATGGCAGCCGCGTTGCAAGTCACCGCCGTTTGCAGACACTGCAGCATGATCCTCTGGTAAAGCTGGAGCATATGCCGGAATCACATCAGAAATATATGACCTGCAATGAAGATGACTTTAGAGTTTGGGCCATGTCTGTTGGTCCGATGGCGGAGCGCGTCGTGACATTCTTCCTCGAATCGGGCAAGGCTCCTGAGCAGGGTTACAAAGCCTGTGCAAGCCTCATGAAGCTGGGTGAACGCTACAGCAAAGGACGTCTGGAAATGGCGTGCATGCGTGTTCTCGCATACGGAACTACGCCCTCGATTCGGAATATTAACAGTATCCTGAAAAGCAGGCTAGATATCAAGCCTAAGGATTCTGCTGTTAAGGAACCTCTTCAGAACTCGAATCGCTATGGAATTACACGCGGCGCTGCCTACTTCAAGAAAGGCGGTGACCACGAATGAACCAGCAGACGGTGGATATGCTTACAGATATGAAATTGAGCGCCATGGCTGCGGAGTTTACAGCTCAGCTCCAGGAGCCTTCTTTTCGTGCACTCAGTTTTGAAGAACGCTTCAGTATGGCGGTAACGGCAGAATGGAACAGGCGGCAGACGAACAAGGTAGAACGTTTGATTAAAAAAGCGCATTTCAGTGCCCCCTCCGCAACGATGGAGGGCATTGAGTACTACGAGGACCGTAGGCTGGACAAGTCTCAGATGCTGAGGCTGTCTACCTGCAAGTATGTCGACGAAGGGCATCATGTAATCCTGGAAGGTGCCTCCGGTAATGGCAAAACTTATATCGCCTGCGCTCTTGGAAATGCAGCCTGCCGCCGGTTTAAGAAAGTCGCTTACATTCGTATGCCTGAATTATTAGACGAAATCACCATTGCACGCAGCAGCGGCGAACTGAAGAAACTGCTGACTGCCTACAAGAAAGTGGATTTGCTGATTCTGGACGAATGGCTGATTCGTCCGCTGAGCCCGCAGGAAGCATATGATCTGCTGGAAATCGTAGAAGCTCGCTGTAAACGTTCAATGCTCTTTTGCACTCAGTACCAGCCCGAAGGCTGGTATACCCGAATTGACCCGAATCCAGAGTCCGACAGCCCAGTCTCTGAAGCGATTATGGACCGTATTATCCATAATTCGTATGAAATTCTGGTGGAAGGACGCATCTCGATGCGCGAACGCAAAGGGTTGAAGGCTTCTGCGCAGAAAGGTAGCGGCGAAGACTAAAATTCGAGGATTGTTATTGCGTTTTGCATGTTGAGAAGAAACGCTACATGAATGCGGGGCGTAACCAAGTATTAGGAAATTGATATCTGCTCGGCCAGTGCTTGCACTGGCTGAGCTTTTAGTGGCAAGGTGCTCCGGTAAGGTGGCAGAAAATCTCCGGCACGGTGGCGGAAAAAGTCCGTGCAGGTGGCAGAATCGCTGCGATTTATGCAATATATTCTCGATACAGTAGCGTGTTTCCGAAATATGAACAATCTAGAATATATATTATAGATGCAGAAGCTCCCAGAAATATTCCAGGGGCTTTAAATCTGCCCGAAAGACTAACTATTAGATGTCAAGCCTGAAGTGCTTTGTATTTCTCTATGACCGGCTTCAGCTTGTCTCTTTTGATCATGCTGCCCCTCCTTCGCCTTCTCGTGCAGCGGCCGCGCCGCCGTGACTTGATAGATTTATTATAGGCGGTTTTGGCAGGGACGGCAATGGGCAGAAGAAACCCCGGCTGCGATGCAGTCGGGGTTCGGTGTGCTTCAATAAGCTAATTTATTAGTTTATTAAATTCGCATGCTGTTGCAAGCAAAATATGCGTATACTCTTTCTTATCTTATTGCCCATTATAAGCACTGCAAGTACTGTCCGTAAAGTGTCATGCCGAGCTCTTGTCCGGCTTCGTGTACCTGCTCTTCTGTCAGCCAGCCTTGGTTAAAGGCCAGCTCTTCCAGGCAGCCGACATAGCGTCCTGTCTCAGCCTGGATATTTCGAATAGTCTGTCCAGCGTCCATCAGGCTGTCTGCTGTACCGGCATCCAGCCACACGACGTCCCGCTCGAGCGGGAGCACCTGCAATTGATCCCGGCGTAAATACTCCAGATTCACGTCTGTGATTTCCAGCTCGCCGCGCTGCGACGGCGTAAGGTTCGCCGCAATCTCCATTGCCTGATTATCGTAAAAATAAATGCCAGGAATTATGTAATTGCTCTTCGGGTGGCGTGGCTTCTCTTCAATCGAAATAGCCCGTCCATCCTCGTCGAACTCCACCACGCCAAACGGCCGCGGATTTTCAACCCAGTAGCCGAACACCGTTGCACCGTTCTGCTGCTGTGCGCCCTTACAGAGCACTTCACGCAGCGTATCGCTGTGGAAGATATTATCGCCCAGCACAAGGCATACCGAGTCGTCTCCCACGAACTCTCGACCGATCAGAAGTGCGTCCGCAATACCACGCGCGACAGGCTGTTCTGCATAGCAAATCTGAATACCGAACTGGCTTCCGTCGCCGAGCAACGCACGGAATGTATCCGTCTCGTTCGGCGGAACGATCACCATGACATCGGAAATGCCCGCTTGCATGAGAATTGCAAGCGGGTAATAAATCATGGGCTTATCGTAAACCGGAAGCAACGGCTTGCTCATCGGTTTTGTCATCGGGTAAAGGCGCGTGCCTTTGCCGGCGGCTAAGATTAGACCTTTCATCTTCTTTTACCTATCTTTTATTTCTTCTTAAACGCGAAAAACTTCTGTCCCAGATAATTAAATCCGGTATACAGGCACATACCCACCAGCATAGCGACATTTTCCTGCACATTGACGCTCTGACCGGCAAGTGCCTTCAACGCGAGCGGCTTTGCCAGACCGTAACCCAGAATATAGCATACCGTAACATTCAGAACGAACTTCCAAACCTGCGACCATGACCATTCTTTACTTTCAAACGTAAAGTATTTATTGAGGAAAAAGCTGACGATACCGCCGACAACATAATTTGCTGCCGACGACAGCCAGTACGACGCATGTGCAAGGTTGTACAGCAGGAACATCGTGCCTGCGCCGATGATGGTATTCAGCACGCCTACCGCCAGGAATTTGACCAATGTATTATTGATAATCTTTGATTTCATGGCGAACCTCACGAATGAAACTTGTCATCCAGAACATCTTGAATGATAAAGCGCGGGCGCGCCTTGGTTTCCAGATAGATCTTGCCGATGTACTCGCCGATTACACCAATGGACAGCAAGATCAGACCGCCGATTGCCCAAACAGAGCAGATCACGCTGGCCCATCCAAGAACGGTAGCGCCGATCGCCCATCGAACGATAAAGTAGATCAGCATGAGAATGCTCACGGCAAATACTGCAAAGCCAAGCATAGCGATAAAGCGGATTGGCTTGGTTGACAGAGACGTAATGCCCTCCATCGCAAAGGCAAGCATTTTCTTGAGAGGATACTTGCTCTCGCCTGCAAAGCGCTCACCTCGTTCGTAAGTAACTACGTCGGACTTGTAGCCGATCATCGGTACAATACCGCGCAGGAAAAGGTTGACTTCCTTAAACTGTGCCAGGCCCTCCAGCGCCCGCTTGGACATCAAGCGGTAATCGGCATGGTTGAACACGGTATCGGCACCCAGAAAGCTCATTACGCGATAGAATCCTTCGGCGGTAAAGCGCTTGAAGAACGTATCTTTCTCGCGAGAGGAACGGACACCGTAGACAATATCGCAACCTTCGTGGTACTTGTCCACCATCGCGTCAACCGCATCAATGTCATCCTGCAAATCCGCATCCATGGAAATAACCATATCGGCAAGGTCTTTGGCAGTCATAAGACCGGCTAAAAGTGCGTTCTGGTGACCGCGGTTGCGCGACAGATTGATACCGGAGAACAGCGGATCGGATTCATGCAGCTCGCAGATAATCGGCCAGGTGTTGTCTGAAGAACCGTCGTTGACAAACATGACGCGGCTTTCCGAGCTGATTTTGCCTGCCGCAATCAAGCTCTCCATCTTGACCTTTAAACGGCTTGCGGTTTCGTGTAAAACCTCCTGCTCCTTGTAGCAAGGAATTACTATGTATAGGGTTGAGTTCATAATTTTCTCCTTAATCAGTACTTAGTTTAAGTTTTCCGTAAAATTCACTTACTCAGTGCAAGCATCAATCCATCTGCTTTTTAATCATTATTCCATCATGAAGTAATTCCCCATTTTTGATTTATTGAATTATCGGGCTCGAATACCACATTCAAATCATGTGAAACTATTCCATGTTTATATAATGTATAGCAAATACGGTCCTCTCCATAAATTGCTAACGGCCAGTTTTGCGCATCATCATACTGCGGAACTTTCAAGACAATATTCATTTTATTATCATCATCCGCCACTTCTATTTGCTCCACAAAATCCGAGCTTATATCATAGCATGTTTTCCAATCTACATCGCCACAATTTGCATCAGCAAATGTAATGCCATGTGAATTGATGCTAGCGCATAATAGGAGCAATATGCATGGAGACAGGATACGAATAGCTTTATTATTGATTAATGCCGTCATCATGATACCGATCGCAGCAAATACCCAGAAGCAAAGTGCCAATAATATTTCTGTCCTGGTGATGTAATATGCATTAGACTTGGCGCAAGCTAAAATCAAAAACACGCCAATAATTGCTGCATTCGCCAATGCAATAAGTATATAACGCGCCTGTTTTTTATTACGAATGAGCATAAAATACAATATGATTACACATACCAATAATACGGCAACATATTTATTCACGCCAATTAAAACCTGAGTAAAATTACGTATAGTATGTTTAACACTTTCTGCAAACGAAATTCCTGCTAAACTTTCTGCTCGTCCACCACTCAATTCATATATAATAGAAATCAACCAGCCAAGCACAATCATTACTTTATAAATGTTATTTTTCAGAATCGTTTTGAATTTGAAATCTTTACAGATTATTAAATTCAAACTGGAATTGATTATTTCAACGCCAGCCCAAACCGCAATAATAACGGAGCAAAACATATTCGAGAAAATCGCCATATATACACTGAATAAGATTACGCCCTTCAAAATACCATTTTTTCGTGAAAAAATATCCATTAAATCAGGATATAACTCCAGAATTATTACCAAAACGACATTTAAAATCGTAGGGATAATGTAATAAAAATAGCATGTAACATCATTTGCATAAAACATATGATGATTTCCTGATTCCGAAGTTTTAAAAATCAAGAAGTGGAAGAGAAAGAAAAACGTCGAAATAATAATACTGTTCGATACAGATGCCTTTATCTTCTCTCGTAAGAAAAGTGTAAATGCATATACATATAATGTGATAAAGGAACTAACAACAATGCCATACATGAGTGCAAGAGACCAAATATAGTCATGCGTCAAAGGCATAAAAAGATAAACTGCCAAGGTAGAACATAGCGGCATAAAGATTTCAGGAAATACTCTAGACGGATTCCAATCATTCCATATTGGGATGGGTAATCTGAAATACGATGCATATAGCCAATCATCCGCATCATATATAATCAAGGGGTGTATTCTAAGAAAAAATAAAAGCATACTTAAAAAAATAATAGTTGAAAATCCAATCAACAATATATGCTCTTTACGCGAATATTTTTTTACCATACCTAACTTTCTTATCTCCTTCGTTCTAATTTTTCTTTAACATCCTCATATGCTAACTTTAGCTGGTTATGCCAAATTTCCAACTCTTTATACTTTTTTTGATAGTCCTGAATAATACTGTACAGCTCAACTTGTTTCGATTGTGCCTCTTGCAGGTCTTGTTTTAATCTTGTATGCCACATTTCTAGCTCTGCATACTTTTGATATGCGATTTTTAGTTGATCATGAGCTTGATCTACAGACGTCTGTTCATTCTCATAATCATTTTTCAACTGCGTATGCCAGTGCTCTAACTGTTTGAAATCCTTTTGAGTTTTCTTAAACCAATGCCTCATTTCAAACCAGTATTTCTCATCATATGACGCAGTTTCCATTGCAATATCCACGAAAGTATTCATGGGTTGTTCTGTTTTCTTCTTACCTTCTATTAACTTCAGGATATTTTTTATCTGTTCTTTGTAGCTATTAGAATCAAAAATGTTTTCCTTGGTTTTAGCTAACGATTTAAAATCTCTCTCTAATGATGAAGTGTCATCTATGAATTGGATATATTTCAAATTTCTCAATTTTTCATAACAGTTTTTAACTTTGCTGTTATTATTATTCAGCACAATACATGGAGTCCCCGTAATTGCTGAAAAAATCATGCCATGCAAACGATCTGTTATCACAATTTGAGCCATCTGAAATTCTTGTATTTTCTTCAAAACTCGTTCTTCTCGTTCCTCTCGCCAAGCAAACGACTCATCCATTGTGTCTGTAATCCGTAATTCAGGACAAATCCTCTCTATGCGAGATATGATCTCTTTTCTTCGAGGATCAGGCAAAGACGATTCAGAATCATTTCTGAGACAAATTAATGCTCCTCTGCGCGACTGTTCACTTTTAGCGCTCATTGTTAATACAACATCAAACGCTTCGTATATACTCGCATTAAAATGTTCTTTCAAAAAACAAGTCGACGCATGGTCTCGTCCCATCAATGTTAAGTTGGGATGAGAATTATAAATCATAATACTTTTCTTTAATTCTTCTTTTCCCTTTTTATCATCAGTGAAATATACCGTCTGAGGAAACAGAATAATCTGATTTTTCTGAAATCGCAAAAGAACGTATCTTCTAATCATCTCATCGTCCATATAGCAATTTCCTAAATTACCGCCGCCCTGCAAAATTATGAGATCCTGATCCTGGGTCAATTCATATATCGCGTCAATTTCTGCAAAAAAATCTTCAATCAGAATATCGACAATATTAGCTGTCGCATACATTTCTCGTAAAAGTTTCCAGGTTGCATACCAAATTGCTTGATCGCCAAGATTGCCATGGCTAGGTGTTCCTATAATGAAGATATTTCTTACCATTGGTTGGATTTTATATTTGTCTTTAATATAATTTAAATATTGTATTTTATCCATCTTATAGTTCCTTATATTTACATTATCTTTTCATAATGACGCGCCATATTTTTTTGATTGTGTACTTTATTCCACGATTTTGTAAATTATTCCTTACCTTTTGCACAGCCGAACATTCACGCCTCCGTAAAATAATGTCGCACACTTTAACCAACAGCTTGTTTATATACGATGGATGCAATTCATTGTCGTTCGCAATTTTATTTTCTAACTGTTTCTTCGTTTCCTGCGTTGCGTTTTGCTTGAAAATCATATATATTTTCTGAACGTCAGATTTTTCTATTGCTTCTCTAATCCATAAATATCGTTCATCTATATATTCTGCTATTTCTACCGCATCTCGAATATAGGAATTGTTGATAACATCAGCAATTCTTGCTTTTTTTTGTGCTGAATTCAATTCACAATTCTTATCAAATAGATGACATATGGATTGGATTGTTTTAGCTATCATATACTCTGCTAAATATATCCGTTCCTGCTTGCTCGGTTTGATATTTTTCCGAACCATATCATCGAACTTCTTCACGAGATATAGTTGGTCCTCAAAATAATTTGCTTGATACTTTCTCGTCAGTGCAGTCTGGTTAATTTGCATGTAATAATACAATTCATCACTTAATATTACCGCCTTGTTCACATACGCAAAGTAATCTATATTAAAACAAAAATCTTCTCCCAAACTCTTATCTATTGGAAATTGCAAGTTGTGATTTTCGATAATATCTTTTCGAAACATTTTATTCCACGGACATTCTAATAAACTAGTTTTCCATAGAATGCACGAAAGCTTTTCAAAAAATAGTTTTTGAGTATATACACACTCTTCTCCAAGTATCCGGGAGTTAAAATGTATTATATCTCGTGGCTGCTGATTAGAATCCAAACTAACCATCTCAAAACCGCAAATGATGATATCGCTTTGATACGTGTCCATCTTATCAACAAGAGTTGCTACCATTTGGGGGTTAAGGACGTCGTCAGCGTCTGCAAATTCAATGTATTCTCCTGTTGCTGCTTTTAACCCCACATTGCGTGCATTGCTAACGCCTCTGTTAGCAATGTTTATTACCCGGACACGGGAATCGAAGAAAGCATAATTATTGCATATTTTTAATGAATCATCTGTAGAACCATCATTCACGAGAATGATTTCTAAGTTCTTGTACGTCTGAGAAACTATAGAATTCAGACAATATCCTAAATATTTTTCCGCATTATATACCGGTATAATAATACTAACTATTTTCTCTTGCTTGGCGCTTGTTCCCATAATAATCTACTCCATGTTGTAGCATTTCAAATTCTGTAATATACCAAGGATCTACTTTATGTTTTTTCAAATAAGGTATATCTTGTTTTGCCATAGAAACTAGTTCATCTACACGTCTTCCTGCTATCTGCTCCTTATAGCATCTATATGCGCAGTGTAAAACCTGCCAACAATACGCATTATTCATTTTTTCTTCTAAGCTATTCAGATGATTTTCTTCAAAAAAAAGAACGCGTTCTTTAAATGCCCAGCACGCATCCAGATTCGCTTCGCGAAATTTATCTCCTGTTATGCTGTCCGTCCGTCGACGATCGTAATTATATTTAGAAATATCTACATAAGCTAATTTTTTAGCGTTATAAAAATATTTGTATGTGGTATACTCATCTTCATGGATTTTACCCTTCGGATACCTGATATCACCTATAACTTCTCGCTTATACAACTTATTCCACGCATTAGGCTTGAAATATTTCCAGTCTAACATTCCTTCTAAGGCAAATAAATTATTGCCACATATAATCTCACCGGAGCATGACGTTTCTTCTTTAACACAATCAGCATATAAATTGCGGTAACTGCACTCAGCAATATCGGCGTCTTGGCTTGTAAGAACTCTATATAAAATATCGATCATATCGAAGTCTAGCCAATCATCGCTATCTACAAATGCCAAATACTTTCCTTGAGCAGCTTCTATCCCATAGTTTCTTGCATCGGATAATCCTCCGTTGGACTTATGAATAACTTGAACGCGACTATCCTTTTTCTGATATTCATCACATATCATGCCACAAGAATCGGGAGATCCATCATCTACTAATATGATTTCGAGATTGCTGTAACTCTGCTGTAAAATCGAGTCTACACACCTGCTCAAATATTGTTCCACCTTATATACGGGTACAATGATGCTAACCAATTCACTCATTCAACAGCCTCCATATTTTTCTTTATCATATTGCTGTTTCTCATTTGAACCATTTATTCATTCCCAAACGGAAAGCCAAACTAATCATTCTTTTTCCCCATTTAGAGGAGGCAATTCGCATTAACTCGTATCGTTGGTCCACTCCGCACACATTTTTGTATGAATATATATAAGAATTTAATTCCGCTTGCAGTGTCCACAATTCCTGTGCCATATGCTTATAGGGATAACTTATTCTTTTGGACATATCCTGGCGATTCAAGTTTTTTTCCTTACCCGACACTAAATCCCCAAAAATCCTCTCCAGCTTGCGAATCATAATCTGCGAAGAAAATCCCTCTTCGATCTTCCGGCGGCAATTTCTGCACAGCAGCTGAAACTGTTCTCGATCAGCAAGCACATCCGTGATTGCTTTAACATACATCTGGACTTCTTCTTGCGAGAATGTCCGACTATCCAGCTCGTCTGCCTCGCTTTGCAGCAGCGGCAGCACCCGACCTACCGTGTCATCAATTAACTCTGCCTGACCGCCTACGTCCGAGGTAACAACCGGTTTGCCCATCGAAAGCGACTCATATGCCGTCAGCGCAAGACCTTCCTTGAGCGAGCAAATCAGCGTCAAAACGCTGTCCTTGTAATACGGACGCATATCCTTCTGCCGACCAGCGAGGTAGACCGTTTCTGTCAGATTTCCACGCTCAATCGCAATTTTCAGTTCTTCAAACTGCGGTCCATCACCTACAACCACAAAAGCAATATTCGGGATGCTCTGCTTGATCTGCTTTGCAATCTCCACCATGAGGAACGGACGCTTTTGCGGATGAATACGGCATGGAAACAGAATAATCGGACGATCTTCTGCAATGTTCAATTCTTTTCGAACCAAACCAGCCTCTACCTTTGTCTCGTCATACTGCTCCTGGTCCACGCCGATATACAGCGTTTCAACGCTCTCCGGATCACGGCCGAAGTCATTGATCAGCACACGGCGAGTGCGCTCGTTGCAGACGTACGTCTTTTCGAGGATCTCACCCATTGTGCCAGAAGTACGGGCATAGCCGCCATTGCGCCAATACCACTCCTCCATATGAACGTAATCGATCATGGCCAGTTTGGGAAACTGTGCACGCAGCCACGGCACCAGATAGTACCCATCGTAAGAGTTGCTTAGAAAGAGCACGTCAATTTCACGTGACTTTATGAAGTAGCTGATAAACTCTGGGATGTCCTTAGGCTCGAGGAAACTCGGCAAATCGAAAATATCCGTTACATAATCCTCAAAACGCTGACGCCAGCTCTGCTGGCTAGGAACTGTCGTCAAGATGCTAACTTCAAAACGCTCTTTATCAATTTTCCGACAGACATCCAGATTAAACAGATCAGCGCCGCCCATTTCCATCCACGGGAGCAGCATCATGACATGGATCTTGTCATGGCTCTTAAATACCTTGCGGTTCCAATCGGAGCATTTCGGTGCTGCATATTCGCCCGGCTTACCTCCATACGGGTATTCTTTCGCTTGAATATCATTTTTAATTGCGCTAGCAGTTTCCCGTATCTTCTTTGCAGAGGCCTGTTTTAATGCACGATCCTTCTGCACCTGCTGCTGCATTCCCTCAGCACTGCGTCGATACCAAAACAGTGTTCCAGACAAATGTACCGGCTTTGCTCCAGCAGCCATCAGCTTTAGCCACAAATGCCAGTCCTCATCATACGACTTATCCGAAACATCATAGCCGCCGACCTTCTCCAGCCAGCTCTTGCGAATGGCTGCTGTGCACACCAGAAGATTTTCCGTTTTCATACGGGAAGCCGAAAAAGGCTGTTTCCAAAGGTAGTTCTGTGCACCAAAACCAACACTATCTGTATATGTCCATGCCGCATCGGGATTTTTCTGCAATGCAAAATATAATTCTTCGATGAACGGCGGTGAAATCAGATCATCTGCGTCCAATGGAATAATAATATCTGTCGTACTATGCTTAATTGCAGCGTTACGCGCGGCAGCCTGTCTTTGATTGGACTGATGCAGAACGCGAATTCTCGTATCCTGTTTCGACAGTCTTTCGAGAGTATCTAACGAAGGTTTATCCGTGCTGCCGTCATCTACGATAATCCACTCAAACCACGGAAACGTTTGATTCATCACGCAATTAAACGTCTGTTTGAAGTACTTTCCAGCATTGTAATATGGAGTAATAATGCTGACTAAGGGTTTACCATCACTCTCGCGGTTGCTAATCAACAATTTACGTCCCGGTTCTTTTGCGTAATCAAATTCCATTTCTTTTCCTCTTAATGCGAGCTACGTCTTGTAATATCGTTTTTTTAGATTATTCAGCAATTTTATTGGTATCAGTCCAACAATCAGCGGTTTGATCGCATATAAAATTCCTTTTGGCATCAATCCCAATTTTGAAAAGCCTCTGAATTTTACTATGCACTCATTTAAGCGATAGCAGTACTTCCGTCTTTGGTAAGTACCTTCATCCAGTCGAATAAAATACATCACATCCGCCATATTGACTCCTGTATATCCCAATGCATATGCACGCATCAGCATATCGTAATCTTCTGACCGAATAACGGCTTGCTCAGTACTGTATCCTCCGATTTTCCGTATCACCTCACGCCGCACCATGATAGAAGCGTGAACAAATGGTAAGGTCATAAGGAAATCCTTTGCCTGTGGCTGATTCACAAACCAGTAATACTGTTTTAAATCACCGGGAACTTTATGAAAAAATTCACCCCTTGCTCCAACAAAAGCAATTTCGGGGTGATTTTTCAAAAATTTCAACTGCGTTTGCAGTCGATTAGGCGCAGATATGTCGTCCGCATCCATAAACGCGATAAATCGTCCCTGGGATTGATTGATACAACGATTTCGTGCTGCACCGGCTTTCTGGTTAACCTCATTCTGTAATAAGACAATCCTGCTATCCAGAGATGCCAACCTCTTCAAATGCTCCCATGTGTTATCTGTAGAAGCATCATCGCAAATAATCAATTCGAAATCAGCAAATGTTTGCTGAAGAATGGATTGAATTGCTTTCTCCAACTCACTGCCGTCTCCGGCATTGAATACCGGCATGATAACACTGACCATCGGCATCGCAATTCTCCCCTTTCTTTTCATCACTTATTTCCGATATCCTTCCGGGTTTCCACTCTGCCATCTCCACGTATCTCTGCACATAGCCGTCAGGTCACGCTCCGCCTTCCAGCCGAGCACCTTGGCGGCCTTATCTGCATTCGCCCAAAACTCCGGCAGGTCGCCTGCACGGCGTGCGCCGAACTCGTGCTTAATTGCAACGCCGGTCGCGTTCTCAAATGCGTGAACAATCTCCAGAACGCTGTACGGTGTGCCGGTGCCGAGGTTGAACACCTCAACGCCCTTGTGATGTGCAGCGTACTCAACAGCCTTCACATGACCGTCCGCGAGATCCATCACATGGATATAGTCGCGGCGGCAGGTGCCGTCCGGCGTCGGGTAGTCGTTACCAAAAATCGTGAGATGATCGCGTCGGCCGACGGCAACCTGCGCGATATACGGCATCAGATTGTTCGGAATACCCTGCGGGTCCTCGCCGATACGACCAGACTCATGTGCGCCGATCGGATTGAAATAGCGCAGAAGAACGACAGTCAGTTCCGGGTCAGCCTTTGCCGCGTCCTCAAGAATTTCTTCCATCATGACCTTGGTCCAGCCATACGGGTTGGAGCAGCTGCCGCGCTTCATCGTTTCGATGTACGGAATCGCATTCTCCTCGCCGTAAACCGTCGCGGAGGACGAGAAAACAAACTGCTTGACGCCTGCCTCCTGCATGCACTCGAGCAGCGTCAGCGTGGTGTCGATATTGTTTCGGTAATACTTCAGCGGCTGCTGTACCGACTCGCCGACTGCCTTCAGACCAGCAAAGTGAATCACACAGTCGATCTCGTTTTCTGCGAAAATCTGCTGTACTTTGACTTTGTCCTTCACGTCAGTCTCGTAGGCGCGAACCTGCTTTCCGGTGATTTCTTCGATACGATTGATAACCTCCGGACAGCTGTTGCTGTAATCATCTGCGATTACTACGTCATGTCCGCTCATCAAAAGCTGTACAGCGGTGTGTGAGCCGATATAGCCTGCGCCGCCTGCTAACAAAACTGTCATTTTCTATCCTCCGTTATAAGCACTGTAAGTACTGTCCATAGAGTGTCATGCCGAGCTCTTGTCCAGCCTCGTGCACCTGTTCTTCCGTCAGCCATCCCTGATTGAATGCCAGTTCTTCCAGGCAGCCAACATAGCGTCCGGTCTCAGCCTGGATATTTCGAATAGTCTGTCCAGCGTCCATCAGGCTGTCTGCTGTACCGGCATCCAGCCACACGACGTCCCGCTCGAGCGGGAGCACCTGCAATTGATCCCGGCGTAAATACTCCAGATTCACGTCTGTGATTTCCAGCTCGCCGCGCTGCGACGGCGTAAGGTTCGCCGCAATCTCCATTGCCTGATTATCGTAAAAATAAATGCCAGGAATTATGTAATTGCTCTTCGGGTGGCGTGGCTTCTCTTCAATCGAAATAGCCCGTCCATCCTCGTCGAACTCCACCACGCCAAACGGCCGCGGATTTTCAACCCAGTAGCCGAACACCGTTGCACCGTTCTGCTGCTGTGCGCCCTTACAGAGCACTTCACGCAGCGTATCGCTGTGGAAGATATTATCGCCCAGCACAAGGCATACCGAGTCGTCTCCCACGAACTCTCGACCGATCAGAAGTGCGTCCGCAATACCACGCGCGACAGGCTGTTCTGCATAGCAAATCTGAATACCGAACTGGCTTCCGTCGCCGAGCAACGCACGGAATGTATCCGTCTCGTTCGGCGGAACGATCACCATGACATCGGAAATGCCCGCTTGCATGAGAATTGCAAGCGGGTAATAAATCATGGGCTTGTCGTAAACTGGAAGCAATGGCTTGCTCATCGGTTTTGTCATCGGGTAAAGGCGAGTGCCTTTGCCTGCGGCTAAGATTAGACCTTTCAAAACTTCATCTCCATCATTCTTAAATGCATTCTACTCACAGTCTGTTCATTGCTCATATTCATCGCAAATTTCTTTCGTCTCTCCAACAGTCTGCACCTGCCCGTGCTCAATCCAGACAACCCGGTCACACATCTCGCGAATCTGCTCAAGGCTATGCGACACAAACAGCACAGTCGTGCCGCCGCTCATCAGCTCCAGCATGCGCTTGCGGCTTTTTTCCTGAAAGTTTGCGTCGCCGACAGCAAGAATTTCGTCCACAATGAGAATCTGCGGATTGACAACCGTCGCGATCGAAAACGCCAAACGCATCAGCATACCGGATGAGTAGTTGCGAATCGGCACATCAATAAATTCGCCGAGCTCGGAAAACGCAACGATTTCATCATATTTCGATTTCAGGAAATCTTCCGTATAACCGAGAATTGCGCCATTGAGAAAGATATTCTCGCGTCCGGTCAAATCGTGATCGAAACCCGAGCCAAGCTCCAGCATCGGGACAATATTGCCACTGCAGGTCACAGAGCCTTCTGTCGGCTTAAGAATGCCCGAAATGACTTTTAGAATCGTGCTTTTGCCTGCGCCGTTGTGGCCGATAATACCGACAACCTCGCCGCGATACACATCGAACGATACATCCTTCAGTGCCCAGAATTCTGAGGTCTTGTATTTACCGCTCAGCTTGCGCGTCACGAACTCTTTCAGCGACATGATTTTATCGTCCGTCAGCCGAAAGCGCATCGAAACATTTTGTACCTCAATAATTTTTCGTTTTTGAAGTTCTGCAACTTTTTCCTGCTGCTCATGGAGTAACTTCTCTTTTTTGCTCATTTTCCCACCTTATAAATAGAGGACAAAGTTATCCTGCGATTTTTTGAACGTAAATGCACCTACAGCAAGCATCACCAGCGCAATAAGTGCACACTGTACATACATTATCGGCTCCGGCGAAAGTCCATCCATTACGCACGAACGCAAGAATGTTACATAGAAATATAACGGATTCATCTTCACAATTACCTGTACACTATCCGGCAACGCACTGACCGGATAAAAAATCGGCGTTAGATATGTCCAAATTGTAATCAATACACCCCAAAGGAACTGAATATCCCGGAAGAACACCATCGCCGACGCAAGCAACATGCCCAGTCCTAAACAAAACAGTGCCAGGCAGATCAGCGGGAACGGCAGCAGAAAATACGTTTTATTCGGCAGCAGACCCGAAAAAATCGCCACCGCTGCAAGCGGGATGAGCGAAATCAGCATATTGATAAGCGACGACATAATGCGCGTCAGCGGATAAATATACTTCGGCACATATACTTTTTTAATGAGGTCAGCGTTACCTACAATAGATGTAAGCGCCATGCCGCATGCCTCAGAGAAGTAATTGAAGACAACGTTACCGCAAAGCAGATAAACCGGAAAGTATGGAATATCAAACTTAAACATATTGGAGAACACAACATACTGCACGATCATGTTCAAAAGCGGATTGAGAAAGCTCCAGAACACGCCAAGAATTGAACGCTTATACTTTGCCTTGAAATCGCGGTCAACCAGCTGCTTAATCAGGAAGCGATACCGCCTCAGGGCAATCATCGCGTTGAGAATAAAGCTTTTCTTGCCGGTCTTGTGCTTGTGCAGCAACATCAGCAGCAACGCCGCGAGGATTGCCGCACCGACGGCCGCGAACTGCCAGTAATGCAGACCGGTCCAGATATAGTCTCGACCAGTTACTGAGAAGGCGAGTTCACCTGCAACAGCTTGTCCATTGACATACAACTGACCGTTTTCAAGTGTTGCATCGGTTTTCATCACCGGCGTGAGCGCGTCACCTGCTACTGCATCGGGCGAGGTGATACGCAACGCAAGCGGCGCATTGCAGACCGTTTCCAGTGCCGGGAAATCAAACGTCGTAACCTGACCTTCCGTAATCTGATCCGCCTGCAAATTCTGGTCAAGCAGGACTTCCTGCGTTGCCAGGTTCACAAGCTGCACGTTTACCGTGCCGTGATTGATGCGGTTGAACACGCCCCACTGCACAGAAAGATGCTCGAAAATCTGAATTTTCGGCGTGAACTGCTGTTCCACAACCGAACCTGCTGTCAACTCAACCGTCGCAGCGTTCGCTACCGGCATCTCAATATTGCCGCGCGAGTCGCGATAACGTAGCTGCTCTCCGGAGAGAAAATAAAACGCCACCGTAAGCACCATATACGCGACGAAAACAATCGAAAAAATCTTCTTTAGTTCTCTGGTCGAGAACCCCTGCTGTGTTTTTGACATGAATTTGTACAACCTTATCCTTAATCTTCCTCGGTTTCCTCTACCCACTTCTTAAACGTCTGATGCGTCACGCCGAGCCGTCTTCCGGCCTCGCGCAGCGAGACCTCGCCGCGCTGCCACTGCTGCTTCAGCGTTTCGAACTCCGCGCCGCGCTCCATCGGCTTGCGGCCGATATGCACGCCCTTTTCCTGCGCTGCACGAATGCCTTCGCTCTGCTTCTGGCGTTTTTCCTCGCGCTCCTTCAGAACCGTCGCATCGATCACCTGATACAGCATTTCGCTGGCAAGGCGCTGCTCCGTTTCATCAGAGCAGCGCATCGTCATCGGAATATCGGCAATCCGCAGCTGAATTCCGTGCTGTCGAAGCCAGTTCAGCTCATCTGCAAGGCCTTTTTTTAAATCACTCAGGCAGTACAGCGTCGGAATAGTCAGCCGGTCACCCTCACGCAGGCCAATGCGCTTGAGCATCGCCAGACTGCTGCGGCTCGACTTTCTGTGCCCGCACACATCAATGAAAATCTCGCTTTCGTGTGCTCCCATCGAACGGAAGCTTTCGAACTGCGTTTCGCGGTCAGCTTCCGGTGTGCAGGAGTAATAAAAGCTTCTCGGTTCCATCCCTTAACCCTCACATTGCTCGACAAAAGTGTAGCAAATAGTACGATTTGCTACACAGTGTACAGTATTTTTACTTTGGACTGCTTATCCCATTAAAGTATTTACAATTATATCAAAAAATACGCGAAACTACAAGGCTTTGGCAGGTTATTAACCTGTACTTTTATCAACAATCTGAATTTTCCTGTTCGACCCACTTCATGAAGGTCCGATGTGCGACACCCAGCTGACGCGCCGCAGCACGTGCGGAAATGCGTCCCGCTCGCCATTCGTCACGCAGATGCTCGTATTCTGCCGGGCGTTCCTTGGGTTTTCGACCAAACTTGACCCCTCTCGCCTTGGCGGCCGCAATGCCCTCCGCCTGCCGTTGATGGATGAATTCCCGCTCGGTCTGGGCGACATAGGACAGCAGCTGCAAAACAATGTCCGAAATGAGTGTTCCGATCAAATCACGGCCCTTCCGCGTATCCAAAAGCGGCATATCGAGCACCACGATGTCCACCTGTTTCTCCTTGGTCAGCAGCCGCCACTGCTCCAAAACCTCATCATAATTGCGACCCAGCCGGTCGATGCTCTTAATCACGAGAGTGTCGTTCGGCTTTAATTTTCTCAGCAGTCTGCGATAGCCCGGCCTTGCAAAGTCCTTGCCGGACTGCTTGTCGATGACCAGATTTTTCTCCGCGATGCCGAATTCCCGCATCGCGATCACCTGCCTGTCCTCGTTCTGGTCACGTGAGGACACGCGAATGTAGCCGTAGATTTGATTTTCCATTTGAAATTCCTCCATAAAAAGTTTGAGGCAGTACCGCGCGTGTGCAATGCAGTACTGCCTTTTGTTTTATTGTAGAGAAAATCCCCATTTTCGTCATTATTGACTTTTCAATGAATTCACATCAGCAGCTCGGTCATTTCTGTCTCTGCGCACGATCACCTTAGACACCCTGCTTAAAAGGCAGGATCTCTATCCTGCTTCAGCGTATGCCGCGCCGCACACGACAGCTTTCTACTTTTTAAGCCGCTTCACTCGCTCGTAAAATCTTGTCTTGCTCATCCCGAGCTGCTTCATCGCCTGCACGGCGGTGATTTCGCCCTTTTGCCACCGCGCTGCGATGCGTTCGAAGTCCGGATATACCTTCGGCGGACGGCCGCGGTACTTTCCCTGCTGTTTGGCAATGGCAATGCCCTCACGCTGACGCTGCAAAATGTACTCGCGTTCGAGCTCTGCCACCGCCGCAAACACGGTCAGCATAAACTTGCCGGTCGGCGTTGTCGTATCAATGGCTTCCTTGCGGCTGACGAACTCTACCTGCTTTTCTGTCAGCCGCTCCACAAGATCGAGCAGGTCGCGCGTATTTCTTGCAAAGCGGCTGATCGACTCAACGATGACCGTATCACCGCGCCGCACAAAGTTCATCATCCGGTTCAGCTCCGGCCGGTCCGCGTTTTTCCCGCTCGCCCTGTCGACGAACAGTTCGTCTACGCCGAGCTCGCGCAGCATGATTTCCTGCCGCGCCGTGTTCTGCTCCTCCGTGCTCACGCGCACATATCCAATTTTCATGATATGTCTCCCTCCAAAAAAGAAATTTCCCGTTTAAGCCGATGAAAATTTCGGAACGTTCCGAAACCTCAAAATCGACTTAAACGGGAGGATTTCCGCGTGTTCCGCATGGGTATGCCCAAACGGAACGGTTCATTTCTGTTGTTTTCAGTATTCGCTGCGCTCGATGAATTCGAGCATTTCTTTTCGCTGAATGCGCCAGCGATTCCCGATGCGAAACGCCGGGATCTCGCCTTCATGCAGAAGCCGCAGCATTGTGCCGCGGCTTACCTGCAAAATCTTCTGACACTCACGCAGCGTCAGCACATCGGGATATTTGTCCAGGTTCATGCGTATCCGCCTTTCTGTGTGGTTTATTGCATTGTTCCGCACAGAAAAGGCCAATCTGTTACTCGGACGCATCCTTGCCGCGCAGCACATGGACTGCCGCCGCCACCGCCGCGACAATCTTAATGCCGAACAGCAGCGTGTTCTTAATCACCTTCATCGGGTCACCTCCTCTCCTCAGTACGCATACAGCAGCTCGCCGGTCATCTCGTGAAAGAGTTCCGGGTCGT
>CALLDR010000014.1 GCA_937997955.1 uncultured Emergencia sp. | reverse complement strand
GTCAGCAGGATCTCCCGCTTTCCCTTTGTCCGCCGGATCAGACGGCAGTTCAGCTCCTCTTCCAGGGCCTGCAGCCGCTTGCTCACCGTAGACTGGGAAAGATACAGCCGCTGGGACGTCTTTGTAATGTTTCTGGTCTGCACCAGGTCCAGGAATATCTCGATGGTCCGGTAATTCATAGGCGCTCCCCTCTTCCATTCCTCTTTATAAGCCCAGTTCCTTTAGTTCTTCCTGAATCTGCTTTATCTCCTCGTTTCGCCTGGTCTTCGCGGTGGTGGTTTTGATGGTCGGCTTATCGGACAGGAAGTATTTCTTCACCATCTTGTAAGCAGGCATACCGGCATTGATCTGGTTCATATCCTCGTCCAGCTTTTCTGCCAGCGCTTCCGCCGTCATGTTATGCTCCGACAGATACCCTTTGTCGTAGACCACCTTTGCCCACAGGACGAAATCGTTTGCCTTGTTTCTGGTAAAGACCATGCTCTCCTCCACGTAAGGCAGCACATTGATCAGGTTTTCGATTTCCTCCGGATAGACGTTCTTGCCGTTCTTCATGACGATGACGTTCTTCTTCCGGCCGCTGATAAACAAGTACCCCTCATCATCGATATAGGCCAGGTCGCCCGTATGGAACCAGCCGTCGATGAGCACCTCGTCGGTGGCCTCCTGATTGTCGTAGTAGCCCAGCATCACGTTGTCGCCTCTGACCACCAGCTCTCCGATGCCCTCTTCGTTGGGGTCCAGGATTTTGGCTTCTACGTTAGGCATGACCTTGCCGCAGGAGCCCGGCTTCAGGTAGCGGTAGGTCTCGCTGGAAATGGTAGGCGCCGTCTCCGTCAGGCCGTAGCCCTGCACTGTCAGAATGCCCAGGTCGTTGAAGCCCTTGGATACCACCGGATCCAGCGCCGCCGCGCCGTTGATGATGAAGCGCATCTTTCCGCCCAGCTGGTCGATGATGGCCTTGAACATCTTCCTTCTCAGGTTGATGCCTACCTTGTCGCTGGCGCTGCAGACCTTCATGGCAAAGGCCACTTTGCTCTCCATGCCCTGGTCGGCGATGGCCTTGTTGATCTTCTTGTACATGCTTTCCAAAAGCAGCGGCACGCTCATGATCACCGATACGCCGTACTCCTTCAGGTTCATGGTGATGTATTTCAGACCGTCGCAGAAGCAATTCTTCATGCCCTGTGACAGGAAGGTCAAAAGCCCGCTCATGCCGTAGCAGTGATGCAGCGGCAGGATCATCATGTTGACGTCGTCCGGGAAAAACAGTTCTTCGCAGTTCATACCGTAGTTGCAGCTCATGAAGTTGCGGTGGGACAGCATGACGGCCTTGGACTGGGACGTGGTGCCGGAGGTGAACAGCAGATAGCTCATGGCGTCAGGAACGATCTCCGCGTCCAGATAACGCCGGTCCCCCGCTTCCACCAGCTTCTGTCCCTGGTCGATGAGATACATCAAAGGCGTCCCCACTTCACTTTCAAAATCCATAGAGATGAGCAAAGACAGCCTGGTGGACTTCTCCTCGTAGATCTCCTCGATGGTTTTCGCGATCTTCCTGTCATAAAAGATCACCTCAGCGTCGCTTCGCTGAAGGCAGCTGACCAGCTCTTCCTTCTGCAGCGCCTTGTCCAGGGGCACGGTAACGCCGACGCCGCAGCTGGCGGTAAAGTAGGCCAGACACCAGTTGTAGCTGTTGTCTCCGATGACAGCCACCCGCCTGCCCTGATAGCCTCTCTCCACCAGGGCCGTGCCCAGATAGCCCATGGTCTCAAAGAGCTTGGCATAGGTGGTGTTGATGTAGTTGACTTCCTTCGTCTTCTTGTCCTTGATCTTGGTGACAAAGGCCACCTTGTCCGCGTACTTCTCCGCCGACGTCCGCAGCAGCTCCCGCAGGTCGCGGAATTCATAGAACTTCTTTTCTAATTTGTAATCCTTCATTTATTTATCCTCTGTATCCTTAAGGTTTCCCTTCTTCTCCACTTATAGAGTAACATTATATACAGAAATTGTCAAACACTAACCTTTCATTTTTCTGAAAGCGCCTTTGAAGCCCCGTTGAAATCCCACCGAAGCGCCTTTTCTAAAAAACGTCCTTTACGATGACGCCCAGCAGCCTTGCCAGCTCAGCCGCCTGATACAGGTTCACGACGGCTCCCTGCAGTTCGCTTCCGCCGTCTGAGACGCTGATTCCTTCCAGCGTGCACGTTGTAAAATCCAGATCTTTTAACGGCGTCCTGAAAAAGTCCGTGGCGATGAAGCGGCAGTCCTCCATTTGGATCTGTTTCAGGCCGCAGGACGCGAAAAAGCATTCGGTAAAGTCGCTGTGGTCTAAAATGCATTGTTTCAGCTTTGCCGACGTAAAGTTGGCGTAGGTCAGGCTGCTGTTCTCTACGGTCAGGTTGGCAATACTGCTCTCACTGAGATCCGCGCCTTTCATCTGGCAGTCTCTGAACGCGCATTGACTGATCCAGCAGCCGGAAAGCCTGGCCCCCGCCAGCATACAGTCCTGAAACAGGACGTTGCGGAAGGTGCATTTCTGAAGGTCCGCCCGTTCCATGCGGCAGTGGTCAAAGACCGCGCAGTCGAAAGTCATGCCGTGGAGATCCGCGCTGGTCAGATCTTCATCTCGAAATCTGACCCGTTCCACATCTTGTTCCTCTTCTCTGGCCTCCGCGAGCCAATACCTGCCATAAGGCATATCTTCCATGTCTTCCGGCAGTCTGACCGGTTTGACAGTGTATTTCCTGTCTGTGCTCATCTGTCTTTCCCCTTCCCTTGCATCAAACATTCGTTCTCATACCCTATTATGCCACATTCTCCTGCCTGATACAAGAAAAAAGCGCAGACGCCGGGTCTGGGCCGGCAGTTTGCCTCTTGACTTGACTCCTTTGTTGTGCTAGAATTCTTAAGTATAGAGTTCATAACCAATAAACCGTTGAGTAAGAGTAGTAGCCGGCACAGGTCGTCTTCAGAGAGCTGCAGATGGTGGGATTGCAGCGATGGACAGGCCGGGGAATGGGCTTACGAGGGCAAACCGAACCGCATGGCGAAGGAGCGGGCCGGCCTGAGAGGGAAACTCCGGCTGACACCCTTTGACAGCGCGCAGTAGGGGCGACGGGTTCGACCGTTACATCGAGGGGCATATGACGGTATGCCCGTGAGTGGGTCTGTTCGCGAGTGCAGATCAACGAGGGTGGTATCGCAGAAGCATCGCTTTTGTCCCTTGACGGGCAAAAGCTTTTTTGATTTTAAGAAAGAAGAGGTAATGACAATGAAAAGAGTATTCTCCGGCGTACAGCCGACCGGCAACATTCACTTAGGCAATTATCTGGGCGCGCTCAGACAGTTTGTAGAGCTGCAGGAAGATCACGAATGTATCTACTGCATCGTCGATATGCACGCGATCACGGTTCCTCAGGATCCAAAGGAGCTGAAAGAGCACATTCTGGACGTGGCGTCCCTGTATCTGGCTGTGGGTATCGACCCGAAAAAGTCCATCGTGTTCGTCCAGTCCGACGTGCCTGGCCACGCGGAGCTGTCCTGGGTTCTGACCTGCAATTCCTATACCGGTGAGCTGTCCAGAATGACCCAGTTCAAAGCGAAGAGCCACAACAAGGAATCCGCCCCTGCCGGACTGTTCACCTATCCGATCCTCATGGCGGCCGACATCCTGCTCTATGATACCGACGTAGTTCCTGTGGGCAACGACCAGAAGCAGCACATCGAACTGTGCCGCGACATCGCGACCAGAATCAACAATACGAAGAAAAAGACCTTTGTCATTCCGGAAGGCCGCTATCTGAAGGAAGGCGCCCGCATCATGGCGCTGGACGATCCGACGCAGAAGATGAGCAAATCCGCGGAAAACATTCACAGCCGCATCTCCCTGCTGGACGATCCGGCTAAGATCAAAAAATCCATCATGAAGGCCACGACAGATTCAGAAGGCGTAGTCAGATTTGACCCTGAAGCCAAGCCGGGCGTCAGCAATCTGATGACCATCTACAGCGTGCTGGCAGACAGGACCATGGAGCAGATCGAAAAGGATTACGAAGGCAAAGGCTACGGCGACTTCAAGAAAGACCTGGTCGAGATCACAGTCGACGCTCTGGCTCCGATCAAAACGAAATTTGAGGAGATCAGACATTCCGACGAGCTGCTGGACATCTTGAAAGACGGCGCTCAGAGAGCTAACGCTATCGCGGTGCCTGTCATGCAGAGGGTCAAGGAAAACTTCGGCCTGGGCCTGTAAATATTGTAAATATATCGTAAGCATAGAATAGATCGTAAACATAGAATTGTACACAGCGAGAAACCGCCTTTGTCCTTGCACGGAGGCGGTTTCTCTTCATCAGGTTGGATCGCTGCCGGCGGGCCGCGGCGTCTCTTTACCAGCTTCGTGATATGGCCCCTTGTAATATGGCGCCTTTTGTGATATGGCTATGCGTTAAACCCCTTTTGCAATCCTCTCTTCCCCAGGTCGTTACATGCTGTTTGGAAAACAGGCCGAGGGCCGCGGGAAGGCTTTGCCGGCATTGAACGAAAAAGCAGACTTTTTCGTTCAGCTGTGTTACAATAGAGAGGGTTGGGTTTTTAGTGTCATAAGTACTTTCTATCCCGAAATTTCCAGCAAAAATTTGTTTCGGGCAACATAAAGCAGATGAACGATATTTCCTACTTTTTCCTTACGGGCCGAATCCTGTCGCTATTCCTTACGCTTTTTCTTTTATCGTTTTTTGATTTTTCTCTTCACATCTGCGAATTTTTATGCTATAATATCATTGTTATGCGCCAGTAGCTCAGGGGATAGAGTAGCACACTCCGAATGTGAAGGCCGCAGGTTCGATTCCTGTCTGGCGCACCAAAAAAGTCTTTGGGACCGTCTGGATTCCACGTTGAGATCCGGCGATATCAAAGACTTTTTTATTTTATTCAGTTTGGTCGAAGAGACGCGTTGGTCGAAGAGACGCGGCCAGCAGATACGGCAAAATACGCCAGAACACGGCGGGGCCTGCCGGCCCGCGCCCTACTCTTCTCTGTCGATACTGGTGAAGCCTTTGCCGCTGCCCCATACAGTCTCCACGTGAAGCACCGTAACAAAGGCCCCAGGGTCTTCGGCCGCCAGGAACCGTTTCAGCAGCATGCTCTCACGGGGCGAGCACAGAACCACCAGCTCTTTCTTCTCTTGTCCGGTAAATTCTCCCACCGTAGTGCGGCTGGATACGCCCCGGTTCAGATCCTTCATGACAAAGGCCACGGTTTCCTCCGCTTTGGAGGTCAGGATGTTGACCTGTACGATCTTCGTCTCAAAGCCGTACATGATAAAGTCCACCATCTTGGACGCGATGAACTGGGTTACCAGGGCGTAGAGAGCGATATTCCGCCCGTAGATAAAAGCGGAAATGATGATGATGCAGGCGTCCAGCATCAAAAGGATCCGGCTGATGTCCACCTGAGGCGCCAGCTTCTTCTTGATGATCTTCGCGATGGACTCCGTACCGCAGAAGGCGTAGCCCCGCCAGAATACGATGCTGTTGCAGACGCCGGAAAAGACGCCGCAGAATATGGCCGCCAGAATCACGTCCTTCTCCTCCAGCAGCTGAAAGTCAAAGAACTCCATGACGAACAAAACAGCCGGATACAGGATAGTCACCACCAGAACCTTTTTCGCCTCCCGAAAGCCGATGGCGGCGATGACCACGACCAGAATGAGGAACGCGCCGGCGTAGTAGGCCAGTGAAAAATTGATATCTACAAAATACTGCATGATGCGCACGACGCCGGTCAGGCCGCCGCTGGTCAGACCGTTGGGGATCATCACCGCGGTGGTGGCAAAGGCGCCGACGGCGCAGGCTATGACCAGAAAAAAGGCATCGGCCAAAGCCGGTTTCAGCTTATCCTTCATACTCGATCCTTTCATATACAACGTTGCCGAAGATGTCTACGACCTTTACGCAAATGGAGCAAGGGCCTCCCGCGATCTTCTCACAGAATTCCGGCAGGCTTCCCTTTGTCCGGGTAAAGACCTGCTCCGGCCGGTGCACCTGGTCCCGCGGATCAAAGTCCACGCTCCACGCGGAAACCATCTCCAGGGGGGATTCCTTGACGATCCGGGCCACCGTCTCCTTGGCCTTTTCATCTACGTTTCTGGCAAGGTTCCGCTCTGACAGGGACAGCAGCCTGACCCGCAGCAGCACCTTGTCAGAGGAAGGAAACGGCTCCGCCTCAAGGCCCACCTTCACCGACAGTGACGGCTTCTTTGCACGGGTGAGCGTATCATAGACCCGAAACGCTGCTGCCGCTCCGGAGCCGCCGGCGCTGCCAAAATCGTCGCCGCTGTTAAAACGGCTGAGACGGCTGATGGTGCTTTCCACCGCCAGCCTGCCGGAATCGCAGGCGATAAACCGCCTTTTTTTCGCCGCGGCCACCGCTGCCAGCGTCCCGCTGCCGCAGAAAAAGTCGGCGCACAGATCCCCTTCCCGGGTGCAGCTTTCCATCATGCGGGCGATCAGCTGTTCAGGCTTCTGCGTGGCATAGCCGGTCCGTTCCGCCGAGGTGCGCCCCACCATGTCGATATTCCAGACGTCCTTCATGCTGACCATGGTGTACCAGCCCACGTCGTCCTTGTATTCCTTGACGCCCTTGAAATGATACGGCTTCAGCTGCCGGTTGTAGGACTTCTCCTGCTGCGGGAAAAACCGGTATTTGCCTGTTTTGCTGTACACCAGGATCGTGTCGTGCTTGCGGGCAAAGTGCTTCTTGCCGGAGCCGCCGGACTTGTAGGTCCAGACGATCTCATTGACAAAGTTTTTCTCTCCGAAGATCTCATCCATGAAGACCTTTACGTAGTGGGCGGCATGCCAGTCCAGATGGACCCAGATCAGTCCGTCGTCAGCCAGCAGATCCCGCATGAGATACAGCCGGGCCGTCAGCATCTTCAGATAAGACGCCAGGCCCTTTTCCCACTTGTCCGCGTAGGCCAGATGGCGGATGTTCTCACCGCCGGCCCTGATCACCGCGTCGTAATCCGCCTTGGAAAAGAACGGCGGATCGATATAGATCATCTGAATCTTTCCCCCCATGTCCTGTTCAGTCAGCAGGGTCTTCATCACCGCCTTGTTATCGCCGCAGATGACCATGTTCTCCGGCGCCGCCGCCTGGCGCGGCTTTACCTCTTCGACCAGGGTCAGCGGCTTACCTTTTGCGTTTTCGTACTGTCTTTTTCCTGCTCTTTTGATTCTCGTGAATTCGCTTATCAGGCTCATGTTTCTTTCCTCCAAGGAGTACCGGGATCAGCTCTTCCCGGCCTGCCTTCTTCAATGCTTTGATGACGGTGTTTCTGTTTTCCGGCTTATTGTAGTGGATCAGCGCGCGCTGCAGCTTCTTTTCCTCCAGATCCTTCGCCACATAGACCGGCTCCATGGTAAACGGGTCCTTTTCCGTATAGTACATGCAGGTAGCCAGCGTGGCCGGCGTCGGGTAGAAGTCCTGCACCTGATCCGGCACAAATCCATATTCCTTCAGGAACAGGGCCAGCTCCACGGCGTCTTCCAGGGTGCTGCCGGGATGGGAGCTGATCAGATAGGGAATCAGATACTGCTTCAGCCCCAGCTGCCGGTTGACCTGCCTGTAGCTTTCCGCAAAATCCAGAAAGACCTGTTTCTCCGGCTTCCTCATGTAGTAGAGGACCCTGTCAGAGATGTGCTCCGGCGCCACCTTCAGGGTGCCGCTGACGTGATACTGGCACAGCTCCCGCAGGAAGGACCGGTCTCTGTCGGCCATGACATAGTCGTAGCGGATGCCGGACCTGATGAAGACCTTCTTCACGCCGGGCACGGCCCGCACCGCCCGCAGCACGTCCAGATAGTCCTGGTGATCCACGTCCATGTTTTTGCACGGACGAGGGTACAGGCAGTCCCTGTGCTTGCACACGCCGTTTTTCAGCTGCTGCCTGCAGGCCGGACGGCGAAAATTGGCCGTAGGTCCGCCCACGTCGTGGATGTAGCCCTTGAAGTCAGGCAGCTTCGTCAGTTTCTCAGCCTCTCTCACCAGCGATTCCCTGCTGCGGCTGCGCACCTGCCTGCCCTGATGGTAGGTCAAAGCGCAGAAGCTGCAGCCGCCGAAGCAGCCCCGGCTGGACACCATGCTGAATTTGATCTCCCGAAAGGCGGGGATACCGCCGGCTTCCCGGTACATAGGGTGTTCCTCGTTTTCATAGGGCAGCTCGTAGACGTCGTCCAGCTCCAGCTGCTCCAGGGGAGGCTGCGGCGGGTTGACCACCACCCAGACGTTGTCCGTGTACCGCTCCATCAGCCTTTTGCCGTTGATATAGTCGTTGCTGCGATAGACGCAGGCGAAGCTTTTGCAGTAAGCGTCCCTGGACGCCGCGATATCGTCAAAGTCGGGCAGCCGCACCGTCTCTCCATCGTCATCAAAGGCTTCCGCCCTGTAGCAGGTGCCTCTGATCCAGGTGATATGCCGCACATCGATGCCCGCGTCCAGCGCCTCGGCGATCTCGACCACAGCGCGTTCCCCCATGCCGTAGATCAAAAGGTCCGCCCGCGCGTCCAGCAGGATCGACCGCCGGACCTTGTCGCTCCAGTAATCGTAGTGGCCCAGGCGGCGAAGGCTGGCTTCGATGCCGCCGATGATGACCGGAACATCCTTGTACGCCTCCCTCGCCCGGTTGCAGTAAACGATGACAGCCCTGTCCGGCCGTCCTCCGGCCCTGCCGCCGGGCGCGTATTCGTCCACCTTCCGTTTCCGCTTAAAAACGGAGTAGTTGTTGACCATGGAGTCCACGGTGCCGCTGTTGATCAGAAAACCCAGCCTCGGCCTTCCGAACCGTCTGAAATCCTCACAGCTGTGATAATCCGGACGGGCCAGAATTCCCACCCTGTAGCCCCTGCTCTCCAGCAGGCGGCTGATGATGGCCGTGCCAAAGGAGTGGTGATCCACATAGGCGTCGCCGGTGACCAGAACGAAATCCACCTGCTCCCAGCCCCGCTTTTCCATGTCCTCTTTTGTAACAGGTAAAAACATAGCTCTCCTCTTGTCCCTGAAATCTTGTCCTGAAAAGAAAGGGGCAGTCAGACGCCGCCCCCTGTTTCCCTTTGCTGTTGTATTGAGACTATTGTACTGAGACCTGAATAGATGTCAGGCCCTGATTTTCGATCAGCTTGCTCACAGTCTTGGCTTTGCTTCCCGCCAGCTTGATCGTTCCGTCTGTCAGTTCTTTGCAGACGGCCTGGTAATCCTCCGCGGTGAAGACCTGGAAATTGCCCTGCTTCACCGGAACAGAGATGCCGCTGTCGGATACCCCTGCGGTCACCGTCTTT
>CALLDR010000013.1 GCA_937997955.1 uncultured Emergencia sp. | reverse complement strand
GGCGAGCTGATCACCACGTTGAATAAGGTGGAAAATCTGCAGATCTCGGAGATCGGCGAACTGGAAAAGGTCATGCTCATCAGCCAGCAGATCGAACCGATCATAGAGAAGATCAAATACCTGCTGGAGCTACTGGAATCTGAGCTGGACCTGCTCTATCAGACCAGCACCAACCGGCTGATCAATTTCCTGACGGTGGCGGGCCTGGTCCTGGCGGCCATACAGGTTTTACAGGGGATCTTCTGATGATGTCAATACTTTTAACTGTCAGCCAGGTTCCGGCTCGGGACCTGGCTGGCTTGGGCGTGGCTGACTCGGGTCCAGCAGATTTTATAAAATCGGTTTTATGACCGCTTTGAAATAGGCGTCCAGCTGCTGCGGCGTTTCTTTCATCTGCCCTTTGATCCACCACTGGATCATCTCCACAAAGCTTCCGGAAATGTGGTTTACAAGAAAATCATCAGGTAAATCCAGGCCGTTCTTTTCTGTTTTCTTTCCTATTCTCTCCCCTGGCTTTTCTCCTGAATTTCCCCCTGTCGCTTCCTCCTTGCCCTCTTTGCCGCGGCCGAGGATAAATTGACGGTACACCAGGTCTCCCATACTGTCCTTGAAGTAGCGAAGGAAAAAGTCGTTGCTCTCGCAGGACAACAATGTCAGAATATTGTAATCGTTCTCCTGCAGGTGCTGGAGAATATGACAAAAGACGGAATTGGGCGCGCCGCCCTCCAGCTGCAGGCCATGGGTGTGACTGTGGTCCACGGCGCTCTTTATAATATGGTCAAACAGCTCTTCGCACAGCGCTTTCAGCAGCGCGTCCTTTGTCTCAAAGTGGGCGTAAAATGTGCTTCGGCCGATGTTGGCCCTGTCGATGATCTCCTGCACCGTGATGCTGCCGTAATTCTGACTGTCCAGCAGCGAGGTAAAAGCCTCGAAGATCGCTGTCCTGGTTTTTTGCTGTCTCCTGTCCATAAACTGTCCTTCCATCCTTCCTGTTACTGTGTCTTTTCCTGTACATTTTTCCGGGATATTTTTTTACGAATACTTTTTCCGTACACTTTTTCAAAAGTGTCCCGTAGCGGACAATCTTCTGATTTTGATTGTTGTTTTCCCCCTGAAACCGTACTACAATAATTGCAGAACAAATTATTCGGTAATAGATAAATTGTACTGTATTTTTGATAAGAAGTCAAACAGGAGGTATCTCTCATGATAAAAAAAGTCAACGATTTTCTCGCAGGTCTGCCGATGACCATCGCGGCAGGTCTTTTTTTGATCGCCAGCTTCACTTTGCCCCGGGCCGGGATCGTTTTGGCCGTGGACCCCGCCTGGGCGGCTGTGATCATCAGCGGCCTGCCTCTGGTCTACTTATCCGTCTGGCGGATCATCTACAACGAGGGCATCAGCAAAATCTCCTCCGCCCTGCTGATTACCATCGCCATGATCGCGGCGATCATCATCGGCGACCTCTTCGCGGCCGGCGAAGTGGCTTTCATCATGTCCCTCGGCGCTCTGCTGGAGGACATGACCACGGACCGCGCAAGGAAAGGCATCAAGGATCTGCTCAGTTTGGCGCCGCAGCAGGGCCGCAGGCTCTCTGACGGTCGTGAGGAGATGATTCCCATAGAGGAGATCCGTGTCGGTGACATCCTCCGGGTGCTTCCCGGCGAAACCATTCCTGCCGACGGCGTCATCATCAGCGGAGACACTTCCGTGGATCAGTCCATCATGACCGGCGAATCTCTTCCGGTGGACAAAGGTCCCGGAAGCTCCGTCTACTGCGGCACGATCAACCACTTTGGCTCCATCGATATGAAGGCTGTCAGCGTGGGACAGGACAGCTCTCTCCAAAAGCTGATCTCCATGGTGCGCGACGCGGAAAACAAACAGGCCCCGATGCAGCGCATCGCGGATCGTTGCGCCAGCTGGCTGGTTCCCGTGGCGCTTTTGATCGCCATCGCTGCTTTGCTCTTTACCGGAGATATCGTCCGCGCCGTCACCGTCCTGGTCGTCTTCTGCCCATGCGCCCTGGTACTGGCTACACCGACCGCCATCATGGCGGCCATCGGCCAGGCGGCAAAGCACGGCGTCATCATCAAATCCGGTGAAGCTCTGGAGAAGATGGGAAAGATCAAAACCATAGCCTTTGATAAAACAGGCACTTTAACCTGCGGAACGCTGGCCGTAACGGACATCCTTTCTTTGCAGGATGGGACTGGAGAAGACGATCTGCTCCGTCTGGCCGCGGTCGCGGAAAGCCGCAGTGAACACCCTTTGGCCAAGGCGATCACCTCGCATGGTATGTGTCAGCTGGGAGAGCTCCCATCCTGCGAAGGTTTCCGAATGGACGCGGGCAAAGGCATCTTCGCCCGGGTTTCCGGCAAAAAACTGTTCTGCGGCAGCGAAAGATACCTGAAGGAAAACGGAGTCTCTTTCAGTGAAGCCGCCTCGGAGGCCCTGGAAAAGCTGCGCTCAGAGGGAAAGGCCTCTGTTTTGATCGCAGACGAAAACAATTGTCTGGGCGTGATCGGCCTTTCCGACGTGCTCCGGCCGGAAGCCGCCGCCATGATACAGTCACTGAAACGGCTGGGTACGGAAACGGTTCTTCTGACAGGTGACCACCAGCAGGCAGCCGATTTCTTCGCGGCCCGCTGCGGTATCGACCGGGTCTGCGCGGAACTTCTTCCAGAACAAAAAGTCAGCCGCATCGCTGACCTTCAGGCGGACGGCGCTTTGATCTGCATGGTAGGCGACGGCGTCAACGATGCCCCTGCGCTGAAAACTGCGGCGGTGGGAGCCGCCATGGGTTCTATCGGCAGCGATATCGCCGTAGATGCCGCGGACATCGCTCTGATGAGCGACGATCTTTCCAGGATCCCGTATCTGAAGCGGCTGGCCAACGCCACGGTACATACCATCAAGTTCGGTATCACCCTTTCCATGGTGATCAACTTTATCGCCATCTGCTTATCCGTCGCCGGTATTCTGACCCCGACCACCGGCGCGCTGGTTCACAACGCCGGCTCCTGCCTGGTTGTGCTCATCGCCGCCCTGCTCTACGACAGAAAATTTGAGTGACGGAAGACGGTCATTGGCAGACATGAGAAAAGACCCTGTGCAGAGGCATCCGCTCCGCACAGGGTTACAGGGCTTTAATTTCTTCAGTTGTAAGGCCCGTGACCTCCGCGATATCTTCGAGGGACATTCCTTTGCCTTTCAGATTGCGGGCAATTTCCCTATGGCCTTCTTCACGTCCCTCCTCATATCCGTCTTCTCGCGCCAGATCCTTTACCTCTTCTACGGTCATTTCTGTAAACAGCATGCTGATAACCTCCGTTCCGTACGTTTTGAGGAAATCCACTAAAATCCCTTCATCTACACATTCGTTTAGCAGCTCCTCCAGTTCCTTCTCCGTCAGCGGTCCCTTTGCCGAGCTGATGCGTCTGCGCATTTTTGCCACAAACCGGCTATATTCCCGCAGTGTCCTGCAGTGTTTCATGATCGCCTGGTTTCTTCCCTCATTAATATTATACACCGTCAGATTCAGCTGTAAATCATTTTTTCCTTCTCCCCGGAAAGTATCTGACAGCCTCATATGCACGATGTCGGGGATTTCTTCCGTTCCGTTGTACAGTACGATGAACGTGGGCCGTGGAATCTTCAGTCCGGAAGCTTTATAGAATTCTTTGTTGGAGAATTCTCTCTGAATAGTCGCTGCATAATAGAGCAAATAACGGACGGGCAGGTTCTTTGAAAGCGTGGACTGATGTTCCAGCATGATAATGAAGGCATCGTCCAGCAGAAAGGAAATGTCATTTTTCTTTGTCTGCATGATAACCTCCTCCAAAGTGGTGAATCGAAAGGCCGCATCTGAGTCATAGCAGCTTCCGGTGATAGCGTTGTAAAGCTCCAGGGCATGTTCCTTGTCATTGAACAGCAGTCTGAAAACGCTGTCTTTGTAATTTCTAAGTAAAGTGTCCGCAGTTTGTTCTCTTTGTTTAATCTCTGTCATAATGTTTTCCTCCTAACTTACTTATGGCAAAAAGAAAACGGCTTCACAGGCTCGCGGCTGCAAACAATCGTTCATAGAACGAAGTGCCCGGCCGCCGCTGAACAGAAAAGCCGTTTTCAAAATCTGCAGAATCGGCAAATGAACAAAGAAAAAAAGAACAGTTCATGCCTGTTCTTTAAAAATCTAGTAATTTGCCTTTTTCTCCTTATACCAATTTTAACATGCCCGGATTCCCGCGTCAATGCCATTTTTTCCAGCATCGGCAATTCAGGATTCCCTCTTCTGGCTTTCTGAAAACTGATTTTCTCCCAGCGCCTTCCAGCCATAGCGATAGATGGATACCAAAATCGAACAAAGGGTGATCAACTCGCTGACGATGCCGCCGATAGACCCTACCGCGATGTCATACAGCAGCCAGCACGGCGAAGAGCAGATCAGATTTGACAGCCTTATGGTTCTGGCGTTGTTGGTCCAATAGCCGATCGTGCTGCCCGTCACCGCCAACCAAGGAAGGAGATTCAGCCATCTGTCCCAGGTACATAGAGTCGCTGCCGTACTGAGGACGATGATGCCTGCGGCGACCATTTTGCTCTTTACCCAGGGCCATGCTTCGATCCTTGACAGGAGAAAATTCCGGAGGATCGTGATCAAAAGCCCCAGGCTGCCGATGATACCGCCCAGCAGGATAAACTGCACAGTAAAGGAAATAGATCCCAAAATCTGACAGAAATACAATCCCCGGTTGGACTTCACCTGATAAGATACGATATAGAAGATCACACCTACAAAACCGATGCCCTGTATCAATACTTCTCTCACTTCTGCTTCTCCATACATCTCTGACGTTAACTGAATTCCACCGTGATCCCGTCCGGATCCGCAACCGTAAAATGCCTCGGCTTCGGCGCCTGGTCCACGATCTCAGATGGTTCATATCCTAAGCTGACGGCCTTTTCTCTGAGAGCCTCCAATTCCATTTCAGACGCATAACTCATGACCATAGCCTTTGTTTCAACCTTTTCGCTGTCCTTAAATTCGATCAGCTCCAGCATAGTCTCTCCCTCTTGGTTTACCAGAAAGACGATTTTTCCCATAGGCGGCTCCATCTGCCGAATGATGCGCAGGTCCGCCAATTCCTGATAAAAACGCAGTGACTGTTCAAGATCTCTCACCATGATCGTAATATAACTCAGCTTCATACTGTACCTCCTGTCGCTCCACAGACAATTCCCTGTAATTTCACAGACAATATAGACAAAAGGAGGCGCCGTGAAATAATCTGTGAATTTCTTACAGCGTCCTCCTTATCATCGTTCAAAACTTACTTAAAATACTCTACAGCCGCGCGGAACATTCCCATGTCGAAGTCTCCCGGCACATTCTTGTACAGTCCCTCTCCGATTCTCTCAGAGTGGCCCATCTTGCCCAGAACTCTGCCGTCCGGTGACGTAATGCCTTCGACGGCAAAGTAGGAGCCGTTCGGATTGTACTGGATATCCGCGGTCACACTGCCGTCAGCGTCCACATACTGGGTCAGAATCTGTCCGTTAGCCGCCAGCTCCCGGATCAGCTCCTCAGAAGCGATAAATCTTCCCTCGCCGTGGGAGATCGGGACGGTGTAGATGTCCCCCGCTTTGGCGTTCGCCAGCCAAGGCGACTTGTTGGAAGCGATTCTGGTGCGCACCAGCTTGGACTGGTGGCGCGCGATCTCGTTGAAGGTCAGAGTCGGGCAGTTTTCATCGGTATCGATGATCTTGCCGTAAGGTACCAGACCCAGCTTGATCAGCGCCTGGAATCCGTTGCAGATGCCGGCCATGAGACCGTCCCTGTTTTCCAGCAGGTCGGTGACGGCTTCCTTGATCTCTTCGTTGCGGAAGAAAGCGGTGATGAACTTTCCGGAACCGTCCGGTTCGTCGCCGCCGGAGAATCCGCCCGGAATGAAGATGATCTGGGATTCCTTCACCTTCGCGGCAAAGTCTTCTACAGACTTGGCGATAGCGGCCGCCGACAGGTTGTTGATGACGAAGATCTCCGGCTCCGCCCCCGCGTCTCTGAACGCCTTCGCGGAATCGAATTCGCAGTTTGTTCCCGGGAATACCGGAATCAGCACCTTCGGCACG
>CALLDR010000012.1 GCA_937997955.1 uncultured Emergencia sp. | reverse complement strand
GGCCTTCAAAACACTAAAACCGGCTGATTTTTGTCAAAAATCAGCGAAATGTTGCCGAATTTATGTATTATTATGTAATTTGATCCATTTTTTTCAATTCAAAAATCGATTTTATCTAGAAAACGATGAAGAACGCGCAACATTAATTGATTTTTTGGCAAAAATCAGCCGGACTGGAGATTGGCACTAGGATCTGCACGCCGTACGAAGCTTAGAAATCAGGTAAAAGTGGCGTGCAGCACAAGTGGCGCGCCGTATGGTACACAAAGAGTGACAAAAAGCGGCGCGAGCCGCCAATGACCGCGAGAGACCACGAAAAAAGTGGTCAGAAGGTTCCGTGCGTAGGCCCTGGCCACTCCGCCGCCCTCTTGACAAGCGCTATAATTTATAGTATTATTTTTACACGCGCGAAATACTATAAATTATAGTACTATAAAATATTTCAACTTATCAATGAGATGCTCCCGCCAACACCGCATACATGCACACAAGCCAGGAGCGTCCGTATTTGTTGTATCACTTTTTATCACTTATCATGTCAAAAGAAAGGACTTCTATCATGAAACAATACACTGCTTCAACACAATCCAACGACAAATTATATTTGCTTTCCAGCGCGCCGGTTCCCAAAGCCCTCATGGCGCTGGGACTGCCCATCATGCTCGGCATGCTGATCAATGCCCTCTATAATCTGGCCGACGCTTTCTTTGTAGCCGGGCTGGGAGAAATCCCCATGGCCGCCATCTCCGTGGTTTTTCCTCTGGGGCAGGTGATCGTGGGTCTGGGACTCATGTTCGGCAACGGCGCCGCGTCTTACCTTTCCCGGCAGCTGGGCCGCGGCGATACAGAAGCCGCTGACAAAACAGCCAGCACTGCTCTTTACTGCAGCCTTTTGGCCGGAGCGTTCCTGATCTTCCCTGCAGCCCTGTTTCTCCGGCCGGTTTTGACTTTGCTGGGCGCCACAGCCACCATTCTGCCCAGCGCGGCCGCTTACGGCAGGATCTACGTCCCCGCGGCGATATTCAACGTTTTCAATGTAACGATGAACAATATCGTCACAAGCGAGGGCGCGCCAAAGACTGCCATGGGCGCCCTGATCACCGGTGCGGTTCTCAACATATGCCTCGACCCCCTCTTCATCTGCGTCTTTGGCATGGGCGTCACCGGCGCCGCCGCGGCTACCGCCATCTCCCAAGGGGTTTCCTCCCTGGTCTACATACGCTATATCCTGCGCAAAAGAAGTGTTTTCACCTTCAGCATCAAGAGGTTTCATCCGGAGCGGCGGCTTCTGGCCGAAATCCTGAAAATCGGCGTGCCTACTCTGATCTTCCAGCTGCTGACCAGCCTGTCCATCGCCCTGATCAATCAAAAGGCCGGCTCCTACGGAGACGCGGCGATCGCGGCCATGGGCGCTGTGACGAGAGTGACCTCCATGGGAACGCTGGCAGTCTTCGGCTTTCTCAAGGGATTTCAGCCGCTGGCCGGATTCAGCTTCGGCGCAAAGAACTTTGACCGCCTTCACGCGTCTGTCAGGGCCTCCGTCGCCTGGTCCACCGGCTTCTGCGTCACGGCGGGCCTCCTCATGGCGCTGCTCTCCGGTCAGATCGTTTCCCTGTTTGCGGGCGGCGGCGGGGACATGGTCTTGCTGGGACAAAGGGCTCTCACGGCAAGCGGTCTCGCCTTCTGCTTCTTCGGCTTTCACACGGTATATGCCTGCCTGTTTCTTGCGCTGGGCAGGGCCAGAGCCGGTCTCTTTCTCGGAGCCTGCAGACAGGGGATCTGCTTTATCCCCGCGATTTTGCTGCTTCCAGCCCTGTGGGACATAAACGGCGTTCTCTACGCACAGCCTGTGGCCGATGTACTGTCAGCTGTCATTACCGCGGTCATGGCGCTGCGCCTTCGCAGGGAACTGGCAGCCGCAGCTTCCGCCTCTCAGGCAGATGGCGAGGCAGATCATAGAACAGATTGTGGGACAAATTCCTGATTTCCGTTCTTTTCTCTTTGGTACAGGCATATACTATAGTAACAAATCTCATAGGTACCATCAAGGAGGACCAAAACTATGGAAAAAATGTTATCAGATGGAATTAAAATGACGCCGCCTTCCTTCGTCAGGAACATCTTGAAGGCCGCTTCAGATCCGGACATCATCTCCTTTGCTGGAGGGCTGCCGAATCCGATCTCATTCCCGCAGGACGCTTTGCTGGAATCCACGGAGCGTATCGTGAAGAACCACGGAAGCCAGGCATTTCAGTATTCTATCACTGCCGGTCTGCCGGAGCTCCGCCAGTACATCGCCGACCGGTACAACCGCAAATTCGGCATGCATCTCACCATCGACAATATCCTCATCACCACTGGTTCCCAGCAGGCTCTCGACCTGATCGGAAAGGTTCTGCTGAACAAAGGTGACGGCGTCATCGTAGAAAAACCTACATATCTGGCCGCCATCCAGACCTTCTCCATGAGCCAGCCGATCTTCTATCCTGTGGACCTGAAGGAGGACGGCCTGAACCTGGCGCAGCTGGAAGAAGCGCTGAGCCACGACGTCAAATTCTTCTACGCGATCCCGGAATTTCAGAATCCGACAGGACTCACCTACTCGGCTGAAACCCGCGACCAGGTCTATGAAATGCTGAAGGACCGCGATATCGTCATGATCGAGGACGATCCTTACGGAGAGCTACGCTTTGAAGGCCAGCATCTGCCTTACATAGGCGCGGGACGGCTGCCTAACAGCCTTTTGATGGGGTCCTTTTCAAAGATCGTAACGCCAGGCATGCGCATCGGCTTCCTGATCACGGAAAACACCGAGCTGCTGCGTTACATCTCCATCGCGAAGGAAGCCAGCGACCTGCACACCAATGTCTTTTCTCAGTATCTGCTGTGGGATTATCTGACGCACAACGACCTGGACGCGCACATCGCGAAGATCACCGACCTGTATCAAAACCAGGCGCAGGCCATGATCCAGGCCATGGAAAAATATTTTCCTGACACGGTCCAGTACACCCGTCCTCACGGCGGCATGTTCCTCTGGGTCACCCTGCCGGAAGGCATCAGCGCCATGTCCCTCTTCCAGAAGGCCCTGGACAAAAAAGTCGCCTTTGTTCCCGGAGACCCGTTCTATGTCGACGAAAAAGGCGTCAACACCATGCGCCTGAATTACACCAACGCCGACAGCGAGACCATAGAAGAAGGTATCCGCAGACTGGGAGAACTGATGCAGGAGCTGTAAGGACAGACGAATGCAAAGGGGCAGTCTGGCAGCTGACTAAAAATCAACTGTCGGACCGCCCCTTAATCTTCCTTTCCTCTAATTCCGCAGTCAGCGCCTACAGCAAACCGTCTGCATTTCTGCCGCCGTATAAGAATCGTCTTACCTCCATAACTCCATCAATGACCACGTAATAAACCGTGTAGTTGTTTACATATATTCGGTAGTACGGATGCTTCCGTTCCCGCTTTGACGGATACGGCTCGAAGGATAGCGGACAATTGCTCCTCTCGACGACATCGCCTTCAACCGCATCGATCAAACGATCGGCAGCATCAGGGTTCTGCAGTACTTCATCAATATATCTTACAGCGTCAAGCAGATCGCTTTCAAAAGTGGAAAGATATCTTATCTTGTACTGCCTACTTTCCATTTCTTCTCCGATTCCTTACGTTCTCAAAAACCTCGCTGTGATCAAGTCGGTCCTCCGTTGAAGCGGCGACCGCATCAGCCTCATCTAATTTCATTTCTATCCCTTCTGTGAGCTGCGCATACTGCAGCAGGCTCATCACTACCATTGTGCCATACCCATTCTTAGTTAAATAGACCGGATTTCCTTCATTAACCAGCTTTTCTATTTCTGGAAATTTGTTTCGCAAATCGGAAACAGGACGAATTTGTATCATATTTCCGCCTTCCCTTCTTTGTTTATTTTATCATAATTTTATCATAATTTTATCACATTCGCAAGCCGTACTGATGCCCAAATCCTAAAATCTATCAAAATATCCCCGGCAGTATCTTTGCGATGGCAAAGCCTGCCCCGAAGGAGATCAAGTTGGCCGCAAGGGTATAGAGGACGATCCGCCTCCTGCCCTGCGGCTTTTCGTTCATCTTTGGCAGCAGCCTGCAGTACAAAACAGTTTCGATCACAAAGATCAGGACCTCAAGGAGCGCGTAGCCGGCGGTAAAGGCCGCGTACCCGGACCTGTAATTGACCACATTCAGCAGAACGTTCAGCCCAACCTGGGTCACAATGTTCACGGCCCCGATCAGCAGCAGCTCCCGCTTGGACCGGAAGCCGAACAGGACCGCGGCGCCCAGCTCCAGCAGAATCGTCGCGGCGATGCGGACCGCGAGAGAGATCAGTTCCCAGGTATAGTCGTAGCTTTCCTCCGCTGTCAGGACCGGCGCAGTCCCCTGCCCCGCCTGGGCCTGGCGCACCTCCGCCATGGATATGCCTTCCATATCCACCGTGAAGTAACTGTCAAAGGCGTACCGCTCGCAGCTGCCGCTTATGACAAAGGCGTCCTTCTCCGGAAAGTACAGAAGGATCTTAAAGGTTTGGGGCGGATAGTAGGTCCACGCCAGCTCTTTGGTCTCATCGACGCGCCAGCCCTCCTGCAGGAAGTAATACCCGTCCGCGTCTTCGTAGTCCGCAAAGGCTTTCCACGTATCGTAATCCAGTTCGGCCCATTCATAGCCTTCATTTTCACGGTACTGGGCCGTCTCCTCCCTGCCGTCCCAGGCCGACGACGGGCCCGTGGAATCCGTGCTGGAAAGCAGGGTTCCATAGCATATTTCATCGCCCAGCCCATCAAAGGTGATGACGACGGACGGTTTTGGGCCCATATCCGCGCTGACCGTCACGGGAAACAAAACGGCGGCAGTCAAAGCGCATATTAAAACGCAGATGAATTTCTTTCTCATCGGAGTCCCCTTTCTGTAAAACGATCAAAATGCAGCAAAAGGATGCTCCTCCGGCCGTCAAAGCGGACTTTGGAAACATCCTTTTCATTCACAGGTTGTGCTATTTTACTGCTTTTTCTACGGTATCCAGCATCTGATCCACGTCGATGACGCCGGTGTGGCGCACTTCTTTTTTGTCCAGGTCCTTCAGTCCCTTCGGAACGCGGACGCCGGTCTCAGCCGCCAGGGCTTCTACGTAGCGGAAGCCGTTTTCTTCTTCACCCAAACCGATGGATCTGGCAACGCTCTCGGCGAACTTGTAGGCGCTGGCTGTGGAAGCGATCACGGTCGGCGTGGAATCGCCGGTCGCCGCTTTGTAATCCTCATATACCTTGTAGGCAACTGCCGTGTGGGTATCCATCAGATAGCCGTGCTCTCTGTACATTTCGCCGATCGTCCTGCACGTCGCGTCCACATCGGCGTAGCCGCCGTAAAAGTCAGACAGACGCCCTTTGATAGAATCGCTGACAGTGTAGACCTTGTCAGTGTCCAGACGTTCCATGAGCCCTTTGATCTCCGCGCCGTTGCCGCCGGACAGGTGATACAGCAGGCGTTCCAGATTGCTGGAAATCAGGATATCCATGGACGGGGAGTTGGTCAGGTAGAAGTCTCTTCGGATGTCGTAAACGCCGGTATTGATGAAGTCGGTCAGAACTTTGTTTTCGTTGGACGCGCAGATAAAGCGGTTCACAGGAATGCCCATCTGCTTGGCGTAATAGCCGGCCAGGATATTGCCGAAGTTGCCGGTCGGCACCACGATGTTCATGGCTTCGCCGTTTTTGATCACGCCTCTCTCCACCAGCTTGATGTAACTGTAGACGTAGTAAGCCACCTGGGGCACCAGACGTCCGATGTTGATGGAGTTGGCGGAGGACAGCTTGCAGCCGGACGCCGCCAGACGCGCGGCAAAGTCGCTGTCGTTGAAGATCTTTTTTACGCCTGTCTGGGCGTCATCAAAGTTGCCGTTGATGGCGTAGACATGGGTGTTATCGCCTTCCTGGGTGATCATCTGGCGCTCCTGAACCTGGCTGACGCCCTGGTTCGGGAAGAACACGATGATCTCCGTCCCCGGCACATCGGCAAAGCCTTCCAGCGCCGCCTTTCCGGTATCGCCGGAGGTAGCAGTCAGAATGCAGATTTTCTTATCCTCGTTTTCTTTTTTCACGGCCGTGGTCAGCAGGTACGGCAAAATGGACAGGGCCATATCCTTAAACGCCGCGGTCTTGCCGTGGTACAGCTCCAGGAAATACGCGCCTCCCGCTTCTACGATAGGGGCGACCTCCGCCGCCTCGAATTTTTCATCGTATGCGCCTTCGATGCAGCGCAGCATCTCTTCTTCTGTATAATCGTCGAAGAAAGCGCCGATAATTTTATGCGCGATCTCCTGGTACGTCTTTCCGATCATGTCCTCTATTTCAAACGGCAGCGCCGGGATCTCCGCGGGAACATACAGGCCCTTGTCCTCCGCGATGCCCTGAATGATGGCCTGGGCGCCTGTCAGTTCTCTTTCGCTGCCGCGGGTGCTTTTGAATTTTCTCATATGAGTTCTCCTTCTTCATTTAATACGTGTGGTACGGCTGCAGCGGCTGCTTCCGCGCGGCCGCGCATGTTTTTGATACGGATCAGCCTTCCTCGATGGCCGGCTTGCCGTGATAAGGAAAAAGGACTTTCAAGCATCCTTGAAGTCCTTTTTGGTGTTGGTACTGCCTAGGGGAGTCGAACCCCTGATTCAGCCGTGAGAGGGCTACGTCTTGACCACTTGACCAAGGCAGCATATTTGGTTTGGTTCTCCCGTGTTTTTGCGTCTTTCGCAAACTCACAGGCATTATTATACACTGGTTCAGGCGTCTTGTCCAGACATTTTTTCAATTTTTTATGTTTTTTTGGAGCGACAAAAGAGTTACGATGAAAAAAGGAGCCAGGCTCTTTCCTTAGAAACAGCCTTAGCTCCCTCTTTATCGCTCAATTACTGAGACGTATTATCTGTTGACTCTGGAAATCCTCCATGCCTTGTTGGACCACTGGGTGTAGACCTTCTCACCGTTGATGATTCTTACGCCTCTGACCTTATAGAAGTATCTCGTTCCCTTCTTCAGTTCTTTGGTGTTGATATAGAAGTTCTTTGTTCCCGTCGATGTCTTATAGTAAGCCTTGGTTCCAAAGCCGCTGAACCTCTTTGTAGATTTGAATACTTCGTAGTAATCTACCTTGTAGCCCTTCGACTTCGTCCAGTTCAGCTGGATGTTGTTCTTCTTGCTGAAGGTGGACCACAGCTTGATAGTCGTGTTCTCTACGCCAGCAGCAATCGCCGCGTTTTTATCCTCTTCAGGCACATCCAGACCAGCTTCATCTGCGTCCACCAGCGCGAAGGTTCCCAGTGCGGCAGTCTCAAACTCGTAGTATACCTTTGTTCCCACTGTTACGGTCTTGCCTTCCAGCTGCTTAATGGTGCCGTCAGCGTTCAGCACTACCGCGGCAGTTTTCTTATCCTTTAAGGCTGTCGGCACTTCTATCCGAATCGCAGCCTTTCCGCTGCTCAAATCAGTAAGTTCGGTCGTCCCCGATTTCAGAGTTACGGTTATAAGAGATGCATTATCTCCAACTGCCTTCTTTTGCTCGGCGGTCGGATTCGTTACCTTCGTCACTTCCAGGCTGACAGTAGACGCCTTTGCCTCTGTGGACACTTTTTTAAGAGCATCCTGATCCAGTGTCACGTTTCCGTTTTCGGTCTGTACCGTCACCTTGGCGGTTGTATCGCTGACGATGCTCTTGATCAGGCTGGTTTCCAAATTAGCCTTTACGGTATTTGCCCCCTTGCTGTCCGCAGCAGCAACATTTACGACAATTTCGCCGGACTTGTTTTCTTTGGCCTGCTTCAGCAGCTCTGTTGCATTCTCCGCCTTGACCGTGGCCGTAGCCGTGGAACCGCTGACGGAAACCTCCGTCGGCGTGGTGGTTATTGCAGAGCCGGTCGTACCTGTTGTCGTGACTGATGCCGCATTTTCTTCTGCACTTATACCTCCACCAACAGAACCGGTTGTATCCGCAACCTTTAACCATCCATTATAATACTTGGTTATACCTTGCTGCATTGCCAAACTTGGATATTTTATATCATCAAACCAATCCTCTACTTCCCATCTATAATCATTAACATAGTGCCAGATAACCTGATCGCCGTCTTTTAAGGAATAATACAAAAGACCTACATTTACGTGACTTCCGTTGACAGTATACATCCATCCCGAATACCGACCATTATCAAATTCTCCCAGGCTCTCTCCTTTTGGAGATGTAATAGATCTCACATAGTTGCTGGCAGCGCCAGTTTCACTAAGGCCAGCATCCTGCAGCGCTTTGCAAAACAAATCATAGACTGTGCTTCCTTCCGGAAGTTCATATGTTTTCGTCGAAATCCATGTCTCATAGTTTGGCAAATCCGTTGGAACAGACAAATCCACATCTTCTTCCGCTTTTTGCGAGCCAATCAGTCTAAAGGTAACCTTAATCTTATCTTCCCCTGGGGTAACTGGACTCGGATCAGGTTTATTTGCACTTCCATAATCTGCTTCCTGATCTTCAGAATAGTGAAACACTATTACATCTCCATCTTTAATCGTCTGTTTTCCAAGTGGCGTATTAGTATATTCTCCATTAATGGTATAGAGCCATTCTCCATTTTTCCCATTAGCTCCGTTTTTAAGAACTGTGGAGCCTTTAGTTAAAGCTGTGATGTTTTCCCCATCCGGGCACGTTACTAAATATCCTCCGTTGGTGCACGCGCTCAGTACCGCATCTAAGGCAGTTTTATCAGTGTAAGTACTAACTGCTTTCGCATTAACCCAAGTCACCAGATTATCTGCTGTTATTGAATGAACCACATCGGTTTCTGCATTACTTGGATCAAAGCCAAGAATAGATACCGTCACGTTTATTTTTTCAGCTTCAGTCCGGCTTTTTGTCACTTTGACACCAAAAGTCATCTCATAATTTTCATAGGTGAAAGTTGCGAGTTGATATCCCTCTTTTTCAAAATCCACGCCAGAAAATGATCCTACAGAAGGATTTAGTTTCTCACTTGTACCATCGCTATATTTTATAATGATATATAGTCTATCTTTCATTAAATTTGAGTAGTCATCTTTGATTTCAATTTCTGAGCTACACTCTAGCCATTCGTGGCCATACTCTCTGCTTACAATTCCAATAATATGTTTCTCATTCCCAAACACCGGATAATCTTTCCCCTGTTGCCAATCATTTCTTCCGAATTTCCCACTATTCAAAAGATCAACCAAACTGTTGTCGGTCAACTGACTTTTTTTGATTTCCTTTGCAATCGTGCCAGAATTGTCATTCATTGGATCATCGGTTCTTCCATAGTGCAGATATTCGTTATATGACTTGTAATTTTGGTTGATAACTATATCAACTGCACCAATTGGTTTTGACGCACCGCAATTCTCTACATAGTAATTGCTGCGTACATCATTATATCTATTCATAGAGCGCATGTATCCAATAATGCTCCCCACAGCTGCATTTTCTGTTTCAGTTGATACTGTTCCAGCAAAATAATTATTTCTGATACGTCCAATTCCGTTATTCCAATTGGATACGCTTCCAGCCTCTCCGCCGAAAATACCTCCAACTTTATCGACTCCGCGGATATTCCCCGTTGCATAACAATTCTCTATGGTAACACAAGGAGTTGCTGGCGCTGATCCTGCAGTATAACCGCTACCAACTATTCCGCCAACCATGGTACCAGTTCCTATAATATCCCCATAAAAGGCACAATCACTCACATAAGAATCGCGCATAGATTGCCCCTTAAATCCTACAATACCACCCACATTATTTCTTCCATAAACAGTTGCATAACTAACGCAATTATTAATTGTTCCATTCCAAGCACCTGCAAAGGAACCGATACAATCTTTATGATCAATATTTCCTACATACATATAAAAATAGGTTGTATCGCCTAAATCTCCCCATGTTCCATCATCTCCAATGATAACACCTTTTTCGACGGTGCAATTATAGATATTCACAGGTTCATTTCCATAACCTCCAAGAAGCCCAGATCTTAAAATATGAGATCCTGATTTAATAGTCACATTATCAATCGTTCCTGTTGATCCTACAGTATAGTATTGAATCAGACCATAACCCTTGATTTTTTCGCCATAAATATTGATGTTCTTTATTGTAGAACCTTTAATAGCTCCCAAAAGTGGTAAGCCTCCATTTGGAACGGTAATAGTAAACCCCTTTCCGTCAATATTTCCAGAAAAAGGATTTGTCTGATCTATAGCCTGCAGGCGATTACTGTCTGTTCCGTATTCCGTTATGCCATCCTTGAGAGAACCAATTGGAGTCCAATTCTCTGGCAGAGTAATATTATCTGTAAGATTAAAATATTTTCCACTATATGTTTCTCCCGATGTGACAAACTTTGATATTGTAACGAGATCTTCACTTGTTTTGATCAAATAAGGATTTTCTTCTGTACCTTCTCCCTCTAAATCAAATTGCAAAGATTTATCAGCTTTCCAACGAATTATGAGAATACCTGAAAAGTCCTCATCCTCAATACTATCATAAATAGCCAGAACTGATAGCTTACTATATTCATCTTCTGATATATCAATGCCTGTAAGAAAATCGTTGAAATCTGAGTCTATCTCTGTTCGAGAATACGATGGTCGATGAACCCGCCATGGATCTTTTATTATGACTTCGTCTTCCATGGATCCCTCTGGTCTACTGTAATCAAAATTCATATCCTCAGTTATAGCATCTAGTAATATAGGGCCTTCACTGCTAATCAAGATACTATTTTCTGAAGCATCCACAACATATCGATTGAAACCCTCCATAGGTGCTTCTTGAACCGTTAATGTCTCCCCATTAGCACTGCTCACAGTAAATCCAATGCCTTCCTTCTCTGTTATGGATGGATTGTCTTCATTGCTTGCAAACGCAGTTGTGCTCATTGCAAACACCATCATCAGCACCATGATGATCGCAAAAGCTTTTTTCATTTGCTTCTTCATGCAAATCTCCTTTCCGTTTCTCTCAACTGAGAGAATATTTACGTTTACAAGCTTCCGCTTATGCAGAAGCTATGTCAACAGACTTTTTTCTTATCTGTTCACATCAATATCCTTGTCTTTGCTCCTATGGACGATACTTTCCATTTTACATCGCCATATAAGGATCAAAAGATATAAAAATGAAAAAACTGCAATCAACGATTCGTTTCCTAAACTTATCATCTCGTTGATTACAGTCCGTATTCACTGCAATATACTTTCCCTTCCATCAATATGCCAAAAAGTCCCGTCGGCAATAGAAGAAATGTCCTGTGCAGGTCTCCTGACTTATGAATTCTCATCTTCCATTCCCTTCCCAGGCTCTTGTCCCAGTGGGAGGCTCATGCCTCAATGGAAAACTCCTCAAATACAGTGGCGGGTCCGTGCAGGTCTCTCACCTGCTTCCCTCTTAGCTTCTCTAAAAGAAGAACACAGCGCATACATAAAATTTAATTCCAGAAGTATCAAAAAGCACACTTTTTGATATCGGCATAGGAATTCTTAAACACCGCTAAATTATGTGTTCAATTTGGAAAAAATTGTCGAAAAGGGCAAATTCCGTGTTGCTTTTATGTATATTTTGTGATAGAATCAAGTTGAAAAGGAGAAAAAAGGTTCTCCTCAGAAGTAAAAAATACGCGGAATTCTGATGTCGATTTGATGTCAAAAAGTGTACTTTTTGAGACTAGCCATCCGGTTTTCCACCGCGACCGACAAAAACTGAGCCATGCGTCCACCGCATGGTTTTTACTTATATAAACAGCGCTGAAAGGTGCGTTCCGCACCTCAGCTTCCCCGCCCTATTCAGGTCAGGGCCGACCCATGAAAAAACAAAAATCCAATTCACGCAATTTAAAATTTAAAGCTTCACGCCACTTTTTGATGCAAAGCAGCTTTGATACGGCGCGACGCCGGATAAATTATGAGAATTACAGCGCATAATTTTCAAGAAAATGTTTCAACCTCCATACAATATTTCCTACACATGGAATTCTGTGGAATATTGCAGCAACATTTCACCTCTGTGCGCCGCACGAAGCTTAGAAATCAGGTAAAAGTGGCGTGCGGCACAGGGGATGCGCCGTATGGTACATAAACAGCGCCAAAAAGTGGCGCAACCCTCGAAAGTCCGTGATCGATTCCTCCCGTACTGGATTTTATCTCCCGGTTCATCGCCGCGCTCCCGGGAAGCTCCCGGATTCCAGTCAGACCATGGAGGCTGCTGAACTCTGGCACAAAAAATGCCGGACCTTTCGGCGCGGGCGGCCATCGCCCATGCCTAATCGTCCGGCATTTTACAATTGACGAGTATTTCCTTCTTATTCTCCGGCAAACTCATGTTATAGCTGAGTTCGTTGGCCAGGATCACGGCCTCCTTGTTCTTTCTCGCGTCGTTCATGGCCGTCGCCACCATAAAGTCAAACCGCGGCTCCAGCTTCAGAAACGACAGCTCCGGGCTGTACAGGGCTCTCGACCAGCCGTCGCTGATGGCCACGCCCATGCCGCTCTGCACGCACGCCACCACCGATTCCCGGTTGGGGACCACCTGGATCTTCGGGGTAAAGCCGTACCCGCTGCAGCACTGCAGGATCGCGTCGCGGCACCCCTCCTCTTCCTCGTCAGGCACCGTAAAAAACGTCGCGTCCCTGAAGCTGTCCAGAGAAAGTCCGCCGGACACCCTTTGTTCATACTTCTTGCCGAAGAGCAGCACCCGCGGAATGGTGTGATAGTCCTCTACAGAGATGCCCTTGTAGTGGTCCAGCGACTGGCGCACGCCGATGATGACGTCCACGTTTTCGTGACGCAGAGACGTGATCAGCTCCTTGCCGCTCATGCACACCAGCACCACCTCCACGTTGGGATAGGTGTCCGTGAACCGGTTTATGATGTCCACGATCACCGGCGACAGGTCCCAGCCCTCCAGATAACCGACGATGACCTGGCCGATGCGGTTCTGATTGGTCAGCAGGGCCCGGTCCAGCACGCGGAGGAAAGTCTTCCGCTGCTCGATGAAAAAATCCCGGAACAGCTGTCCGGCCTCCGTCAGCTCGATCTTCTTATAGGTGCGGTCAAACAGCACCACGCCCAGCTCATTCTCGATGGCCGCGATCTGCCTGCTCACCGCCGACTGGGTCACGTACAGCTTCTCCGCCGATTTGGTAAAGTTCAGCGTTTCCGCCACGGTCAAAAAATATTCGATCTGTAAATCGTTGAGCATCTCTTTGTCCACCTTTAGTCTTGCTTCTAAAGGTATTTTACCATATTTTCCGCCTTTTCGCAATCAAAGGGTGTCAGACGGAGTTTTTTCACACGTCAGAGGGCTGCGGTCCTTGATACGTTTTCCGCGTTTTTCGCGGCCTCCCTTCCGATGGCAAGGCCTTTCTCGAAGGCTTCCCGGTTCATCGGCAGCAGCTTCGGCTTTTTGCTCAGCTTAGCCTCGATGGTGCGCCACATGACGTCCACGGGGAAGACCTCGGTATAACCGATGTAAGCGCCCAGCATGATGACGTTGAGGACTTTGGTATTGCCCAGCTCCATGGCGATCTCCGTGCCGGGGACGCGGATGACCTGAATATCGTCCCGGCAGATCTCATCGGTGACGATGGTATCGTTGATGAAGAGATTGCCGCCCGGCTTCAGGGTGCCCGCGAACTTGGCCAGAGACGGGTTGTTCAGAATGATCAGGTCATCCATTTGGTCCGCCTTCGGCGTGCCGATCTTTTTGTCAGAAATGACCACGAAGCAGTTGGCCGTGCCGCCTCTCTGCTCAGCGCCGTAGGTAGGGAAAAATACGGTGTTCAGCTCCGTGGCGTCACAGACCGCCTGGGCGAGAAACTTGCCGATGGTCATGACGCCCTGTCCGCCGAATCCAGCGATGCAAATATTAGTTTCCATACATGCCTCCTATCTGTCTCTGATCACGCCCAGAGGAAATTCCCTGAACATCTTTTCTTCCAGATAATCCAGGGCCTCCAGCGCCTCCATGCCCCAGTTGGTCGGACAGCTGGTGACGATCTCCACCATGGAAAAGCCTTTGCCGTCGATCTGGTTCTGGAACGCCTTCTTGATGGCGTTTTTCGTCTTGATCACGTTCTGCGGGCTGTTGCAGCTGGTCCTGGCCAGGAAAGCGGGAGCCGTCAGCGTATCCAGCATTTCACATACGTGCATCGGATAACCGTGTTCCTTGGCGTTTCTGCCCATCGGCGCGGTTGACGCTTTCATGCCTAAAAGTGTGGTCGGCGCCATCTGCCCGCCGGTCATGCCGTAGATGCCGTTGTTGACAAAGATGACGGTAAAGTTCTCGCCTCTGTTTGCCGCGGAGATGGACTCGGCCAGGCCGATGGACGCCAGATCTCCGTCTCCCTGATATGTATAGACGATCTTGTCCGGATTGGTCCGCTTGATGCCGCTGGCTACGGCGCAGGCACGGCCATGGGCGCACTGGATATAGTCGTAGTCGATATAGTCCATGAGCAGGCCGCAGCAGCCGACGCCGGTAACAGAGATGATCCTGTCCGCGATATCCAGCTCTTCCATCACCTCGCCGATCAGCTTGATGACGGTATCGTGCATACATCCGGGACAGAAGCCAGAGGACTTGTCCTTCTGGATGGTCTTTGTCTTCGTATAAATCAGTTCCATCGCTATGCCTCCTTGCCGTTTACGATTTTCAGTGCAGCTTCTATGATCTCCGCCTTGCTCAGCATGTTTCCGCCGGAGCGCAGATAGGTCGATACTGCAGCCCTGTCCTTTACCGCGGCGGCTACATCCTCGGCAAAGAGAGCCGGAATGGACATTTCCACGTCCAAAATGCCCTTACAGACGTCATAGTTGATCCTGTCGTAGGCTTCCTTTGGGAACGGGAACACGGTCAGAGGACGGATCAGGCCGGCCCTGACCCCCTGCTCCCGCAGGGTCTCCACTACAGCGTCGGCCATTCTGGCGGAGATGCCGTAGGCCGTCAAAACCACTTCCGCGTCCTCCACCTGAATCGCCTCGTACTCCGCCTCCCAGCTGTCGTACATGTCGCTGGCGTCCTGGTTGACACGCTCCCAAAGGGCGTTATCCCAGCAGCCAGGATTGATCCAGGCCCGCTTTTCTTCCAGCGGATGGCCCGTAGCTGTCCAGTCTTTCTTGCTGTCCCGGATTTCCTTCAGTTCTTCGTCTGTGCGCATCGGCGGCAGGACCACAGGTTCCAGAATACTGCCGACGATGCCGTCGGTGAGGATCAGCACAGGATTTCTGTCCTGATCGGCATAATCAAAGGCTCTGTAGGTCATATCCACCGCTTCCTGCACGGTGGCGGGCGCGAAGACTCTCATTCGGAAGCCGCCGTTGCCGGAGGCTTTTACAGCCTGGAAATAGTCGTTCTGCGCAGGCTGGATCACGCCTACGCCGGGGCCGCCTCTGGACACGTTGACGTAGACCATGGGGATCCTGGCCGCCGCGCAGTAGGAAATGCCCTCGCTCTTCAGCGAGATGCCGGGGCTTGAAGATGAGGTCATGGATCTTATGCCGGTGCTTGCCGCGCCGTAGACCATGTTGACAGACGCCACCTCAGATTCTCCCTGCAGGAACTGGCCGCCTACCTCAGGCATTCTTCTGGCCAGATATTCAGGAATTTCATTTTGCGGTGTGATCGGATAGCCCGCGAAAAAACGGCAGCCCGCTCTGACAGCGGCCTCCGCGATGGCTTCGCAGCCTTTCATCAATACTCTCTCCATCGTCATCCTCCTCTCTACCGGTACACATCGATGGCTCCCGCCGGACACATCCTCGCGCAGGAGCAGCATCCGATGCAGTCGTCATTGACAGACGCAACGTACTCATAGCCCTTGGCGTTGACCTTTTTGCTCAATGCCAGGACCTTTTTCGGACAGAACTTGATGCAGTAGCCGCAGCTCTTGCACAGTTCCTTCTTGATTTCTACCTTTGCCATAACATTTCTCCCTTCTGTCGCTGGCCTGAATCAGCCTGAAATGGCGCAGCCCAGCGCGATGGAACACAGCTTTTCATCTGGTGTGCTGGCTCTGGAGATCATGACCACCGGAGCGGCCGTACCCAGAATCGCGCCGCAGGCTCTTGCTCCGGCAAAGTGGACCATGGACTTTCCGAAGATGTTTCCCGCTTCGATATTGGGGAAGATCAGCAGGTCCGGATCGCCGGAGATCTGGCTTTCGATGTGCTTGTGGGCAGCCATTTCCGGGTCCAGGGCCACATCCATGGCGATAGGCCCTTCCACGATGGCAGGAAAAGCCTCTTCCTTCAGTCGCTTTACGATCTCCGCCGCGTCTACCGTCGCGGGCATGTTAGGGTCTACGTTCTCGTTGGCGGTCAAAACAGCCACCTTTGGCCGTTCTACACCCAGAGCCTGTAGCGCCGCTACGTTGCTGCGGATGATGGAAATCTTCGTCTCCACGTCAGGCAGCACGTTCATGCCGCCGTCGCTGGTGAACAGGAGCTTGTCGTAGCCCGGTATCTCCAGGACGGCCGTATGGCACAGCCGCTGATCCGTTCTCAGGCCGCACTCTTTGTTGAGGACGCCTCTGAGGAAATCGCTGGTGTTGACCAGCCCTTTTAAGACCATGTCCGCCCTGCCGTCGTGGACCAGCCTGACAGCCTCCTTTGCCGCCTCTGCCGCGTCCTTCACATCGACGATCTCTATATCCTCAGGCAGTCCGGTCTCAGGCAGCATTTCCTGTATTTTCTCCTTGTCTCCTACCAAAATCGCTTCTGCCAGGCCCGCGTCGTAGGCCATCTTCACGGCGGAAAGCGCTCCTTCATCGTGGGCGGCCGCTACGCTGACCTTTTTGATGCCCTTTGCTATGGCCGCTTTCTGCAGCTCTTCCATATTTCTGATCATTGTATCTCTCCTTTCCTATATCCGTCTGCTTGATTGCCGCCTGCCGGCGAGACTCTAGTATTTCTTCGCCTGTTCTCCGCAGAGTACGCGGTACGTATTGTCCGCCAGGCTCTGCATTTCGTTCTCTCCCGGAATGACGATGACCGGCGCCAGGCGGCTCACCTTCTCTTCGATGGCCCCGCAGACCCGCTTGCTGTTGGCGATGCCGCCGGTCAGCACCACGGCGTCAACGTCAAAATCCATGACCGCCGCCATGGCTCCGATATCCTTTACATGCTGATAGATCAGCGCGTCAAAGACGGCCCTGGACTTCTCATCTCCGGCAAAGGCCTGATCCTCCACCTGACGGAAATCCTTTGTTCCCACATAGGAGAACACGCCGGAACGGCTCTTCAGCATCTGGCTGACCTCCGCTTTGGTCTTGCCGCTGAAGCACAGGTCGATGATGCCGGTGGTCGGCAGGCTGCCGCCCCTGTCCATGGAAAAGCTGCCGTCGTTGATCACGTTAAAGGTATCGATGACCCGGCCTCTACGGTGCGCCGCGATGGAAACACCGCCGCCCATATGGACGCCGATCAGGTTCAGCTCTTCGTAAGGCCTGCCCAGCTCCTCCGCCGCTTTTCTGCAGGCGCTCTTCTGATTGAGGGCGTGGAACATGCTGTCTCTCTCCATGCCGGCAAAGCCTGAAACTCTTGCCTCCGGGATCAGCTCATCGGTGGATACCGGATCGGAGAAATAGGAAGGCAGGCCGTACTTCTCACCAATAGCCGCCGCGATCTGCACGCCGAGAGCCGACGGGTGTCTGCCGCCCACCGCCGGATCGGCCGCGTCCTTCAGTACGTCCCCGTCGACCACATACGTGCCGGATTCCACCGGTTTAAACGGGCCGCCTCTGGAGCAGACGGCCGCGAAGCCGGCCAGATCGTAGCCGGCAGCCTCTACGGCTTCCTGAACCACCTCTGTCCTAAAGCCCAGCTGATCCTGATTGGACTTAAACTGGGTCAGATAGGCGGAATCGTGTTCCAGGTTCTTTCTGTAAAGCTCTTTTCTGTCCTCAAAGACGGCGATCTTTGTAGACGTAGAGCCAGGGTTGATAACCAGTATTTTCATAGCTGTATCCCTTCTTTCCTGTCTGTTGTTTTTTATTGATTTTATTCTATCAGTTTTATGATGTACCGTACAATACCAAAAAACTCATGATTCCCATGTTGAAATCATCATAGATGATTTGGGAATTTTCTGTTTATTTTTCGCCGTCGTTTGTGTAAACTATTTTTAAAGCGAGGCTGCAATCAATGAAATGAACAAATGAGATGAACATATGAAAGAAGGTAATTAGCATGATGATCGATTTGAGCCGCAGAATTGAAGAAGGAATGCCCGTATTTCCGGGCCTGACTGAAGTAAAGATGGGCAACCTCATCGACCACGATCAGGTCGGCTGGCACGTAGATGTTATAGAAATCAATACCCATACCGGCACCCATATCGATGCGCCTTACCACCATCTGAAGAATGGAAAAAAGCTCCATGATTATCCACTGGAAAAATTCATCGGAAACGGCGTTCTCATCGATATCCCGGGCCTGTCTGACGATGAAGAGATTATGAAAAGGCACCTGGAGCATGCGGATCTGAAAGAAGGCGATTTCGCCATTCTGAAGACCGGCTGGGAAAAATATTATGGAACAGAGCGTTATTTCCATCATCCTCATCTTTCCGTGGAAGCCATCGAATACCTGGTTGAAAAGAAGGTAAGCATCGTAGGCATTGACTGCTTCAGCCCGGATTCCACCTCCAAGGGCAACGACGACGCCCATACCGGACTGCTGTCCCACGATATTCTCAATGTGGAGAATCTGGCAAACCTGGATCAGATCGACCCTGAAAAGGAATATACCTATTACTTTCTGCCGTTGCCGACCGCCAGCGGAGACGGCGCGCCGGTCAGAGCCATCTGTATTGAAAAATAGAAAAACCCATATAAGTCCATAAAGCAGCGCCTGTGGCTGAGATGGTTTCTCGGCTCACAGGCGCTGTTCTCATTGGCGCTGTTCTCACTGACGCCGCGGGCGGCCGCGAACGCTGCGTGCGCCGCGGACTCTGGAAGACGATATGTTTCAGGATTTCGCGCTGTCAGTTTTATGATGTCCTATGTAAAAGACGCTGTCAAAAAACAATACCAAAATACGGCATCAAAAGACAATATCAAAATACTCATGATTTCCATGTTGAAATCATCATAGCTGCTTTGGGAATTTTCTGTTTATTTTCCATTGACATTTTAGTTTCCTCTGTGTAAACTATTCATAAATCGTAGCTGCGATGATACAATATGACATTACTATATATGTAGAGATATATCGGCCGGCCGGTATGTCCTGCAGTTTGCCGCTGGCGGCAAATCTGCTTTTATTCACAAACTACGAAAGCGCTCCGGTTCAGAGTTCTTCTGATGCCCAGGGCGCTTTTCGCTTTACAATCTATTGATATCCGCATATTCCGCTTGTTCCCCATATTCCGCGAATCAGTATATCAATCGCTCCCGCGCCTCTTCAAAGGCGGCCTTCGGCACATTCTTGATCACCATATGGGCGCTGGTCAGCGGCGCGATATATCCGGCATTCACAGTCAATATGCCCTTTCTCAGCTTCCAGACGCTGGCCTTTGCCTCCACGCTCTCCATATGGCTGGTTTTGACGAAGACGGTGTTGGTCTTAAACCCGCCGCTGGTCATGGAAAAATTCCGCTCTCCCGCGTACATGGCCGCATGGCGGTATTCCAGGCTCCTGCCGCACACGCTGTAGGACAAGATCAACAGGCCGACGACCCACAGGCCCCGGCAAAACGGCTCTGTCACAGAGAACCAGAGAGTGACGCCGACCGCGCCCAGGGCCACAGCAAAGCCAACCCCGTAGAAAAAGTAACGCAGACTTCCCTTTGGCGCGCGGTGATAGTCCCGCCTCTCCTCCATATCCTCCAATATCTCAGAGATGGCGGCCCGCACCTTCTCCTCTTTGATCAAAGGAAACAGGATCGGCTCTTCCCTGGATTCCTCATCGCCAGCGCCGCCGTAGCCGATGGCAAACAGCTGCAGCGTTCCCAAGTGAAACAGGCGCAAAAAGAAAGACTGTTCATAGGAAAATCCGCTGATCCTGTTCTTCTGAATGGTGTACCGCTTCTTTGTCAGCAGGCCGTATTCGATCTTGACCGCCTGACCGTTGTCAGCGACGTGAAACCCGTAATACCGGATCAGCGTTCCCACCATGCCGCAGACCACGGCAAGGAGAAAGACGGACGCCATCAGCGCCAGCAGCAGCTTCAGCAGCCCCCATTCGCCCAGCAGCCTGCCGGTCTCCTTCCCCAGCAGCTCATCGGACAGATTGAACAGGGCTCCAGCGGTAGACACCACTCCGATCAGCTCCACCAGAAACATGCCTTTGGATTTCAGCGCGCCCCAAAGAAGCAGCTCCGTGACTCTCACGTTCACGGTCTTCATGTTCACAGTCCGCCCCTCTGCGGCAGGCTCCGGCATTTCATCTGCCAGGTTGAACCCGTCCAGCCCCCTTCTTCCCGCGATCAAAAGCTCTCTGACCGCGAAAGCGTCTTCACGTCCAAAGGTCATTCGTACCCGGGTCTTTCCTTCTATCACGTTGCTGGCGTTATCCACGTTGAGCCGGTATGCGCCGAAAAGCTGATGGAGGATATTCTGAGAAAGGTCCACTGTGGTGATGGTAGCCAGTGGAACCTCCAGTCTCTGTTTTCTCAGCCAGCCGCTCTCTACCAGCAGCCGTTCCTCATCTATGGAGTAGCGAGTGAAGCAATACTGCATGATCCTGCCTACGGGGCCTATCAGCGTTATCGCCAGAATACCCAGGTTCTCATAGATCAGTTCCATATCTCCGCGTATCAGACCGACGGCAATAGCGATAAGAAGCAGGCCGAAATCCCGAAAGAAATTCTCAAAGATAAACAGCACGTGGCCGCGCTTAGGACCGAAGGTCATTGTAAAACTCCTTTCTCACGGACTCGCGCGTACAGCCGCTGCTTCAGGTTTTCTCCGATGAACTCCGCCGTTTCCCGGTTCAGGCCTACGATCTCAAAGCTGCCGCTGGCCAGTGACAGCTCCAGCTTATATAAGCCCAGACGACGGTTAATCGGCCCCTGGGATATGGTAATATTCTGGATTCTGATGATCGGTACGATGCTCTTCGTCACAAAGAAGATCCCGTGGCGGATGACCACTTTGTCCTCTTCAATGATATAGCCCCACTGCCGATACTCGATCTGGGGCAGGACGCACGCGGCCACGCCCTGGGCCGCCGCCGCGATGACGGCGCCTCCGATGACCAGCCAGCGCTGCCAGGCTTCCCATCGGGTGAGACAGATAATCACAATCACCGCCGCTGCCAGCAAAGCCAGCACGGCAAAAGCGATGCCCTGAGATATCCGCCACCCTTTGACCGCTCTGGGATCAGGCTTCTGATATTCCATGCTCCCTCCTCCATCTTTCATACCGGACCTCCTTTTCCGGCCGGTCAAAGGGATAGCCGTACTGATAGCAGTCTATCACGTCCGCGTCCTTGACGATCTCCTCGATGACCGTTCCTGTCTCCGTTTTCAGACTGTGATGCTTCACCGCCAGGGCGATGACCTCGATCTCTCCTTCCGTAAATAGTCCAGTCTCCTTCAAAAAAACTTTCACAGGCTCATAGCCAGCTTCCGCATGGCCCTTTTGCTTTCCGGTCAGGATTCTCCCGTAATCGTGGACAGACGCCGCGCAGGCCGCCAGCTCCGGATCAGCCCCTCTTTCCATGGCCAGGAGCCAGGCGCATCTGGCGGAGGACGCCATGTGCAGCCGTTCCCAATCCAGAGATTCGTCCCTCTGGGAGACCCTTCCCTCCTGTTCGCTGATGATCTTCAGCAGTTCCTCTTGTAATTTTAATAATCTGTTCATACAAAGTATTTTACATTGTTTTTCTCTTAGAAGCAACTGATATTGAACTGAAAAATCTCTTATTTCCGGGCATACTTAATGTAAAGCGCAGGCGGTTTCGCACCGCTGTTGTTTCATGATCATTTGACAGGTTTCATTTTCAAAGCTCCGCTGGCTGCGATCCGACTGCGGCCCGACTGCGGTTATCCGAAAACAGGTTTTTTTGATTTTTAGGTACAACTTATGGCTCTGTT
>CALLDR010000011.1 GCA_937997955.1 uncultured Emergencia sp. | reverse complement strand
AAAACCCTGTTTTCTTCGACATTTTTCGACAGAGAGGGGCGAAATCTGTCAAAACGTTCCCATACTCGATATACATGAAAATCCACATCAAATAAAATACAGTGCGTTCGTGGAACAGTGATTTTACCGCCATATATTATTGACGCATATAAAAAACTATGCTAACATAAATTTAAAGCATAATTGGAAATTTAGAAAAGAATAGAATAGTCGAAAGGAGTATAGGATGTATGAAAAAGTGGATAAGCGTTGTTTTTTTGGTCACCTTGATCTTGGCCTTATGCGCGTGTGCTAAAACCGCAGAGGAACAAAGCAGTGATGGACAGGAAGCGGAAAAATGGGACTGTTCGGTCGTGAATGCGAAGGAGTCGGAAGATAATTCCTACATCATTACATACAGCGATCAAGAAATCATTTCCAGCTCAGGCGCTCTGACATTTCAGAATCAGAACGAATTTAAAATAGCGGTGCACCTTTTGTGCGCTGGTGCAGAGGAGAAGGTCATCGAAATAGAAGCTGGCGATGTATACACATCGCATAAAGTCGAAAAAGGCGCGGTTTATACTGTGGGATGCCACGGGGATGTTGACGAAGGCATCGAGATCAAGTTAATGGTATATGATGGAGAAATCGCTGACGACATAGCTTAATTCTTCGATTTTCTGGTTTTTGAGTTTTCGATTGCCAGCAGACGCAAGAGGAGATAACACAATGAGAAAGAAGGTTTTAACAGGGATATCCGCAGTAATCGTCGGAGCCGTTCTGCTTTTGTCCGGATGCGGAAATTCCGTCTCTGACGAAGAACTGGCCCTGCGCCAGCAGGCGGAGACGGCCGCATATGATTTGGTAAAGGAAAAGCTTACATCCAGTCCAGATAACCTTGCGGTGACAGCTTATGAGATAAACGCCCCAGACGAATTTGAGTTCGTTGAAATGGAAGGCGAGACTTACGTCATTGGCGGGGGCTATGCTTTCACCTACGGGTTCAGTCAGCAGCAGCCGATTCTGGACGTAACGGTCGAGGCTGATTTTGCCGTAAAGCAAAATGAACAGGGCGAGTGGAGCCTTGCGGAGATCAGGCCGTCAAAGATCGAAAGCGATGGCGAAAAGGAGCGGGATGGCTGGACCAATTCTATTGACGACAGCAGCTGCGTGCCTTTTATCTCTGACAAAGCCCTGGAAGAAAAGCAGCTGAACCCAGCGCTGGATATAACCCGGATCGCCCAGGAACTGGTCTATAAGCTGATGCTGGAGCTAAACAGCTATGACGGAGAGAAAGAAACCTTTATGCTGAGCGCAAACAGCCCGGAGCATTCCCTTGAAAAGATAGAGGTACCTTCTGGAAAAGACGCCGTCGCTGTTTGGAAGTTTCGGGGCAATATCACGGGAAGTTATATCGGCTATATAAAAGGGCTGGGATATGCCGGTCCGCTGCTGCAAAGCGGCTTTGCACTTGAAGAACAGTCACTGCATCAGGAGCCTCTGTATCTGGTCAAGCGGGCAGACGGCTACTACTTGGAAACATCCGGCGTTTTTTCCGGCCGTGTAAAAGGACAGGCTGTGGATTCGCAGGAAGAGGATCATAATTGACAAGGAAGGTGCGGGACGCTGAAAAGATCAGAGTTCGTTTTAGTATTTTGATGAGACGAATCGCTGAGAAACGTCCCTTACAAAACTGTAAGCCGCCTGTCACCGGTGAAAATGGCAGCGCCTCCCCTTTGATGGTAACATAAAGCTATCAAAAGGGAGGTGCGTTTTTTATGGACAGAGTATTTCGCGCGGCAACATATTTGATGATAACCGTTATCCTGGCAGCAGCAGTTTTTTGCGCGCCTACGATATACCGGGGATGGCAGATGTACGAGGCGGCGGTGAAGGCGGAGCCTGTCAGCCAGAAGGTGGCGGAGCTGCGCAGCGATGAGGACTATGTAGAGCTGGATCAGATCGCCGAGGAATTCCGAAACGGTGTCATCCGCTCCGAGGATAAGAGGTTTCGCTTTCATTTCGGCGTGGATCCGCTGTCCGTCCTGCGGGCCGTAAAGAACGACATCTTGGCGGGCAGTTTTGTGGAAGGCGGCAGCACCATCACCCAGCAGCTGGCCAAGAACATGTACTTTGATTTCGACAAGGTCCTGGAGCGGAAGGTAGCGGAGGTCTTTGTGGCCCTGCAGCTGGAACGCAGCTACACCAAAGATGAGATACTGGAGCTGTATCTGAACTGCATCTACTTCGGCGAAGACTGCTACGGCATCAAAGAGGCTTCCGCCCATTACTACGGCACGAGTCCGGCGGCGCTGTCCGCGGAAGAAGCGGATTCACTGGTCTATACCATCAAATGCCCGAACCTTTACAATCCCAATGAGATATAGGCATACTTTCTCTGACCCGGAATAGAATGTAGTAATGCGAATTTCGGGAGGGAGAAAATGATAAATACTGAGAGCAGCAACAACAGCACGAACATAGCACACATTTGCGGTGAAGTCATAGATGGCCTTGTCTTGAATCATAAGACTTACGGAGAAGCTTTTTATACCTTTACGGTAGGCATCAGGAGAAACAGCGGGTACGAGGACCAGATCATCGTCATGGCCTCTGAGAGAATCCTTCACTGCCTGCGGATAGAGCCGGGCAGCTGCATAGAGATACAGGGGCAGGTCAGAACCTATAACGAGGACGTGGGCGGCCACAACCGGCTGAACATCGTGGTCTTTGCCCGCGATATTGAGGTCGGCCAGACACCCTTTGATCCTGTCAATGACATCAGGCTGGAAGGCTTTCTCTGCAAGAAACCGCTGCCGAGGACGTCGCCTCTGGGCCGCAAGATCTGCGATCTGATGCTGGCAGTCAACAGAATGTACAACAAATCAGACTATATCCCGTGCATCGCCTGGGGGCGCAACGCTGTTTACTCAGCGACCATGGACGTGGGCGACCGGATTGCCGTCAGCGGCAGGCTGCAGAGCAGGCAGTACAAAAAGCGGCAGGAGGACGGCGAGGTGCTGATCAAAACCGCTTATGAAGTTTCTGTATTACAGCTTGAAACCTATCGTGAGGATATGCTATAATAATAGAATATTTGATTACGGCAGAAGCCGCGTCGGCTGCGGAGCCCGGAGCCTATGCGGACAGCGAACAGCCGCTGACAGATGCCGGCAGCTGCTGGTCGTTCCGGCCGCCGACGGCCAATACTAATAAATGAAAAGGAAGTGGATAAATGTTTAACAGAGACGCGCAGGATAACAGCACCTATAACATTGAAAATTACGAGTTTATCAAGCGGACCTCCCCGGTGGTAGGCGCTTTGATCGAGAAGGAATATAACAGACAGAAGAACAACATCGAGTTGATCGCTTCTGAAAACTACTGCTCCGAGGCAGTTCTCGCCGCCTGCGGCAGCTGCCTGTCCTGGAAGTACGCGGAGGGCTATCCCTATGTGAGAACCTCCGGCAACACCAGCAGATACTACGGCGGCACCAAGTTCGTCGACGAGCTGGAAGAATACTGCTGCGATAAGTGGAGAGAGGTCTTTGATACAGACTATCACGTCAACGTACAGCCGCACAGCGGTTCCCAGGCAAACTTCGCCGCGTACAAGGCGATCCTTCAGCCGGGAGATACCATTTTGTCCCTGAGCCTGGACAACGGCGGACATCTGACCCACGGGTCTTCCGTCAACTTCAGCGGCAAGCTGTACAACATGGTCTTCTACGATGTAGACGAAAACGGCTTCATCGATATGGACGATGTGAGAAAAAAGGCTCATGAATACAAGCCGCAGCTGATCCTGACCGGCGCGTCCGCTTACGCGCGCATCATCGATTTTGCCGCTTTTGCGGAGATCGCGAAGGAAGTCGGCGCGTATTTCATGGTCGACATGGCCCACATCGCCGGGCTGGTAGCCGGCGGCGCCCATCCGTCCCCGTTCGGCCATGCCGACATCGTGACGACCACCACCCACAAGACCCTGAGAGGACCGAGAGGCGGCCTGATCTTCGCCCGCAGGGAGCTGGCAAAGAAGATCGACAGCGCTGTATTCCCGTATGCGCAGGGCGGCCCGCTGGAGCACGTTATCGCGGGCAAAGCTGTATGCGCGGAAGAGGCGCTTCAGCCTGAGTACAAGGAGTACGCCCATCAGGTGGTCGCCAACTGCAAGGCCTTTGCGGATGAGTTCCTGAAGCTGGGATACAAGATCGTAACCGGCGGCACCGACAACCACGTGTTCCTGCTGGACCTGCTGGAATACCCGTTCAGCGGAAAAGAACTGCAGGACAGACTGGACGAGGTCGGCATCACCCTGAACAAAAACTGCGTGCCTGGGGAAAAGCGCTCCCCGAAGGAGACCAGCGGCGTGCGTATCGGAACCGCGCCGATGACCACCAGAGGATATAAGGAAGACGACTTCCGCGAAGTAGCCCGCCGGATCGACGCGGTGATCAAAGAGATGGTGAAAGAAGCGGAATAGGCATATATAGGGCTGAAGAATTAAAGAATTAAAGAAGGAAACGTGGATCATGCCACGATATGAGAGGGACCGCTCGAAAGAGCGGTCCCTGTATTTCATGTGCAGGGCCTGCTCCGAAAACCGCCCTGGAACCTTGCCGTTTTCTTGCATAAAGCTGGAAATTGTGTTAGAATAACAATGTATGTTTATACCGCTTTTTTGGGAGGATACAAAGATGAAGATTTTGATTGACGGGATGGGCGGAGATCACGCGCCGGGCGAAATCGTGGCAGGAGCCATCGCGGCGGCAGAGGAAATCGACGATGAGATTTTGATCATCGGAAAAGAAGAAGAGATCACCCGCTGCATAGAGGAAAAAGGCTATGCGGGGGATCAGATACAGGTGGTCAGCGCTTCGGAGGTGATCACCAATCAGGAAGCGCCGGTGAAGGCGGTGCGGACGAAGAAGGATTCGTCCATCGTAAAGGGGCTGAACATGGTAAAGCGGGGCGAAGCTGACGTGTTTCTGTCAGCGGGCAGCACAGGAGCCCTGCTGGCGGGAGGACTGTTTATTCTGGGCAGGATCCAGGGCATCGACCGTCCGACCCTGGCTACCGTATATCCGGTTATCGGCAAACAGCCGTCGATCCTGGTGGATTCCGGGGCCAACGCCGAGTGCAAGCCCAACAATCTGTTTGAGTTTGCCACCATGGGAAGCATCTATATGGAGAAAGTCATCGGAAGGGAAAACCCGTCCGTAGGTCTGGTCAACAACGGCACAGAAGAAGGCAAAGGCACGACCCTGACAAAAGCCGCCTATGAGCTGCTGGAGAAAAGCCATCTCAACTTCATCGGCAGCGTAGAAGCCAGAGAACTGCCCGACGGCGTCTGCGACGTCATCGTTACCGACGGATTTACCGGCAACGCCGTTCTCAAGCTGACAGAAGGCATGGGACTGATGGTGCTGCGGGAGATGAAGCGGCGGTTTACAGCATCGACCAAGTCCAAGCTTGGAGCCGTTCTGCTGAAGGACCAGCTCATGGGAATCAAGAAGGAATTCAACTATGCCGAGTACGGCGGAGCGCCGCTCCTTGGCGTCAAAGGCGCCATGCTGAAGATGCACGGTTCTTCCGACGCTCTGGCGGTGAAACAGACCATCATCAAAGCCATTCCATACGTGGAGGAAAAAGTGGTGGAGACCATACAGAATTCAGTTTTAGAGATCGAGGAGATTTTGATCAGTGAATAACAGTGACTTTGAGAAAGTGATCCAGTATACCTTTCAGGATAAAGAACTTTTGAATAAGGCTCTGACCCACAGCTCCTACTGCAGGGAGCATGCAGTGGAAACCAAGAATAACAACGAGCGCCTGGAATTTCTGGGAGACGCCTTTTTTGACGCCATCATCAGCGTGGAGCTGTATGACCGGCTGACCCAGGTGGACGAAGGCAAGCTGACCAAGACCCGGGCGCTGATCGTCTGCGAAAAGTCCCTGGCCCATGTCGCACGGAGGCTGGGCATCGGAGATTACCTGAACATGGGAAAAGGGGAAGCGCTGTCCGGCGGCAGAGACCGGGAATCGATTCTGGCGGACGCCGTGGAAGCTGTGATCGGCGCCATTTATATCGACGGAGGCTACGAGCAGGCCGCCGCGTTCGTGTCCAGAGAATTCGCGGACACCATCGACGACGCCGTATCGGGAAAGCTTTTCACGGACTACAAGACACAGGTCCAGGAGGCCCTGCAGAAGCGGGGAAAAAAGACGGTCATCTCCTATCATCTGGACAAGGAAACCGGACCGGACCACGACAAGACCTTTTATGTGCATCTCGTATGCAACGGTATCACCCTTGGCAGCGGAAGCGGGAAGAGCAAAAAAGAGGCAGAACAGAACGCTGCAAAAGCGACCCTGGAGGGAGGAATCAAAAGGAATGTACTTTAAAAGGCTGGAAATGCATGGCTTTAAATCCTTTGCGGAACCCGTCGTCATCGAGTTCCATCAGGGAGTTACCGCCATCGTCGGCCCAAACGGAAGCGGAAAGAGTAATATCAGCGACGCCATCAGATGGGTGCTGGGCGAACAGAGCCCCAAGGCCCTGCGGGGCGGCAAGATGGAAGAGGTCATCTTCGCCGGCACAGCCAGCAGGAAATCCCGTGGTATGGCTGAAGTTACTTTGGTCATAGACAATGGAGCCGGTATCCTGGATATCGACTATAACGAGGTGGCGATCACCCGGCGCATGTACCGCTCCGGGGAAAGCGAATACCTGATCAACAACAACCACTGCCGCCTGAAGGATATCCGCGAGCTGATCATGGATACAGGCATCGGCGTAGACGGCTATTCCCTGATCGGACAGGGAAAGATCGCCGATATCGTCAGCAACAAGCCGGAGAGCCGCCGGGAGATCTTCGAGGAGGCCGCCGGCGTAGTCATGTATAAGAGCAAGAAGGCGGAGGCGGAGCGGAAGCTGGAATCCACCTCCGGCAATCTGGAGCGGGTCAACGACATCATAGCTGAGATCGAGAGCCGCATCGACGGACTGCGGGAGGACAGCGCCAAGGCCAGGGAATATCTGGAGCTGAAGGAGCGCTATCGCGACCTTGAGATCAACATCACCCTGAAGAACATCGACAACATTCAATCAAAGAACGAGACCTACAGGACTGATATCGCCGCGCTGACCGGACAGATCCAGCAGCTTACCTCGGCGAAGGATGCGGCGTCCCGCCAGGCGGAGGAAGACCGCCAGCGCAGCGAGAACCTTGAAAAGCTGGGTAATCAGGCCAGAGACAGGCTGATGGAGACCGTGGAGGAGATCAACCGGCTGACCAGTCAGAGCAGGCTCAACGAGGAGCGGCTTTCCCGCATCGACCAGGATCAGAAGCGGCTTTCCGATGAGATCAGCGTGCTGGCGGAGAAGCTGGAAAAGGAAGAAAAGAACCGGGTCGAGCTGGAAAAGTCAAAGTCGGAGCTTCTGGCGAAGCATCAGGAGGCCAGCGCCCAGCTGCAGGAGCGGATCCTGAGCCACAGCGGTCTGTCGGCGGAGGCTTCCGAGCTGACAGAGGCCATCGACAACGGCAGGGAGCAGGTATACCGCCTTCACAACCAGGCGGCGTCAAAGCGAAGCGAAGCGAAGAGCTATGAAAGCATCGTCGAAGCGCTGGAAAAGCGGAAGCAGCAGATCCTTTCAGAGGCGGAGGACGCTGAGAAGAACAGCGCCGGACAGAGCATGCAGCTGGAAGAGGCGCAGAAACAGCAGCGAGCCGCCATTCAGAAGAGACAGCAGCTGCAGAGCCAGATCCAGGAGCTGCAGGGAGAAAGGGCTGACCTGGCGGCGAGACAGAAAGCCCTGTCCCTCGAGATAGAGGAATTGAAGCTTTCCGGCGGCCAGAAGGCAGCCAGAAAGAAGACCATCGAAGAGATGGAGCACAACTATGAAGGCTACAACTACGCGGTAAAATATATCATGCGCGCCGGGTTCTCCGGCATCCGCGGCGTGGTCGCGGAGCTGATGGAGGTGCCGTCGGGCTACGAGGTGGCTGTGGAAACGGCTCTGGGCGCTCAGATGCAGAACATCGTCTGCGATACGGACGCGGCGGCAAAGCAGGCGATCCAGGCTTTGAAGCAGAACCGGGCAGGCAGGCTGACCTTTCTGCCGGTTTCCTCCGTCAAAGGAGGCAGAGTGCGGCTGGACGCCAGGCTGACTGCCGATCCCGGCTACAGAGGCCTGGCCTCTGACTGCGTAAGCTTTCAGCCGGAATATCAGAACATCTTTGAGTATCTGCTGGGGCGGGTCGCCATCGTGGATACGATGGATACGGCCATACGCCTTTCCAAAGGGGCCGGCAGCGGTATCCGTTTCGTTACCCTGGACGGCGAGATCATCAACGCCAGTGGAGCCATTACAGGCGGAAAGTACCGGAACAAGACGGCAAATCTGCTGGAAAGGCGCAGTGAGATCACGGCGCTGGAACAGGAGATCGAAACCCTGCGCGCCGGTGTTTTGAGGAAGTCTGAGGAAAGCCGCCGCATGACGGACCGGTTAGAGGAGCTGCGGCAGGCCCTGTCGTCAAAAGAAGAGGAAAAGAGAGACGCGGAGCTTGAGGAGGCGTCCCTGCGCAGTACGGTCAGCGCCCTGAAGGACGCCATGGAAAGCAGCGACGCGGATCATCAGCGCTTTGACCGGGAGCTGCAGGCCAACGACAAGGAGATCGCGGACGCCCGGCAGACCATCGCTGACCTGACCGCGCAGGCGGCAGAGGCGGAAAAGGCCGCCGGCAGCGCGGAACGGCAGGTAGAAGAGGCCATGAGCCTCTACGAGGAAAAGAAGACCGTGCTGGAAGCGGCCAGCGAGGGCATCACGGCCATGCGGATCAGCGTCCGCGACTGGGAGAGCAAGAAGAACAACATGGAAACCCTGCTTTCCCGCGTCCTGGAAGCCATCGACGACTATGAGTTCCAGATCGGTGAAAAACAAAAGCAGCAGAGCGGCCTCAGCGACGAAAAGGACCGCCTGGTCTTCGGCAGCGACGATGCCCGCGAAAACACGGCTGCTTTAATAGAGGAAAAACAGGAGGCGGAGGCCTATATCCAGCAGGTTACGGAAGAGCGGGCAGCCCTTTTGGAAAAGATCAACGCCCTGGCGGCGGAGCAGCAGGAAAGCCTGAACGCCCTCAACAGCTATCAGGATCAGAAGTACCAGCTGGAGATCAAAGCCGCCAGAAACGATACCCAGCTGGATACGCTGAAGGAACGGCTCTGGGAGGATTTTGAGATCTCCTATGTGCAGGCATTGGATCTGCGCCGGGAGGATTTCGTCATGTCCACCTCCGTAAAGGAAAGCCGGGAGATACGGAACCGGATCCGGGAGCTGGGAGATGTAAACGTAGGCGCCATCAAGGAATACGAGTCGGTGAGCCAGCGTTACAGCTTCCTGACAGAACAGCGGCGGGACATTACCACAGCCATGGAGGAGCTCCGCAGCATTATCGGCGACATGGACCAGACCATCAAACGCCGGTTTAAAGAGAACTTCGATCAGGTGGCGGTGGCCTTTGAGGACATCTTCCGCCAGCTCTTTGGCGGCGGTCACGCCCAGCTGTCCATGGAGGACGAGGACAATCCTCTGGAATCCGGCATCGACATCATCGCCCAGCCGCCGGGCAAGAAGCTGCAGAACATCAATCTGATGAGCGGCGGAGAAAAGACCATGACAGCCATCGCTCTGATGTTCGCCGTCCTGAAGGTCAAGCCGACGCCGTTCTGCATTTTGGACGAGGTGGAGGCCGCCCTGGACGACGCCAATATCGACAGGTTCGCCAAATACCTGCGGAAATTTGACAATATTCAGTTCGCTCTGGTCACCCATCAGAAGGCCACCATGGAGCACGCCGACGTGCTGTACGGCGTAACGATGCCGGAGCAGGGCATCTCCAAGGTTTTGAGCCTGCGCCTGGGAGACGAGTTTGAACTGTAAGCGGAGATAATAGATAACACCAGTAGGAAAGGAAAGAGAATGGCTTTACTTAAAGAGAAAAAAGGCTTTTTCGGAAAGCTGTCGGAGCGGATCGGAGACGCCATCATGGGCCGTCCGGAGATCGACGAGGATCTGATGGATGAGCTGGAAGAGATCCTGATCACCTCCGACATCGGCATGGATACGTGCATGAAGATCATGGAAGAGCTTAGAAAGAATATCAAAGAAAACTATATTTCAAAGCCGGAGGATATCAAAGACGCCCTGGCAAAGGTCATCGCCGGACTCATGGATAAGGGCGAGCGGAACCAGCTTTGTTCGGACACGCCGCTGGTCATTCTGATGATCGGCATCAACGGCGGCGGAAAGACCACCTCCATCGCCAAGATCGGCCACAAGCTGAGAGCCGAAGGAAAAACCGTGCTGCTGGCAGCGGCGGATACCTTCCGCGCGGCGGCCGGGGAACAGCTGGAAATCTGGGGACAGCGGATCGGCGTCAACACGGTGAAGCATCAGGAGGGCGCGGACCCGTCGGCTGTCATCTTTGACGCGATCCAGTCAGCGAAAGCCAAGGGCATGGACGTTTTGATCTGCGACACGGCGGGACGCCTGCAGACCAGGAAAAACCTGATGGCGGAGCTGGAAAAGATGAACAAGGTCATCGGAAGAGAGTTTCCGGAGGCTGCCAGAGAGACTTTGCTGGTGCTGGACGCCACCACGGGGAAAAACGCGGTTTCCCAGGCAAAGGAGTTCAATGAGGCGGCGGAGATCACCGGCGTCGTGCTGACCAAGCTGGACGGCACCGCCAAAGGCGGCATCGCCATCACCATTTCTGACGAATTCGACCTGCCGATCAAATATATCGGCGTCGGCGAAGGCATG
>CALLDR010000010.1 GCA_937997955.1 uncultured Emergencia sp. | reverse complement strand
GATATGACGGTGAGACTACCTTTGTGAAGATGGCGATCCCGAATACAGAGATCCGTACCATATACAAGAATACCGTCAGAACCTGGTTCGACAAGAAGGTGAGAGAAGAAGATCAAACGCCGCTGCTGCGCGCTCTGGAAGAGGGCGACTGTGAAGCGGTGGAGCAGCTGCTCAGCGACCAGCTGCTGGAGACCATTAGCTTTTACGACTACAAGGAGAGCTACTATCACGGATTCCTGACCGGCATGCTGAAAGCGGCAGCCAAGGGGTATAAAGTTCTGTCCAACAGGGAGAGCGGCACGGGGCGGCCGGATCTGATCCTGAAGACGCAGAGAATCCGCCAGGGACGGGCCTTTGTCATAGAAGTCAAGGCAGCGGACACCTTCCGGGGAATGGAAGAAGGCTGCCGGGAGGCCGCAGAGCAGATCGCGCGCAGAAATTATGAAGCGGCGCTGCGGGAAGAGGGCTATCAGGTTGTAGACAGTTATGGCATTTGCTTTTTCGAGAAAGAGTGCATGGTAATGAAAGCGTAAAATATTTTGCAGACGTCATCCTTTGACGTCTGTTTTTTTTGATGGAATCTGGGCGACGATAATGGCCGCGATGATGAACAGAATGCCGATGAACTCTTTCAGGGTAAAGGATTCTCCGAGAAAGCACACCCCTCCAATGGCGCCGAAGACGGACTCCAGACTCATGAGCAGAGCGGCCACCGTAGGATCTGTGTACTTTTGCGCCGTGACCTGAAGGGCATAACAGACGCCGATTCCCAGGATGCCTGCGAAGAGAATGCTCGGATAGCACTGCAGGATCTGCTGCAGGGAGGGAGACTCAAAGATCAGAGAGAAGATCAGGCAAAAAACAGACGCGCAGAAAAATTCCAGGCAGGAGAGATGCATTCCATTGACCTGCTGCACATATTTGGAGATCAAATGAATGTGCGTGGCAAAACACAGGGTGCTGGCTAAAATGATCAGATCCCCGGGATTAATTGTGAGGGTTTCTGACAGGCACAGATTGTACAGGCCGACAACGGCCAAGAGGATGCCAAGCCACATGAACCGGCTGGCTTTTTTCCTGAAGAAAAGCATGCCGATGACAGGGACGAAGATGATGTAGATGGCGTTGAGAAATCCTGCTTTGCTGGCATTGGTATAGATCAGGCCGAACTGGACCATGACGGAGCCGCTGACGTTGACAGTGCCGCAGAGCGCTGCGATTTTCAGAAGGGAGGCAAAAGAGGATTTGTCATATTTAGGCGCATGTTCTCCTCTGCCGAAAACTTTGATGATCGGCAGCAGCGTCAGTGCTCCCAGGAATGAACGGACTGACATGAAGAAAAATGGACCGATGTCAGTGGCTACATTTTTTTGGAAAACGAAGTTGCTTCCCCAGATAGCCGCGGCGGTGATCAGCATTAAATTACAGAGAAGGGTACGCTGTTTTTCTTTGTTCATTACTTTGCTCCTTTTCCTTTCCATAGATGTAAGTCAGATGCAAATATATAATGCAAGTATAGTGCCAACTAGCGGAATCCCGCATAAAGGGAAAAAAAGATGCTTTTTTTGGAAAAGGACAAAAATCCTGCGGCCAAACCGACAAAAAACTGTCTGTTTTGATGGCGGAAAATGGGACGGCTTTCAGCATAGAAGGGCGAAGCCCTGAAAATACAGGAATTGGGCTGCTTCAGAAGCCCAGTTTTTACTATCGAAAAATGGCATAGATTTTGCAATAATAATGTAATGTGGGTGTGAATGCACATGATTTTAATCTTGAAAGAAAGGAGACGGCGTATGGCAATTCTGAAAGACAAGAAAGCCATCATCATTGGTGATAGAGATGGCATTCCTGGACAGGCGATTGCAGAGTGTGCAGTTTCGGCAGGCGCTGAAGTAGTATTTTCCTCTACTGAGTGCTTTGTCTGAACGGCTGCAGGAGCTATGGATCTGGAAAATCAAAGAAGAGTCAAGGAGTTTACAGAGCAGTACGGAGCTGACAGCATCGTTGTTCTGCTGGGTGCAGCAGAGGGCGAGGCGGCAGGTCTGGCAGCTGAGACTGTAACCCTGGGCGATCCTACCTTTGCAGGTCCATTGGCAGGAGTCTCGTTGGGACTCTCAGTATTCCACATCTGTGAACCGGAAGTCAAGGCTGAAATCGACGAGTCGGTATATGACGAGCAGATCAGCATGATGGAAATGGTTCTGGATGTAGACGACATTTGCAGCGAAATGAACGCAATCAGAGAACAGTTGTAAGTTAGACAGAGGGAAAAGGCTCATGGGCCTTTTCCCTGTCATGAATCCTCGAAAACGAAAAAGGAGAACCCACTGATGAAAATTTATGACGTAGTAATTATAGGTGCCGGCCCCGCAGGTCTTTCGGCTGGATTATATGCAGGAAGAGCCAGGCTGGATACTTTGATCGTAGAGAAACAAAAGGATGGCGGCCAGATCGTCATTACCAGTGAAATTGAAAACTATCCGGGCTGTCTGGAGGAAGAAACCGGCCCATCTCTCATCGACCGCATGGTAAAACAAACAGAAAAGTTTGGTGTGGAAAAAGTTCTGGATACCATCACAGATATTGAATTAGAAGGCGACGTGAAAGTGCTGAAAGGCCTTCACGATGAATATAGAGCAAAGAGCGTCATCATCGCGGCTGGCGCCCATCCGGTACCTATCGGATGCAAGGGAGAGCGGGAGCTGTCTGGAAAAGGCGTGTCCTACTGCGCTACCTGTGACGCGGCATTCTTTGAAGACTTTGACGTGTATGTAGTGGGCGGCGGAGACTCTGCTGTGGAAGAGGCTTTGTACCTGACGAAGTTTGCAAGGAGAGTCACTATCATCCACAGAAGGGACGAACTGCGGGCCGCAAAATCCATTCAGGAGAAAGCTTTTGCCAATGACAAAGTTGAATTTCTCTGGAATTCCGTGGTGGAAGAGATCAAAGGCGACGGTCTGGTGGAATCCATGGTTATTAAGAATACCAAGACCGGTGAGCTGACAGAGATCGAAGCCAATGAGGAAGACGGCACCTTCGGCATCTTCGTATTCATTGGCTTTAAGCCGAACTCAGAGCTGTTTGCTGGAAAAGTGAAGATGGACGAAAGGGGCTATATCCTGACAAATGACGATATGGAGACTGATCTTCCAGGCGTGTACGCGGCAGGAGACATTCGGCAGAAGAGTTTGAGACAGGTTGTGACCGCGGCGGCAGACGGCGCTATTGCTGCGGTACAGGCTGGAAAATATATAGAAGAAAAAGAGTAAGATACGAGGAGGAATTTAAGATGTTAGAACTGAACAAGACCAATTTTGAAGAAGAAGTGCTGAAGGCTGAAGGCTATGTGGTTGTAGATTTTTACGGAGACGGCTGTGTACCGTGTGCCGCTTTGATGCCCCATGTCCACGCTATGGGAGATACTTACGGTGACAAGCTGAAGTTCACCGCCCTGAACACCACAAAGGCGAGAAGAGTTGCCATCGGACAGAAGGTCATGGGCCTGCCTGTTATTGCCATCTACAAGGACGGCGAGAAGGTGGAGGAGCTGGTCAAGGACGACGCCACCAAGGAGGCCGTAGAAGAAATGGTTAAGAAATACTACGCTATGGTATAGGCAGAAGGAGTCAGACAGATGAACAATTACGCATGTATCAAAGGCACCAGCTATGTTTTGGCAGCCGCACCTGATATGGTGCTGCACAACGGCACCACACAGACTACAGAGATGATCGTAAATCCAGACTCTGAATACCTGAAAGAATTGCCGAATCACCTGAGAAGCTATGAGGATGTACTCAGCTACATTCCCAATCAGGTCTACATCGGAAATGTGACAAGTAAAGAACTGGGAGAAACAGAATTTCCGTGGTACGACAAAAAAGCCGCAGAGCCAAAGCGGGCAGGAAAGTTCGGTGAAATCATGCCGCAGGACGAATTCCTGGGCCTGATCCAGATCTGTGACGTCTTCGATCTGGTTAAGCTGGAACCGGCCTTTGCTCAGGATGTAAAGGCCAAGCTGACGGCTCACGGCATGCTCCGCGAAGATCAGATCGCTGTTTTGGACAAGAATACAGATGATCTGGCTGAACTGGAGCGGCTGGTAAACGAAGAACACGCAGAAGGACTTTATCACGACTTTAAGCTGGTAGGCGCAGTGAAGCGGGCTCATGACGTGGATGTAAACCTGAGCGCCCACGTTATGCTGGAAAACCTGGTCACCAAGGCTTCCAGCGTTTTGGCGATGCTCCATTTGATCCGGAATGCCGGCATCGATCCGGCAGAAGTGGACTATGTGGTAGATTGCTGTGAAGAGGCCTGCGGGGATATGAATCAGAGGGGCGGCGGCAACTTTGCTAAGGCGGCTGCCGAGGTTGTCGGTCTCAGCAGCGCTACCGGTTCTGACGTGCGGGGCTTCTGTGCGGGGCCGTCTCACGCAATTTTGGACGCGGCGTCCCTGGTCAAAGCGGGAACTTTTAAAAACGTAGTAGTAACTGCCGGCGGCTGTACGGCGAAACTGGGCATGAACGGAAAGGACCACGTAAAGAAGGGCCTGCCGATCCTGGAGGACTGCATCGGCGGTTTTGCTGTTTTGATCAGTGAAAATGACGGCGTCAATCCAGTTGTCAGAACGGATATCGTGGGAAGACATACCGTAGGCACTGGTTCTTCTCCGCAGGCGGTCATCGGCGCATTGGTCACCGATCCTCTGGACAGAGTGGACATGAAGCTGACAGATATCGATAAGTTCGCGCCGGAGCTGCAGAATCCGGATATCACCAAACCGGCGGGAGCAGGAGATGTTCCTGAAGCCAACTACAAGATGATCGGCGCCCTGGGCGTAAAGAGAGGAGATCTGCAAAGAGCGGAGCTGGCTGATTTTGTCAAGAGTCACGGGCTTACCGGCTGGGCTCCGACCCAGGGGCACATTCCGTCCGGCGTACCTTATCTTGGTTTCTGCAGAGACGAGATTCTGGCAGGCGAGACCAAGCGGGCTATGATCATTGGTAAAGGAAGCCTGTTCTTGGGCCGTATGACCAATCTCTTTGACGGCGTATCCTTTATCGTGGAAGCTAATGGCGGCACAGCTGCGGAAGAAAGCACAGCGGGCATCTCTGAGGAGCAGGTAAGGAGCCTGATCGGAGAGGCCATGCGCGACTTCGCGGGCAGCCTGCTGGAACGCTAGATCCGGGAGGAACAGACTATGTCAGAAAACAAGATCAAAGAAATGATTGCCGGAACCTTTCTGGAAATCGCGGACGCTTTGGAGACCGGAACCTTCGGTAAACAGCCGGTCATCGGCGTAGCGGTGTCGGGAACGGAACACGGCATGGACAATATTTATGAGGGCGTCCGGCTGGCTGAAAAGAAGGGCTGCAAGGCTGTGGTCATCGAGGGCGAGGACGCTCATAAGAAGATGGAGCAGATGATGGACGCCGGCGAGATCGACGGCGCGGTGACCATGCACTATCCGTTCCCAATCGGCGTTTCCACCGTGGGACGTGTGATCACGCCGGGCTGCGGCAGAGAGATGTTCCTGGCAACGACGACCGGGACTTCTTCCACAGACCGCGTAGAGGGTATGATCAAAAATGCCGTTTACGGCATCATCGCAGCGAAGGCCTCCGGCATTGAGCATCCTACCGTAGGCATCGCTAACGTGGATGGCGCCAGACAGACGGAGAAGGCTTTGCGCAGGCTGCAGAAAAACGGTTATGACATCAGTTTTGCTGAATCCTCCCGCGCTGATGGCGGCGTGGTCATGCGGGGCAACGATCTGCTGGCGGGCACCGCGGATGTCATGGTCATGGACCCTCTGACCGGCAACCTGATGATGAAGATTTTTTCCGCTTATACTACCGGCGGGAGCTATGAATCTCTGGGGTATGGCTACGGACCGGGTATCGGTGAAGGTTATGACCGCGTTGTCATGATCATTTCCCGCGCTTCCGGCGCGCCTGTCATCGCGGGTGCTATCGAATACGCTGCCCAGCTGATCTCTAACAAAGTGGGCCGCATCGCGGAAACTGAGTTTGCTGCGGCTCGTCAGGCTGGCCTTGAGGCTGTTTTGGCTGAACTGAAACCTGCAAAGAGCGGCGGAGCTGATGCTTCGGCTGCCCCGGCCGTCATGCCGGCGAAGGAAGTGGTGACCTATGAGATCCACGGCATCGAGGTCATCGACCTGGACGATGCGGCTGCTTCCCTCTGGGCAAAGGGTATCTATGCGGAAACGGGTATGGGCTGTACTGGTCCGGTGATTCTGGTCAGTGAAGCCAACGGCGAAAAAGCCAGAGATGTTTTAAAAGCAAGCGATTACATCGTGTAGCCTCCTTAATACTACCGATTGCTTTATCTTATAATCAAGAAGATCTCCGCCTGATCAGGCTTGCTGAAGTCTGCGGGCGGAGATTTTCTGTACCCGATCAAAAGCTGCTGGATTTTTGGCGCTCCCTTTAGAACCGCAATTATCAAGGGTTCTTCCATTCATAAACACAATTTTACATTTGTACGCAGATACAGTATGATAAATATCAGGAAGATTGAACACAAACCTGTCGGATCTCCTCACCCACCATCAAAAAGCTTTAATAATAAGTGCAGTCAACCCCTGCGGCAAGAGAAATTATACCTCGCCGCAGGGGTTGACGTTTTACAACAAAAAATCCAAAAAGGTGTACCTTTTTGGATTGATGAATTTATACACATTCAGTTTATCATCCGGCCACATTTTCGTCAACAGTTTTCGACAATAAAAGCGAAAAATTACATAATATGGAACAAAAAGCGACGTATTGTGGACATTGCTTTTTACAAAATCCCGTTTCCAAAAAAGTACACTTTTTTGGATGATCATTTTTCCGCGTAGCCTGAGGGCTTTGTAAGATGGAAGCAGGTGGAAGTCCTGCACGGTTCTCGCCGCTGTAAGTGCGGAACATGCACGAAGTCAGAATACCACACCGGAAGAAAGAGACCAGCGAATACGAGCTGCAGCTTTTTTGCTGCAGTTTTTTTGTTGGCGGAAGGAGGGATGACTGAAGAAGACAAAGAAGAAATTGAAGCATTTCGCGTTCTCGGCAAGAGAAAAAAGGGAAGCGGGTGAAAGTCCCGCGCGGTCCCGCCACTGTCAGCGGGCCGCTTTGACAAGCGGCTTGCGAGCCAGATACCTGCGCGAGATGTGGGCCTGCAGCGAAGAACTGCGAACAGGCTCGATAGATAGATACCACGGTAAATGCGGGCCGTGAGAAATAACGAAAGGAAAAGACGATGAACGAAAGAAACAGAGCTATGAAAAAAGTGTTTGCCCTGCTCCTCAGCTTGGTTATGGTCGTGTCCATGATGCCGTCGCTGGCCTTTGCGGAGGGCAGTGAAGATGCTTCCACGGCAAAACTGGAAGGAATTTCCTTCTCTATGTCCCCCGATGCGGAAGACGACGAAGCTTTGGATATCGAAAAGACGGGTGATAATGCATACACTTGTACTACTTATGACAGTGTAACCACACTTTATGCGAAAGCCAAAAGCAATAACGATGGGAATTATCATGTCCGAGCTGTAATTCAAAACGGATGGCAACGTTTATGTATTACATTAAACGATAACACATGGATGTCGCTAAAAAGCGCTCCTGTGAACATGACAGTCCTGGTGGGACCGGGTACGGGAGCTAATATAGACAATGGAGATGTTGCGTATACCATTACTTTTGCTAAAAAGCCGACTTTAATATCTTTAATTGTTCGAGATAATGACACGCTGCGGCCTGTCTTCGATCCATTGAAGACGGAGTATACTGTCGGCGTACCAGAGGATACGGATACCATAGCCATGCGCGTAACGCCGCAAACCTATAATGCGTCGATGACGATTAACAACGAAACAGCTTCCTCTAGTGAGGATTTCCAGCTAACGATGAAGTACGATGAAAATGGAAGAATGGAGGTCCCTATCGAGCTTACAGCAGCTGCGGGGACTCCTGCATTCACCTATTATCTGACCTTTATCAAAGAGAGCAAGGGTGATACGCCTGTCATCTCAGTCCAGCCCCAGGATCTGCAGGCTTATGACAGCAAGCCGAGAACTCTGTCGATTAAGGCGACGGCTAATGGCGACTTGTCCTATCAATGGTATCAGGCCAGCTCTCAGGAGGACAGCAATGGAACGGCAATTGACGGGGCCACAGAGGCGTCCTATGAGATTACAGGGCAGGTAGGGCAGACAGAAACCGCCTACTACTACTGCGTCGTGACCAATACTAACGACGAAGGAGCGACATTCACCGCAATCAGCGATACGGCTAAAGTGACAACCAAGGTGGATCCGACGCCGACGGTCGAGCTTCAAACCTCGGAAGGTGAAGCCCTTCCAGATGACGGCTATGCCTATGATATGAATCAAGAGGGCGTCACCGCCATCCAGGCAGTGCCTGTCAGCCGCGTAGAAGGAGGAACCTATACCTATGAATGGAAAACCTGCGACACTGAAAATGGGTATTTCAGTATCAACATACCGGGGAGTAATCCTACCACGGAGCAATCCTTCACCCCTCCTGTCGTAAAGGACAGCGCCGCGTATTACAGATGTTATGTGACCTACACCGTCGGCGGGGAGTCCTTTACGGCAGCCAGCCCTGCAGTCCTGGTAAAAACGACCGCGTACAGCGCCAGCGCTCCTGATATTTACGGCCAGCCAAAAGCTGTTACGGCGGTGGTGGGAGGAAAACCTTCGAGGTTGACTTGCTCTGTATACCCCCCTACTGACGGTGGCGTCCTCAGCTACCAATGGTATCAGGGAACGGATGATACAGATAAAACTACCTTCTCCCCAGTGGAAGGCGCGACTTCAAAAAATTACACTCCGGAAACATCCGTAGAAGAGAAATCCGTATATTATTACTGTAAAGTGACCAATACATTAGAGAGCATCAGCGGACAAATCTATACAGCTTCTGTTGATTCAGACATCGTATCCGTCACGTTCACCATGCCGACATTTAAGGGCGAAGGAACGGAAGACTCTCCATATTTGATTGAGACGCTGGACGATTTGCAGTAGGTGCAGAAGTACGTCGGAATTGGCGTATCCTTTGAGGAAAAGTATTTCCGTTTGGAGAACGATCTTACGCTGCCTGCGGATTGGAAATCCATCGGCTCCATAAAAGATGGGGAAACGAGTCCTGCCAATGGAAAGAACATCAATCCTTTCTCCGGCATATTTGATGGAAATAATAAGAAAATCACCGTTGCCACAGGTGGAAAGCCTTTGTTCGGTTATGTAAGATATGCTGTGATCAAGAATCTGAAGATTTATGGCGAGCAAATCGATGGATGCGGACTGGTCAATGGTTATACTGTCGACTACGGTAAGGCTGGAGTTTATACAGGGGAGCCTGTGGAAACCGTTACCATCGACAATGTCACTCTGCTTAATGGCAGCTCCACCAAGTATTCTGGATTCATCGGCGGTATGGCATCCGGCGTCAATGTGGTATATATTCGTAATTCTGTGATTGAAGACAATGTCACCATCGGCTATGACAAATCAAGCTCAGAAATCGGCTCTTTTGCTGGAGCGATCAATGGATATATTGAAAACTGCGTCAGCTACGCTACTGTTTACGGTGTCGATTATGTCGGGGGTATTGCCGGCCGTAAGGCACAGACCATGGGACCTTGCCAGGTCAAAAACTGCTCCTTTGAAGGCAGCATAGAAGCCAGCGGTACCTATGTAGGCGGTATCGTCGGCAGCGGATATGCTGGCGGATCCGGGTATAACATCGACTCTGCGCCAAATACGCCTTGTGTCACTATTCAAAACTGCTACGCTGCCGGAACTATTAAAGCCTCAGATTACGTTGGAGGCATCTTTGGCGGTGAGCCGGCCTGCAAGGAGTGCTGGGCCAACGGCATCGGCTATATTCAGAACAACCACTTTGCCGGAACGATCGAGTGCTCTGGCAGCAATAAAGGCGGAATCAATAGGTTATATGCGATCTCTGGACAGGTATAACATCATCTCCAATAATTTCTACTTAGACCAATGCAGCGCTGACCGGGGCATCGGCACGGTTGACATCATAGATTTGACCAGCAGCAGTTATGGTCGTTCCGATGATCCAATGGGGGTGGATGCTGACAGCCTGGCGAAAGCCGTATCTTCATCCGAGATGGTAAACGGTGATGTTACCGAGCTTTTGAATCAGGGTGATGGAAGCTATCAAAACTGGGTGAACGGTACGAGTTATCCTGTTCACAGTGCTGAGGCTGTTATCTACAAGATTTCCTTGAGTGGTACGTATCCGACCAGTTTCTATATCGGTGATGGTTTCAGCGCAGAAGGCATGGAAATCATCGGATATATGACAGACGGGACGACGAAGACCTTGTCTTTGGAGGATGTGACCTTTACGGGTTATGATAAAAACACGAAAGGCCAGCAGACGATAACTGTTGACTACAGAGGAATTCTGACCCAGTATAATGTCAATGTGCTTGTTCAAAATGCGAAATCAATTACGGTATATTTGACGATATACGGAGATGAAATTCATGACAGCGATACAGACGGCACATCACATACCCTGTCTGTTGGAAACCTGATAACGTGGCTGTCCAGAAAAACGATTACATTGACAGAAAATTCTACGGTGCAGAACGCCTTGGAGCAGGCTGTCATAGGTACTGGCTTGGAACTGATCGCGGATCCCGCTACGCAATACGGCTGGTATCTGCGAGGGATCATAAAAGACGGCAAAGAACTCAGTGAGTTTACCAACGGAAAAAACTCCGGCTGGATGTACACTGTCAACGGCACACATCCTGAAATTGGTGCAGGAAAGTATTATCCAAACGACGGTGACGTTATCATCTGGCACTACACAGACGATTACACCAAAGAAGAGGGCTCAGAAAAATGGAATACCGTGGAGACGGCTTCGTCTTCTAAGGACATTTCCGCTTCTGTCAAAGGGGATGCCGCCGTGGCTTCAGTCTCTTCCGCAGACCTTACGGCGTTGATCGACACAGCTAAAAAGGACGGCTCTGCCGCAGTCCAGCTCAATATCACCGGCGCGGATAAGGCTAGCGAGATCACAGTAGAAATGCCGAAGGCTTCTCTCAACGATCTGGCGACGAGGACCGACGCGGCACTGAACGTGAAAACCGCCCTGGGCAGCGTGTCCATGGATAAAACGGTTATGAAATCTGTGGTAAGCGGCGCCAGCGCGGACACTGTCAAACTGGTTCTGACCAAGATATCTGACACTGAGACCGATGTGAAACTGGTCAGCGGGGACAAGACTATTACCGATCTGGGAGCCGGGAATATTACCATCGCGTTGCCGGTGTCCAGCGCTTTGCAGGGCAAGAGTCTTGCTGCCGCCTATACCGATGCGGATGGCTCGCTTGTAAAGCTGTCCGGAAAGGTCGTCACCATCGATGGAAAGCAGTACTATCAGATTGAGACAGCCCATATGGGAACCTTCACCCTGAATGAGGAAGCAGCTATCGATGCGGCCATCGCAGCCCAGAACGGAGACATGGACGCGGAAAAAGCGGCGAGAATCAAAGCAGGCGTGGAGAATACAACCATCAAGCTTTGGTCCACCTTCAGCAAGAAGAACAACATTCAGTTGGACTGGACCAAGTCGGCTGGCTACAAAGTAGACTGCTATCAGGTGTACAAGTCCACCAAACGGTACAGCGGCTATGGAACCAAGGCTTACTATCAGACCACGACAAGAACGAAGAACTTCTACATCAACACCAAAGAGCTGAAGAAGGGAACGAGATACTTCTACAAGGTCAGAGGCGTAAGAACGATCAGCGGTGAGAAGGTCTACACCCAGTGGTCCAACAAGGCTTGGAGAATTTCCAGAGTCAACAAAAAATAGTTGATATAGGTTAATACAACTTTATGCGGGCAGCCTGCGTTGAAATGTTTCGACGCGGGCCGCCTGCTTTTTTTGGCCTGAGGATGCTGATTACTGTAGGGTCTGACTATGAACTCCAAATGAGCGTTCCTGACTTTTTGCCCTAAGCCGGGCAAAAAGCGGAACTCCGTCAAGGAGAATGGCCGCCTTGATACCTTTGATCCAATATACTTGTTTTTGAATTACAGCAAAACCCAAGTTTTCATTGCAAAAATCAGGAAATTTCAGTCCGCAACGGCAGATTTCTTCTGATGCATGTTCTGGTCAACCTTTTTTGTAATAATGTGTTCAGTTTTTACAGTACCTTTGC
>CALLDR010000009.1 GCA_937997955.1 uncultured Emergencia sp. | reverse complement strand
TCCAAGTATGATGATTTATTTGGTGGGAGATGGCAGGACTGCACAGTCAGATGATGATTTTAAAAAATTTAAGGTTCCAGTGGAAGAGTCCATCGCAAAGCTCCAGTTTGAAATAGGAGAGACGGTAACGGCAGAGGATTATCCATACTGGGCATGGGCAGGAAGCTGGGGATTGGTGCTGCCGCTTAGCGCCTACAATGAAGACCTGTTCATTATGCCTAATATTCAGGACTATGCATATGTGAAAACAATTGATTCCGAGCGCGCATTAGAACTTATGCTAGAGTTAAGAAATGAGTACGAGGAATCGTTTGATATTGGAATGCCGTCACAAACTGACCAGTATGAGGCAAACATGGTTCGCATTGTTAATGTGTGTCTGATTTGCTTTCTTGTTCTGATCGTCCTGATTTCACTGGCGAATATTGCAAATACAATCACGACAGCAGTGCGGCTTCGCACGAGGGAATATGCGATGATAAAAGCAGCAGGCTGCAGCAAGCATACATTCTTACGAATGATTTTTGCGGAGAATTTAAGCTATACGCTTCGAGGCTTTGTGATAGGAGGGGTGATGGGAGCTTTGGCAAACTATAAGACCTATTCCTTTTTAAAGTATACGATCTATACGAACAAAATTATCCCAGTTCATTTGTACGCAGTCGGCGCCGCGGCATTTGTACTCGTAATGATTTTTTCAACGGTGTATACGTGGCGAAAGGTCAAGAGAGGAAATATTTGCGAAGAGCTGCGGCAGGAGGCTGTGTAGGAGAAGTGGTGGCCCGGAAGCTTTAAGAAGGGTGCTTCGACGAATGACTTTGTCGGCGGGCCCAATTCCGCGGGCTCCTGTTAGGTCCTTTATTGTCATAGCTATTTTGAAAGACCCGCTACAACGTCCCGCCTTGTAAAGCATATCGTCTCAGCACCAGTTACGTTCTCGAAAAAGAATGTTGAAAGGTACGGTTTATCTTTTTCAAAACTCTTAAAAATAAAACTTGCAATTAAATTTTCTTTAATGTATAATAACAAAATAGAAAATATATACTTCTAATAAGTATTAAGAGGAGGTAGAAAGTGTGGCGTTATTTGATGAAGTATACAATTATATAGAAAATAACTATAAAGCAAACGAACCCATTTTTTTGTCGGAATTGAATATTTCTGGCATAAAAGCGGTATCTGTTCGCCAGCAAATGAAAAAGCTAACAGAAGATGGACGATTAAAACGTTTTGATACGGGAATCTATTACATTCCTAAGAAATCAATGTTTCGGTCTGGGTCGGTATTATCTGTCGATGAGGTTATCAGAAAAAAATATTTAGTGGATGGCGTTAATCGTTGCGGTTATCTTGGAGGAATCCTATTTGCAAATCAACTTGGTTTAACGACTCAGGTTCCAGGTGTATATGAAGTCTATACAAACAAGGCTACGACAGAATATAGGGAGACGAAACTGGCAAACTTGCGTGTGATTTTGCGAAAACCGTATTGTGAAATAAATGAAAGAAATATGGCAATTCTCCAGTTTCTTGATTTGATAAAGGAAGTTGTGGATATCTCCGAAGTTGAGGGAGAAGAACTGACAAATCGCTTGTTTGATTATATGAAGAGCAAAAATATTGAGTTTGAAAATATGAAGCCTTTTTTGCCATATTATCCAGAGCGTATTTACAAAAATATGTATGAGGTGGGGTTGTTAAATGGCGTATCTGCATGAAAATAAAGA
>CALLDR010000008.1 GCA_937997955.1 uncultured Emergencia sp. | reverse complement strand
AGGGACGCGAAAGCGTCCCTGTTTTGATGTGCAGGCAGATTGTTGGCAGGTCCCCTGCCAGGCTTTCCTGCGAGAGCGAGCCGAAGGCGAAGCTCGAGCGGAAGGTGAAGCTCGATCGGAAGGACTCTGCGGCGGCTCGCAAAATTAGCCCGCGGCGATGGCCGCCGATGGGGGGGCGATCGCCGCGGGAATGGTTGTCGTGAGAACTATTGCAGCGGAGTTGATTGCAGTGTAGAATGATTGCCGCGGGAGCTATCACAGCGGAGAATGACTGCAATACCGCAATTCTGAGGGGATGCAGTCATTTTTTGGCGGCTTGCATTGGGGAATCTGACTGCAAAGGAGCGAAATCGAATCGTTGCAGTCAAACCAGCCATGGCGTAACCGGAAAAAATCATCTGAAGTAAAGGAAATCTGACTGCAGACTCCAGGAAATCTACAGTTGCGGTCAAAAATCAATGCCCGATGATGGCGGAACTGACTGCATGTAGGCTAAAATTAGGCGTTGCAGTCAGATGTCACAGTTTGGCGAAGTAAAAAATGACTGCACAGGATTGATAAGCCGCAGTTGCAGTCATTTGTCCTTGGAAAAGGAACGGCAAAATGAATCTGCGCATTTCATGTTCCCGAAAACCTAGCTTTCTCAGCAGCTAGGAGATTTGATCTAATGAAGTTGGAAATAAAATAAGCTGCCAAAGTATGCAACATTATAACATAGTTTTAAAGTATAATATTAAAATTAAAATATGTATATCCGATGACGTGACATCAGAACTGCAGATGTTGGAGGTGCTATGCCAGGATATAGCTCATGCTTGCTGCCATCATCCGTGGTACCTGATTTTGCGGAAATCGAATTTCTGACCAGAGCGCCAAAACGCTCAGATTTGAACGACATTACTGCATGGGTCAAGGACTGCGCCAGGGCGGCTGCTTTGGCTACCAGAACGGAAGTGGAGATGTTTCCTGTAGGAGAGCCGTTCCATGAGCTGTATATCAGCAAGCTGGGACGGCAGCTTATGGAAAGCTGCTTTGAGGATATGGGGCTGGATTATGTAAAGGAAGGCTCCGCCATGACGGGTTCCTCAGATATCGGCAACGTGGACTACAGATGCCCCGCGTTCCACCCGGTGATGAGCATCGGCAAACCGTATGAACCTCATACCAGAGAGTTCGCGGAGGAGATGACAAAACCTGGCGCACATACCGCCATTGTCAATGCGGCAGATATGATGCTGCGCATGGCGGCCAAGCTCTATGGCAATCCTGAACTGATGCAGAAGATGAAAGCGGAACATAAAGCCTATAGAGGCTATTGAGGAAGATAAAAGGCCGGCGAATCCAATGCCGGCCTTTTGACGCTGTGTTGTCAGGGGCCGCGCTCACAGGGCATGGATCTTAGAAGAACAATTCAACAGCCCTATGGCTCAATGGCTCTGCAGCCCTATGGCTCAATTGATGGAGCTGGGCTTTTCCCATGAATTTAAAAAATTTAGCCCAAGTATTCGGGTCGGAATTTGAGCTTTCTGCGGAAAATAAGCCGATCCAGCCCAATTTTGTCAGAATCACTTAGACCCCGCTTCAATTCGTCTGGATCCGCTTAGCCTGACCGCTTCACTTTTTCATGGGCAGGCACTGTCGCTGCTGCAGGGCGGCTTGACATAATCCTGATATTAGAATATAATATATGGAAATGAATAAACATATATTATATACAATCGCACTGAGCCGATGCGCCCACTGAATTACCAAAGCCCCGCAGATGCCGCGGGCGTTACGCTGTCGTGGCTGCTTATTTGGCAGGCACAGCGTGCGATAAAAGCGCCGGGATACGGCCCGCGGGCGATACAGGCCAGGCGCGGCAAGCAAGGTGAAAGCGTCGGAATACGGCCTGCGGGCGATACAGGCCAGCCCAGGCGCGGCAAGCAAGGTGGAAGCGCCGGGAGCGCTGTACAGCTATACATATGAAAATAGGCAACGAGGAGGTAATATTATGAATTACGGATGTCAGAGCATGGTAACAAAGATCGATACGATTCTGTTGAAGAAGCCGGAGGCGGCCTTTGTCAGTCAGGAACACCTCAACGAAAACTGGGAGCGTTTCTGCTACTACGGCTGTCCGGACTACGAAAAAGTCCTGGAGGAATACGCGGCCTTTGAGGCCATTATCAAAGAACACGTGGAAAACGTGTATTATTTGCCTTACGATGAGAGGACAGGACTGGACTCCATCTATACCCACGATTCCCTGAAGGTGACCAGCAAAGGCGCCATCTACTTCCCGATGGGCAAAGAGCTCCGCAGCAAAGAGCGGCTGGCGACGGAAGCTTTTTTGACAGAGCACGGCGTGCCGACTCTGGGGTACATTACGCCGCCGGGAAAGATGGAGGGCGGCGATGTTCTGTGGATCGACGAGAAGACCGTAGCCATCGGAAGAGGCTATCGGACCAATGACGAGGGTATCCGCCAGTTCAAGGAGCTGACCAAAGATTTCGTCGACGAATACATCATCGTGCCGATGCCTCATGGAGACGGCGAAGAAGCCTGCCTGCACCTGATGAGCATCATCAGCTTTGTCGATACAGACAAGGCGGCGGTCTATTCCAAATACATGCCGGTGTTTTTCCGGGAATACCTCATCGAAAAAGGTATTCAGCTCATCGAGTGCAACGATGAGGAATACGACTATCTGGGAACCAACCTGCTGGCGCTGGAGCCGGGCAAATGCGTCCTGATCAAAGGCTGCCCTGATATCCAGAAGAAGATAGAGGACGCGGGCGTGACGGTATACACCTATGAAGGCAAGGAGCTGTCGTACAGAGGCACGGGCGGCCCTACCTGCCTGACCTGCCCAGTGTGCAGAAAATAGTCCATGCGCAGCACGGCCTGCGCGCAGAAATCCGCCCATGACCGCGCATGGAGAACGGCCGTGCACAGAGTTCCGCCCATGGTCGCGCATGGAGAACGGCCGTGCACAGAGATCCGCCCATGACCGCGCATGGAGAACAGCCTGCGCGCAGAAATCCGCCCATGGTCGCGCATGGAGAACGGCCTGCGCATGGAGAACAGCTTGCTGAACGCGCAAGGCGCATGGAAAAGGTATGCGCACAGAATTCAGATGGAAAGGGAACGCTATGAAGAACCATGACATCGATTTTGCGGCTCTGAGCAGCCGCATACAGGAAATTCTCTATGAATATGTCAAAATTCAAAGCTTTACAAACACTCCAAAGGAACGGCTGGTGGAGGATTTCTTCATCGGCCGGTTTGAACAAATTGCCTATTTCAGAGAGCACCCGGAACTCTGGGGCCTTTATCCGGTGGAGGGTGACCCTCTGAAAAGAAATATTTGCTGGGCCATGGTTAAGGGAAAAGGAAGCAAGACCGTTGCTCTCGTTCACCATTACGATATCGTTGATATCGAAGATTTTAAAACACTGAAACCGTTCGCCTTTTCCCCCGACCAGCTCAGCAAAGAGCTCGCGAAGCATCTGGACCTGCTGCCGGAAGATGCCAGAAAAGATCTGGAAGCGGGAACCTTCCTGTTCTGCCGGGGCGGCTGCGACATGAAGGCGGGCGGCTCCATTCAATATGCCCTGATGGAAGCGTACAGCCAGATGGAGGATTTTGAGGGGAACGTCATCGTCCTGGGCGTGCCCGATGAGGAAAATCTGTCCGCGGGTATGCGGGGCGCGGCAAAGCTGCTGGCGGAGCTGAAGAAAGAATACGGACTGGAATATCTGATGATGATCAACAGCGAGCCCCACCAGCGGAAGGATTTTTCCAAGGGAGTCTTTTCCGAAGGCACCGTGGGCAAGATGATGCCGTTCGTCTATGTGCGGGGTTTCCTGTCCCATGCAGGGAAGGTCTTTGAGGGGCTCAATCCGGTTTCCGTGCTGTCGGAGATCGTAACCCGCACGGAGGTGGACATGGACTTCGCCGACGTGGTCAATGGCGAAGCGGCGCCGCCGCCGACCTGGCTTTACATGAAGGACAGCAAGGACCGCTACGATGTGTCCATGCCTCTTTCCGCCCAGGGCTGCTTCAGTGTGCTGACGCTGAAACAGACGCCGGCCGAACTGCTTCGGCGTGTGGAAAGCGTCTGCCGGACATCTTTTGATGCGGTCATAGAGCGCATGAACGCGGGGTACGCCCGGTTCTGCAGACAGACAGGCCAGCCGGGGACAGCTTTGCCTTGGCGAACAAAGGTGGTCAGCTTCGGGGATTTGCTGGAGGAGGCCAGGGCTGACGGCGGGAAGGACTTTGACGCGGCCTGGGAGACAGCCTGCGGCCAGGTGATGGATGACCTCACTGCGGGCCGGATAGGCATGATCGAAGCCAACTTTTGCCTGATCGAGAGGATCTACGACTATGTGGAGGACATTTCTCCGCGGGTGGTCTACGGGCTGCTGCCGCCGTATTATCCTAACGTGTCCAACATCTACTTTGACGGCATCGCGGCGGCCGCCGCGGGGCTCAGCGAGAAGCTGATGGACTATACCAGGGAGACCTTCGGCCAGGAGTACACCAAGGAATACTTTTACACGGGGATCTGCGATCTCAGCTACATCAACATCGACGATCCGGCCGCGCAGAGAGCCTCTGTGGCAGACGCCATGCCGCTGTTTGGAGATTACTACGACGTGCCCTTTGAGGCCATCAAAGAGATCTCTATGGCGGGCATCAACATCGGGCCGTGGGGCAAGGACTTCCATAAGCTGACAGAACGGGTATATAAGGAAGACCTGTATGAGCGGACGCCGCGGATCCTGGACGCGGCCATCGGGGAGCTGCTGCGGGACTGAGAAACCGCGCAGGACTGAGGAACCGCGCATGAGTGAGAAACCGCGCGCGGGACTGAAGAAATGTGAGTGAAGCTGAGAAAAGGCGCGCGGCAGACGATATGCGGCGATATGTGCGGGCAATTTCTAAATTTTTCTTCAGAACTATCGACAAAGAACGCCTTTGTATAGTAAAATACAGGTAGTCTTAGAAAAATTTGAAGAGGATACGTACATGAGGAGCGACAGACATAAAAAATCAGAAAATCACAGAGAAGGCGGCTTTTATACGTTCACCAGGTTTTGGGCAGTGCTCTACCTGCTGGTGTCAGCCGCCTTTCTCGGCGTTATAATCTACATGAATCTTTTGCCGGTGAAATATCTCTGCATAGGCGGAGGCGCGGTGGCGCTGCTCCTTTTGCTCTTATTCCCGGCGCTGTTTTTTCGGAATTTCAAGCGGCCCAGGAAGATCCTCTGTCTGATCCTGTCCCTGCTGGTGATGGCGGCCTACGGCGTGGGCATCAGCTACGCCATGGGGACGATGGACTTTCTCAACAAGGTCACTGCCAGACCGGCTGTGGAAACGGTGGAGTTCGACGTAGTCGTCAGGGCGGACAGCCCTTACGCGGACGGAGAGGCCATCAAAGGAAAGACGGTCCAGACCTGCATCGACACGGACAAGATGTATTCCGCCGCCAAAAATCAGCTGCAGGACGAGCTGGGCGTGGAATACGAGATGATAGAAGGACTGGAGCTGCTGGCGGACGGACTGCTGGACGGCACCTATGAGATCATGTTTATCAGCGAGGCCAACTACAATTCCCTGTGCATTGACCGGGAGACCTTCAGCCAGGATACCAAGGTTATCTATCAGGTGAAGGTGGAAAAGGAGCGGGCTGAGATCGCCAAATCCGTGGACGTGACCAAGGATCCGTTCAACGTCTATATCAGCGGACTGGATACGGAGGGAACCATCGATACGGAGGCGCGCTCCGACGTGAACATGATCGTGACCGTAAATCCTCAGACCCACAGGATTCTTTTGACCTCCCTGCCGAGAGACGCGTATATCGATCTCAAATCGGTGGAGGCCAAGGACAAGCTGACCCACACCGGCCTGTTCGGCATCGAGGAGACCGTGGGCGTGGCGGAGGATCTGCTGGGCATCGACATCAATTATTATGGAAAGGTCAACTATACTACGGTGACAAAGCTGGTGGACGCCATCGGCGGCATCGACGTGGTGTCCGATTATACCTTTGACACCCACGGCATGGGGGTCTACTACATCTTCTACGAGGGCGAGAACCATCTGGACGGGTCCCGGGCGCTGGCCTTCGCCAGGGAGCGGAAATCCTTCTCCGACGGGGACCTGCAGCGGAACAGAAACCAGCAGCTGGTGCTGGAAGGCATACTGAAGAAGACCCTGAGCAGCACCACCATTCTGACCAAATACACTTCGATCCTCAACGCCGTAGAGGACAGTGTGGATCTGAACCTGTCGCCGGAGGATATTCAGCGGCTGGTCAAGATGCAGCTGGATACCATGCCGTCCTGGACCATCGAGCGGCAGAGCATCATCGGAACACCGGACGCGGACGTGTGCTATTCAGAAGGAAACCAGGTCAGGTCCATCGTCCTTCTGGATCAGGAGAGCATGATCCAGGCCCTGGATCAGATCGTAGAGGTCATGGAGGACGACGGCAGCGGCGGCGAGTAGAGAAGGGCAAAAGGGCCAAAGCGGACAAAGCGGTCAAAGCAACAAAACGAGCAAAATGGTCAAAACGGGTAAAATGGTAAAAAAATCAACGGAATTTCAAAAAAATATTGACATTGACTTTCGGTTGAGGTACACTTAATAGGCAACTTTATGATTATTCGTAACAGAGCTGGAAAACTCCGGCTCTGAATTTTGAGTTAAAACGGAGGACAATCAAATGAGAGTAAAAGTTACCTTAGCGTGCACAGAGTGCAAGCAGAGAAACTACAATACGATGAAGAACAAGAAAAATGATCCGGATCGTATTGAACTGAAAAAGTATTGCAGATTCTGCAAGAAAGAGACTCTTCACAAAGAGACAAAATAAGGAGAGAAGATCATGGCAAATAAGGACCAGGCAAAGAAAGCTGCCGCTAAGGCCAAAAAAGGCGGCGGTGCCAAGGAATATTTCAAGGGCATCAAGCTTGAAATGAGCAAGGTCGTGTGGCCTACAAAGAAAGAACTGGCTTCTTTTACAGCAGTCGTAATTGCAACCTGCGCTGTTTTCGCGCTGGGCTTCTGGCTCATCGATACAGGAGTTCTGGCCGCGCTGAGAGCGGTGCTGGGCGACAAATTAAACTAGTTTAGAAGAAGGTACGTAACATGTCTGAATTTGAAAACAATAACACAGCTTCCCCGTTGCTGGGAGAAGGCGTGCGAGGCGACGGCCAGGCCAAATGGTATGTGGTGCATACCTATTCGGGTCACGAAAACAAAGTAAAAGTGAATATCGAAAAGATGGTGGAAAACCGTGGAATGCAGGATTTGATTCTGGACATCATCGTGCCGACAGAAGACAGAGTTGAGATCAAAGACGGTCAGCGTAAGATAAAGACCAGGAAGATGTTTCCGGGTTATGTAATTATAAAGATGATTGTTACCAATGAATCCTGGTACCTGGTGAGAAACACCCAGGGCGTGACGGGATTTGTAGGTCATGGCTCCGACCCTATTCCTCTTACGGACGAAGAAGTCGCGCGGATGGGAATAGAAAAAATTTACATCGATCTGGATGTGGAAGTGGGAGACACGGTGCGTGTCATCAGCGGACCTTTTGAAAGCTTCATGGGTGAAGTGATGGAGATCAGCCACGAGAAACAGGTACTGACAGTCAAAGTTTCCATGTTCGGTAGAGATACGCCGGTTGAACTCGAGTTCGGCCAGGTAGATAAACTATAGCGAGGCTATAAGAAAGGAGAAAAAAGATGGCTAAGAAAGTTGACGGTTATATCAAACTTCAGATAGCAGCCGGTAATGCGACTCCAGCACCTCCAGTAGGTCCTGCGCTTGGTCAGAAGGGTGTCAACATCATGGACTTCTGTAAGCAGTTCAATGCGAGAACCCAGGATCAGCCGGGCATGATCATCCCAGTTGTGATCACTGTATATGCTGACAGATCTTTCACATTCGTGACAAAGACTCCGCCGGCAGCAGTTCTGCTGAAGAAGGCCGCAGGCCTGGACGCAGCGTCTGGAGAACCAAACAAGAAAAAGGTTGCTACCCTGACCTATGCACAGGTAGAAGAAATCGCCAAGACAAAGATGCCGGATCTGAACGCAGCTACACTTGAAGCAGCTACAGACATGATCAAGGGAACTGCGAGAAGCATGGGTATCGTTGTCGAAGACTAATGAATTGGGAGACCACGGCTTGTGAGAGAAAAGACAAGTCACTGCGAAGGCTTTTTCACAGAGAGCAGAGCGCGGCAGATGGGCGGCGCGGGGCTCCGGCGGAAAAGACGGGCAGAGGTCGTTAACACCACGAGGAGGTAAAGTAACATGCCAAAGAGAGGCAAATCTTACAAAGAAGCAGTCGCCAAGTTTGACAAGGCGCAGCTGCACGAAGTAACAGAAGCTATGAAATTAGCCTGTGAAACTTCAAGAGCAAAATTTGATGAGACCATCGAAGCTCATATCAAGCTGGGCGTAGATGGAAGACACGCTGACCAGCAGGTCAGAGGCGCAATCGTGCTTCCGAACGGAACTGGTAAAAGCGTAAAGGTTCTGGTATTCGCTAAGGGACCTAAGGCAGAAGAGGCTGAAAAGGCTGGCGCTGACTATGTTGGAGCTGAAGAGCTGGCAGACAGAATCCGGACTGAAAACTGGTTCGATTTCGACGCTGTCGTAGCGACTCCTGACATGATGGGCGTTGTAGGCCGTCTCGGTAAGCTGCTGGGACCTAAGGGCCTGATGCCAAACCCTAAGTCCGGTACCGTAACGATGGATCTGGAAAAAGCTCTGGCCGACATCAAAGCTGGTAAAGTTGAATATCGTCTGGATAAGCAGAACATCATCCACACACCGATCGGCAAGGCGTCCTTCGGTCCGGAAAAGCTGGAAGAGAACTTCAGAGCGCTGATGGAAGCGATCATCAAGGCGAAACCGGCTACTGCAAAAGGCCAGTACCTGAGAAGCGTCACCGTGGCAGCTACCATGGGCCCTGGCGTAAAGGTTAATCCGGCACTGATCGGTTAATCGACAACTTAATTTAGAGAGTTAACCGTAGACAGCGGGTGTCATAAGACTTAATTTCCCGCCGAGGTACAATATATAGATATTGACCCTGTCTGCGCGGCAGGGTTATTTTATTATTGCGTACCAGATTCGTAAGCCGCCCGGCGGTTTACAGAAAGGAGATAGATTTAATGTCAGTAGAAGCAAAACAGCAGAAACAAGTAATCATTGACGAGATAAAAGCAAAACTGGAAAATGCACAGTCCGCAGTGGTAATCGACTACATGGGAATCAACGTAGCAGAAGCAGACGCTATGAGAAAAAAGCTCCGCGAAGCTAACGTAGACTACACCGTTTACAAGAACACTCTGATCAAGAGAGCCATCGAGGGAACCGATTACGCACCGCTGGCAGAGGTTCTCGACGGACCGAGCGCAATCGCTATCAGCAGCGAAGACGCTACAGCCCCGGCAAGAACGCTCAACGAGATCATCAAGCAGTACAAGAAGATGGAGTTTAAAGCAGGTGTTGTAGAAGGCACTTACTATGACAAGGCTGGAATCGAACAGATCGCTGAGATCCCATCAAGAGACGTACTCATCGCCAAGTTCATGGGCAGCATCCAGTCCCCAGTCAGCAAGTTCGTCAGAACTCTGGCTGCGATCGCAGAGGAGAAGGAAGCGTAATCGCTTATCCTTGTCACCCACAGCTGTGTCAGCAGCTTGCTTTCCGGCTGTGAACGAAAGATCCGGCGCAATTTGAATGCTGCCGGCAGAAATCTGCGCCCTACGGCTGGCGCAGTCCATCGATTTTAACGAAATAAGAAATAAAGGAGAAAAGAAAATGAATAAAGAACAGATCATTGAAGCTATCAAAGCGATGTCCGTTTTAGAGTTAAACGAGTTAGTTAAAGCTTGCGAAGAAGAGTTTGGCGTATCCGCTGCAGCTCCAGTAGCAGTAGTAGGCGGCGCAGCAGCTGCAGCTGAAGAAGAACAGACTGAGTTCAACGTTGTTCTGGCTGAAGTTGGTTCCGAGAAGATCAAGGTTATCAAGGCTGTTAGAGAGATCACCGGTCTGGGCCTGAAGGAAGCTAAGGAACTGGTTGACGGAGCTCCTTCCAACGTTAAGGAAGGCGTTGACAAGGCTGAAGCTGAAGCAATCAAGACTCAGCTGGAAGAAGTTGGAGCTAAGGTTGAACTGAAATAGTTCCCGCCAGGCGCAAAACTTTAAAAATGATTAAATAATCAATTACACAGGCAGTTTCTGTTTAGGAAGCTGTCTGTTTTTTTGTTGCTGCTATTCTGATACTGCTTTTGCCTGGAACGCCAGAATGAGTTTTTTGATAAAAGAGAGGGACTCAATTTTTAGGATGTCTAAAAGAGAAGCCGAAATGTAACAAAATACATAAGGATGATATTGACAAAATTGAACGGGGGGGGGGTATAATATTGGAGATGTGTTTTATGGAAGAAACAAAATGAAAGAACGGAGACGAGAACGTGACTAATAAGGCGGAAGTCAAAACCGACAGCGTATTGGATCACTACAGCGCGGTTCTTCTATTTCTGGCGCTGTTTATATTAACCTTTATTGGCATAGGCGGTGCTGCAATTGTTGCGCTTCTGGGGCTGATCCTCTGCGCCGCAGGGATCACGCAAAGACATGCCAGGGTGGACCTATGGATCTTTGCTCCGTTGCTTATATACAACGGCGTAAGCATGGCATCCTCTTACGCGGCATATGGATCGATTGCTGACGGGTTCGCGTCGACCCAGATGATCATCCCTGTGATATACCTTTTTCTTGGGTGTCTGGATAACAGGGATACGCATTTTGTACGGACAGCGAGTATTGCCTGGGCAACTGCTATTGCGGCAGGTGGCATAGGATGTTTTACCTTCCTTGCATTGGTTCAGGGCGCCATCAGGCTGGAATTTATCATAAAAAACCCCAACGCTCTTGGTATTTTTCTCGTTATCTCCTGGTTTGCTTTAGCAGATGAATGTGACAGACACGGGAAAACAGGGGGGACTGTAAATATGCTGCTGCATCGCGCAGAGCCGATCTTACTGGTGGGAATGGCTCTGACGCTTTCCATGGGGAGTTTTATCTCCATGGCAGCAGGAATTGTGATTATGGCTCTGGACAAGACGCGGCGCGCTTCCTTACTGGAAACGCTGACGTATCTTTCCGTGATATTGGCAAAGGCGAGCCTTTGCTTTGGAGTTGGAGTGCTGATGTACGTAGCGGCAGACAAAGCGGATGCGCCTTGGATGTGCGTAATTTTGGCTGTTTACACTTTGCTTCTGACAATTTGCTGGCATGATTTTGAGAACTTTTTACATGCGCGCGGCAAGGCGGTCGTGCTCCTTTCCGCGGCAGGCGTTCTTGTGGCGACGATTGCCGTCATCATTCGTCCCAGCGCTGTAGAAACATTTCAAGAACGTCTGGAGATGATGAGAAGCGGACTCAGTTATATAGGAGACAACCTTCTTCTGGGCGTAGGGCCATATAAGTGGAGGCAGCTGGATTTTCTGGACGGCGGCAAATATTTCGATACGTGGCACATTCATAATGTGTTTATCCACATTGGCGCGGAGCTTGGCGTCATAGCGGCAGCCATGCTGGTTGTGATCACGGTACGGTATTATCGGAGGAAAGGAAATCCTGCCCAACGCGCGGGCTTTACTGCCTTTTTTATACACAACTTGATCGATACGAGCTATTTCTATTTAGGTATTGTGTCAATGCTGGTGATCACAGCGGGAGAAGAAGAAGGGAGATGTACCATTATATGCAGCGGTGTTTTGAAAATGCTGTTCGGCGTGTTTGCGGTAATGTTCACGTACTTCCTGTATGATTTCCTCACTTAATACAGAAAAGAAGTGGAAAAATGAAAGCAAAGAGAGAAGAAAAGGGACATTTAAAAGTACGGATATTGCTGGCGATTTTTCTGGTGCTGGCTGCCGCGGTACTTTTGCTGTACTGTACTTCGATATCAAAGCTGCCGCCATATGTAGGAAGGCCGCTAACGGCAGAAGAAGAGAAGAAAATTATAGAACAGAACAGTACTTTGACGGAGTTTGTGTATCTTACCAGTAACGCGGATTTTCCAAGAGCGGACAAGATACAGAAAATTACCATACACCATATGGCGGGGAATCTCAGTCTGGAAGAACTGGGGAACTCTTTCTCCAAACGAGACCGCAGAGTTTCTGCGAATTATGCTATCGACAGCGAAGGAAGGATCGCGCTCTATGTAGAAGAAGGAAACCGGGCATGGACTTCCGGTGATAAAGAAAACGATGACATGGCGGTGACGATAGAGGTTGCCAACGATCAGCTTGGAGATGATTGGCATGTGAGCAGCGCTGCCTATGACGCGTTGATAGAGCTGTGCGCGGATATCTGCAAGAGAAACGGAATTTCAGAACTGGTGTTTACAGGAGATGCCGACGGCAGCCTTACGCTGCACTATATGTTTTACGAGGATACGGAATGCCCGGGACCATATTTGAAGGCGAAAATGCCGGAAATCGCGGCCAGTGTAAACCGAAGACTTGCGGAGGATGGGCGTATTGCGCCGCCTGTCCCGGATTAAAGCGTATATGATGTGCACGCGCATTATATAGATGGTGTTTGAAAGATTGTCGGAACAAACATCGGAGTAATTTATAGAAAGAGAGGAGTTTTACCATTGAGAAACAAAACAGTAAAAAGATTTTTTTCGGCGGTGATTCTTTTATTGGCGCTGCTCCTGGCAAGCGTCGTAGTGTATGCTGCCGGCGGACCCGAGTTTACCAGTTATAGAGGCTCCTATGCGTCTGTTGTTAAAATATGGGACGACACAGGGTATGAGGAACAAAGGCCGGATAAAATCAAGATTAGCCTTGAATATAAAGCAGCTGGTGATACCTCTGATTGGCAGACCAAAGAGGTAACGGTTACGAAACCCGATGAAGAGAACGGGACGTGGGAAACGAGCCTTAACTCGTCTGATATGATAGGAACATGGAGAGTACCTGAAGGAGAAATCACAGAAACGGGCGCAGAAAATTATGAAATGACATGGAGCTATGATTCAAATTTAAATCAGCTCCAGATTAAAAATACATATAAACCTCAAACCACCTATACGGTAACCTATACGGATGGCGTGGATGGTGAAGAGGTCTTTACTGATCGGGTTACTTCCAACTTGTCATTTGGAGTTGCGACGCCAGCCTTTGAGGGAGAACCTGTCCGCGAGGGCTATACGTTTAAAGGCTGGACGCCGGTTGTAGCCGAGACGGTAACGGAAAACGCGGTCTATACCGCCACGTGGGAGCGGATTGTCCCGACTATTCCGACTGTTCCAACGACGCCGGTAGCGCCGAAATATTATACGGTAACCTATACGGATGGCGTGGATGGTGAAGAAATATTTGCTGATCAGGTTACTGACCGGCTGGTCTACGGAACGAAAACGCCGGATTTCGCAGGAGAACCTGTCCGCGAGGGCTATACGTTTGAAGGCTGGACACCGGTTGTAGCTGATCGGGTAACGGAAAACGCCGTCTATACCGCAGTGTGGAAGCCGATAGAACCAGTTAAGCCAGTGGAGCCAGTCGAGCCAGAAAATCCAGATATTCCAGAGAATCCAGATGTCCCATTAAATCCGGATATCCCGCTGGCACCGGGCGAAGAGCTTGAGAAACCAGAAAGACCAATGAACGAATCTCCGAAGCTGCCAGAGGAGACTGATGATGCAATTCAGCCAAAAACAGGCGATGAAGCGCCGCTGGCAGGATTTGCGGGAGTCATGATGATTGCGGTAGGCGCTCTGGGAGCGGTCTGTCTGATGAAGAGGAAACGCTCTTAATTAAGTGAATAGACGAGGATAAGGGAATCCGTTTCCCGTCCCATGGAAGGAGCCGCAAGCAGGAATGGCGCAAGCGGCTCCTTTTTTTGTACATTGTTTTTCGTGAGATAGTCCGCCGGCTCGCTCGCCGCCCTTTCACCGGTCTTCCAGACGGAGGGAATGATGGCTTGATGATCTGCTCCCACAGGGGATCAAACCCTTGCCTCAATGGAACAGATTACAATTGATGATAAGAGAAGAACGCTGATCTTTGTCAACCTGGTCGTATCCGGTATCGCCACATCTGTACTGGCGACGGCCATGACTAAGGCGCTGCCCAACGTGGTGGCCTACTTTGGCGTCAGCACCGCCATCGGGCAGTGGGTTACCAGCGGGTATTCCCTTGCCATGGGAGTGGTCATGCCGCTGACCGCCTTTTTGATCACGCGGGTTCCCACCAAAAGACTGTACATGACGGGGAGCGGCTGCTTTTTGATCAGTATTTTCAGCAGAAATTTCGGGTTCATGATGCTGGGAAGAGTTCTGCAGGCCTGCGGAAACGGCGTGCTGATGTCCGCCGCGCAGGTCATCATTTTGACCATCTATCCCGCGGAGAAGAAAGGCTCCATGATGGGAACCAGCAGCGTAAGCCCGCAAAAGGTGGCGGACGCGTCTTCTCTTTTGACTTCCCTGCGCACCGTCGCCGGTTCCATCGGCTCGGCGGTGTTTGTCGGGATTATGACCATGGTCGGCGACAGGTCCGCGGCGGCCTACGGGGACGGCGCGCTGATGCATGGAATGAACGTATCCTTCCTGTGGATGGCAGCCGGCGCAGCGGTCCTTCTGCTGATCTCCGTTTTCATGGTGAAGGACGGACGCGGGTCAAAGGACGGACGCGGATCAAAGGGGGCTCAGCGGTGAAGCGCCAGGGCAGAGCGCTGAGCAAATTTGAACGTGAAAAGACGAAAGGCAAAAACTGAACAGGCCGTGAACTTTTGCTGCTCCCGCTTTAAGAGGTGGGAGCAGCTGTTTTGTTTTTGATGTATAGAACGCGGACAACGGTCAATGATCATATCGGGGCGGACTGTTCCCTGAGGCGGGCTGCTGCTTCCTGAGAGGGGCGGGGCCAAAGGGAATGGCCGCGGAACAGGAGAAAAAACCGAAAAACAAAAAGCAAAATATTTCCAAAATTGCTTGACAATTTGACAAGTTCATGGTATCATAATAGACTGCCACGCAAATGTAAACTGTTAAATATAAGGAGTGATAAACATGCCAAAACCTATCCAAGTAGGTAGAAAAGAACGTATGACTTTCTCTAAAATCAATGAAGTCGGCGCTATGCCGAACCTGATTGAGATTCAGACTAGTTCTTACGACTGGTTCATCAAGGAAGGTCTGCGGGAAGTCTTTGACGACATCTCCCCGATAAGAGATTATGCGGATAATCTCATTTTAGAATTCATTGATTACTCCCTGAACGATCCTCCGAAGTACGAACAGGAGGAGTGCAAGGAGAGAGATGTGACATACGCAGCTCCACTGAAAGTCAGAGTACGACTTGTAAACAAGGAAACAGGCGAAGTGAAGGAACAGGAAGTCTTCATGGGCGATTTCCCTTTGATGACAGAAAAAGGAACCTTCATTTACAACGGCGCGGAACGTGTCATTGTAACCCAGCTGGTTCGTTCCCCTGGACCTTACTACAGCGTAGAAACAGATAAGTCCAACAATAAACTGTATTCCACGCAGATCATTCCGAACCGCGGTGCATGGCTGGAATATGAGACTGACTCCAACGAGATCATCTCTGTCAGAGTGGACCGCACCAGAAAACAGCCGCTTACCACCCTTCTGCGTGCGCTAGGCATCGCGTCCGACAAGGAGATCATCGACATCTTCGGTGAAGACAGCAGATTGCTGAAAACCCTGGATAAGGATACGACCAACGACTACGAAAGTGGTCTGAAAGAGATATACAAGAAGCTGAGACCGGGCGAGCCACCGACAGTGGACAGCGCGAAATCTCTGCTTAATTCGTTGTTTTTTGACGCCAAGCGTTATGACCTGGCAAAGGTTGGCCGGTACAAGTACAACAAAAAGCTGGGCCTGGCCAACAGACTGGCCGAGGCAGTAGCCGCCGAGGACGTTATCGATCCGAATACCGGCGAGATCCTGGCCGAGGCAGGCCAGAAGATCAGCAGAGCCCTGGCTATGCAGATCGAAGACGCGGGCGTGGAATTTGTTATGGCATACGCTAAGGACGACGAGACCGTCACCACCAAGGTGATAGGCAACCGTTTCGTCAAACTGGCAAACTATGTGGACTTTGATCTGACCGGCCTGAAGGTGGCAGACAAGGTATTTTATCCTGTGCTGATGGAGATCCTGGAGCAGTGCGAGGGAGAGGACCAGCTGAGGGAGACTCTGGTTGCCAGAAGAAATGACCTGTCTCCAAAGCATATCATCATGGAGGATATCATCGCCTCCGTCAGCTACATTTTGAACCTGAACCACGGCATCGGCAACACTGACGATATCGACCATCTGGGCAACAGAAGACTGCGTACCGTAGGAGAGCTGCTGCAGAACCAGTTCCGCATCGGTCTGGCCAGAATGGAGAGAGTGGTCAAGGAGAGAATGACCATTCAGGATATCGAGGTGACTACGCCGCAGGCTTTGATGAACATCAGACCTGTTACGGCAGCGATCAAGGAGTTCTTCGGAAGCTCCCAGCTGTCCCAGTTCATGGACCAGAACAATCCGCTGGCTGAACTGACACATAAGAGAAGATTATCCGCGCTGGGTCCTGGCGGCCTCTCCAGAGAGAGAGCCGGATTCGAGGTGCGTGACGTACACCATTCCCACTATGGACGCATGTGCCCGATCGAGACACCAGAAGGTCCGAACATCGGCCTGATCGGTTCCCTGACCACCTACGGCATCGTCAACGACTACGGCTTCATCGAGACGCCGTACAGAGTCGTTGACAAGGAGACCGGCGTCGTTACCGATGAGATCCGGTATATTACCGCCGACGAAGAAGAGCTTTTGATCATCGCCCAGGCCAATGAGCCGCTGGACGAGGAGGGCCACTTTGTCAACGCCAAGGTAGCGGCCAGAGGCGTAGGCGGAGAGATCACCATGTTCCCGAGAGAAGTGGTGGATATGATGGACGTATCTCCGAAGCAGGTAGTTTCCGTAGCGACGGCCATGATCCCGTTCCTGGAAAACGACGACGCCAACCGTGCCCTGATGGGTTCCAACATGCAGCGTCAGGCTGTGCCTCTGCTGGTATCCGAAGCGCCTTACGTCGGAACAGGTATGGAGTACAAGGCTGCAAGAGACTCCGGCGTCGTGATTTTGGCAAAGAACACCGGTACTGTTGAATTTGTCGATGCTGAGCGCATCGCCGTCAGAAGAGACGAGGACAACGGTCTGGACGAATATAAATTACTGAAATTCAAGCGTTCCAATCAGGGAACCTGCATCAACCAGCGGCCGATCGTCAGCCACGGCGAGCGGGTGGAGGCCGGCGAGGTCATCGCCGACGGACCTTCCACAGATCTGGGCGAAATCGCCCTGGGCAAGAACCTGCTCATCGGCTTCATGACCTGGGAAGGCTACAACTACGAGGACGCGATCATTCTCAACGAGCGGCTCCTCATGGACGACGTGCTGACTTCCCTGCACATCGTGGAATACGAGGCAGAGGCCAGAGATACCAAGCTGGGACCTGAAGAGATCACCCGCGACATTCCGAACGTGGGCGATGAAGCGCTGAAGGACCTGGACGAGGAAGGCATCATCCGCGTCGGCGCGGAGGTAGAGGCTACGGACATTCTGGTGGGCAAGGTTACGCCGAAGGGCGAGAACGACCTGAGCGCCGAGGAACGTCTGCTGCGGGCCATCTTTGGCGAGAAGGCCAGAGAGGTCAGAGATACTTCCCTGCGGGTGCCTCACGGCGAGACAGGTATCGTAGTAGAAGTGCGCATCTTCTCCAGAGAGAACGGCGACGAGCTGCCGCCGGGCGTCAACAAGCTGGTCAGATGCTATATCGCAACAAAGAGAAAGATCAACGTCGGCGACAAGATGGCCGGACGTCACGGCAACAAGGGCGTTATCTCCCGGATCCTGCCGGAAGAGGATATGCCGTTCAAGGAAGACGGCGAACCGCTGCAGGTCATGCTGAACCCGCTGGGCGTACCTTCCCGAATGAACGTAGGGCAGGTACTGGAGGTCCATCTGGGTCTGGCTGCCAAGACCAAGGACTGGTATATCGCCACGCCTGTATTTGACGGCGCTACGGAGAAGGATATCCGTGAGCTGCTGGTCGACTGCGGTTTCTCCGAGACAGGCAAGCTGCGGCTGAGAGACGGCCGTACCGGCGAGTGGTTCGACAATCCGGTAACCGTAGGATATATGTATATGCTGAAGCTCCACCATCTGGTAGACGACAAGATCCACGCCAGAAGCACCGGCCCGTACTCCCTGGTCACCCAGCAGCCTCTGGGCGGCAAGGCCCAGTTCGGCGGACAGCGCTTTGGTGAGATGGAGGTTTGGGCGCTGGAAGCTTACGGCGCCGCGTACACCCTGCAGGAGATTCTGACCGTCAAGTCCGACGATATCGTGGGAAGAGTACAGACCTACGAGGCCATCGTCAAAGGCGAGAACATTCCTGAGCCGGGCATTCCAGAATCCTTCAAGGTGCTGATCAAAGAGATGCAGTCCCTTGCCCTGGACGTCAGAGTGCTGACCGAGGACAACGAAGAAATACAGATCAAAGAAGTCTCTGAATATGACGACGTTTCCGGCATCGACGGAATCATGGAAGTAGATACAGAGCTGGAAGAAAGTGAAGAAAAATTATTTGCAGAGGGATTTACCGAAGAGACCCCCGATGACGACGATATGATGACGAGTAACTTTGCAGATGATGAGTTATTATAAGAAAGGGGAGAAAATCTTTGACTGAGAATGTAAATAGAACCGCAAACAACTTTGAATTGAACAATTTTGAATCGTTGCAGATCAAGTTGGCTTCTACGGAAAAGATTCTGGAGTGGTCCCACGGCGAAGTAACCAAGCCGGAGACCATCAACTACAGAACCTTGAAGCCGGAAAAAGATGGCCTTTACTGCGAAAGGATTTTCGGCCCTACCAAAGACTGGGAGTGTCACTGCGGTAAGTACAAGAGAATCAGATATAAGGGCATCGTCTGCGACCGCTGCGGCGTAGAGGTGACCAAGGCGAAGGTGAGACGTGAGCGCATGGGCCACATCAAGCTGGCTGCTCCGGTATCCCACATCTGGTACTTCAAAGGAATCCCTTCCAGAATGGGTTTGATTCTGGACATTACGCCGAGAAACCTGGAAAAGGTCCTGTACTTCGCGGCCTATATCGTCACCGATCCTGGCGAAACCGATCTGGGATATAAGGAAATCCTGACGGAGATGCAGTACAGAGAGGCGAAGGACAAATACGGCAGCGGCTTCAAGGCTGCCATGGGCGCGGAAGCGGTGAGAGAGCTGCTGGCCCAGATCGATCTGGACGCCCTGTCCGCCGACCTGCGTGAGAAGCTGAGAGGCGCCAGCGGCCAGAAGAAGATCAGGATTGTCAGACGTCTGGAGGTCGTAGAGGCCCTGAGACTTTCCGGCAACCGCCCTGAGTGGATGGTTTTGGAGGTCATTCCTGTCATTCCGCCAGATCTGCGTCCTATGGTGCAGCTGGACGGCGGCAGATTTGCCACTTCCGACCTGAACGACCTGTACAGAAGGGTGATCAACAGAAACAACCGTCTGAACAGGCTGCTGGAGCTGGGCGCGCCTGATATCATCGTAAGAAACGAAAAGAGAATGCTGCAGGAGGCTGTGGATTCCCTGATCGATAACGGAAGAAGGGGCAGACCTGTGACGGGTCCTGGCTCCCGTCCTCTGAAATCCCTGTCCGACATGCTGAAGGGCAAGCAGGGAAGATTCAGACAGAACCTGCTGGGCAAGCGTGTAGACTACTCCGGCCGTTCTGTAATCGTCGTAGGACCGGAACTGAAGTTCTATCAGTGCGGCCTGCCGAAGAAGATGGCCCTGGAGTTGTTCAAGCCGTTCATCATGAAGGAGCTGGTGGAACAGGGTTATGCTCACAACATCAAAAACGCCAAGAGAATGGTCGAAAAGGTTCGTCCGGAGGTCTGGGATGTGCTGGAAGGCGTCATCAAAGAGCATCCGGTTATGCTGAACCGCGCGCCGACGCTGCACAGACTGGGTATCCAGGCCTTTGAGCCGGTGCTGGTAGAGGGTAAGGCTATCAAGCTGCATCCGCTGGTTTGTACCGCTTTCAACGCCGACTTTGACGGAGACCAGATGGCTGTCCATCTGCCTTTGTCCGTGGAAGCCCAGGCCGAAGCCAGATTCCTGATGCTGTCTGTCAACAACATTCTGGCGCCGAAGGACGGTTCTCCGATCACTACGCCGACCCAGGATATGATCCTCGGCGCGTACTATCTGACCTATCCGGGCACCTGCAAGAAGGTGGAGATCGTCGATGGCAAGGAGAAGGTTTCCTACGACAAAGATGAGTTCAACGACAAGAAGGCATCTGACGCCCACCGGGCAGAGGGCTATGAGAGAGTGCCTGAAAGAGGCGACGGCAAGGTCTTCACCGACCTGGACGAAATGCTCATGGCATATCAGGACGATGTCATCGATATCCACGCCAAGGTCAGAGTGAGAATGTACAAGGACGAAAACGACCAGAGAGGCCACCTGGTGGAATCCACCGTGGGAAGATTCATCTACAACCAGCAGATCCCGCAGGATCTGGGCTTTGTAGACAGACATACAGACCCGTATTCCCTGGAAGTCGACTTCCTCTGCGACAAGAAGAAGCTGGGTGCGATCATCGACAAGTGCTACAAGGCTCATGGAAATACCGGTACGGTTATCATGCTGGACTACATCAAAGACATGGGCTACAAGTATTCCACAAAGGCGGCGATCACCATCGGTATCGACGACATGAAGATTCCTGACAACAAGTGGGATATCGTAGCGGCTTCCCAGCAGGAAGTAGATAAATATGAAAAAGCTTACAGAATGGGTCTCATGTCCAATTCTGAGAGATATGACAAGGTCATCGAGATCTGGAACAAGACTACCGATGATGTAGCGGACGCTCTGATGGATTCCCTGGAACCGCAGAACAACCTGAACATCATGGCCACCTCCGGCGCTCGAGGCAGCAAGAACCAGATCAGACAGGTCGGCGGTATGCGTGGTCTGATGGCGAACGCTACCGGTAAGACCGTAGAGATTCCGATCAAGGCCAACTTCCGTGAAGGACTTTCCATCTTGGAATACTTCATTTCATCTAACGGCGCCCGTAAGGGCCTGGCCGATACAGCGCTGCGTACTGCTGACTCCGGATACCTGACCAGAAGACTGGTAGACGTATCCCACAACGTCATCGTCAGAGAGTTCGACTGCGGCACCGACGAGGGTGTCGAGGTCAGAGCCTTCACCGACGGCAAAGAGGTCATCGAGCCTCTGAACCAGCGTATCGCGGGCAGAACCGCTCTCCTTGACATCGTCAATCCGCAGACCGGAGAGGTCATCGTAGAGCAGGGCGAAGAGATCAGCGACGATCAGGCTATGGAAGTGGTAGGCTGCGGCATCGAGTCCGTGGCGATCCGTTCCGTCATGACCTGCCACTCCAGAACCGGCATCTGCGCCAAGTGCTACGGCAGAAACCTGGCTACCGGCGAAGAGGTCAACATCGGCGAAGCGGTCGGCATCACGGCGGCGCAGTCCATCGGTGAGCCGGGTACACAGCTGACCATGAGAACCTTCCATACCGGCGGTGTCGCGGGTTCCGATATCACCCACGGTCTTCCGAGAGTTGAGGAATTGTTTGAGGCCAGAAAGCCAAAGGGTCTTGCCGAGATCTGCGAAGAGAGCGGCAGAGTCATCGACATTCAGCCGAGAACTGACAATAAGACGGAGGTCACTGTCAGAGGCGACAGCGGCGAGGACAAAGTCTACGTGGTACCTTACGGCGCCAGACTTGCTGTCAAGAAGGAAGACTATATCCTGGCAGGCGGCAACATTACGGCTGGTCCTCTGAATCCGCACGATATTCTCCGCCTCAACGGCGTAGAGGGCGTATACCAGTACCTGCTGAAGGAAGTTCAGAGGGTATATAAGAATCAGGGTGTAGATATCAACGACAAGCACGTCGAGGTTATCGTAAGCCAGATGCTGTCCAAGTTCAAGATCGAGGACGCGGGAGATACGGACCTGCTGCCTGGCGGACTGTACAGCAAGTTCGAGATTCAGGAGGCCAACGAGGCCGCCCTGGAGAGAGAGGCAGAGCCTGCTAAGTTCAAGCAGATGCTGCTGGGTATCACCAAGGCGTCCCTGGCAACCAGCTCCTTCCTGTCCGCGGCGTCCTTCCAGGAGACCACCCGTGTCCTGACTGACGCGGCGATCAAAGGCAAGAACGACAAGCTGATGGGCCTGAAGGAGAACGTCATCATCGGTAAGCTGATCCCTGCCGGAACCGGCATGAAGCGGTACAAGAACATCTCTCTGGACTACGGCGTCAATGAAGAGTTCATGCGCGAGTACGAGAGATATCAGGAAGAGGCTGCTTTAGCTGAGGAGGAAGAACCTGAGGATACTGCCGGCGACATCATAGAGATGGGGGCGGAACCGCAGGATCTGGAACCTGATGAGATCGAAGGCGTTGTTCTGGTAGATGAGACACCTGAGATCGTAGAGTTTGAATAAAGTAAACTGAATGAAAAGAGAGGCTGCTGTGTGAACGGGTTTCCGTTCATGGGGCAGCCTTTTTTGCATGGCGGCGCAGATAGGCCCTCGGCGGGGCGGCGTCCGGTGTCGCTATAGTCTCGTCTGGCGCTGTTTGAGATCGCCCGGACGGCGGCGCCCGGCATCGATTTGCATCGCCGGTATCGTTTGACAGCGTTTGATATCATTTGATATCGTTGGAATTTGAAGGATTACCGCCAACTAAACCGACGGTTGATTGCGTTCGTTTTGGGAGAATGATAGAATGTGATGGAAGGGAAGCATCATGGAATACGAAAAGACAGGAAAATTCATACAGGAGCTGCGAAAGGAAAGAAACCTGACCCAGAGGGCTCTGTCAGACATCTTGGGCGTTACCGATCAGGCTGTGTCCAAGTGGGAACGGGGGAAGAGCTTTCCCGACGTTTCCCTGCTGAAGCCGCTCGGAGAGGCGCTAGGGGTGTCGGTCAGCGAGCTGCTGGACGGGGAGCGTCGTTCCTTTGACAACGGAAGCGGAGCTGCGGACGGCGCGGTGACACTGACCATTGAAGAAGCAGATGAGACGGCGATCCAGGGCATCCGCGCCTATATCCACGAGACCCAGAGAAGGGACCGGGTCGGGATGGTGATTTTCCTGATCGCCCTGTTGATGCTTGCCTTTACAGCCAGAGAAGTTTTTCAGGGGAATCGCGGATCGGTGGCTTTTCAGAATGGTAATCTGGATTTCGACGGGATCCGGGTGGTGATGGAGGATAAAAGCACGCAGTGGATCTCCCTGGACGATCCGCGGGGAGAGGAGTTGAAGCGCCAGATCCAAAGTGTTCTCCGGGAGGAAATGCCCGACGCGGAAGAGATGGGAAAACTGAAGGTGCTGCCGGGGAAATCGGCAAAAGGTCCCTACGTGAAATTAGATGGGCTGATCACCCTTTACAGCGGCGTCTATTACGACCAGAGAAGCTGGGAATACTACACTTTTCCCAATATAGAGGAGGTTCATCAGAAAATCTACAGCATGTGCAGAGATTGGCTGGCGGCGGACGAGGGCTGAATCCGGGATCGCTCCCTTTTGACGGGCTGAGGTGAGTATGGGCCATGAACCGGGAGGTGCTTAAAATGAACAAATATCTTTCTTTAATCTTTTTATACAACAGGGCGGGGCGCATAAAGATTCTTCTCGCGGCCGCGGTCATACCCGTGGGCTTTCTCGCGGTCTTTTACGCCAGGATCGGGAATCCCTGCGAGGCCAATTCCTATCTGCTGATGGAGCGGGGCTTTGGCGGCTTTTGGGCCGTTTTGCTCTTTGCCGCGGCGAACCTGCTGGGGCTGACGGCTGTGGCAGGCTCCCTGAACGGGCGAAAGGACATGAAGGCTTCCCACGCGACCACCGGCTATACCATGAGGAGGCTGCGACTGTCGCCGGTATCGGCTTATCTGACGATCTTTGTCTATTATCTCGTTTTGACCCTTATCTTCTGGGGCATGGCTGTCGCTTCCCTCTTTGTCATCGGAAGGCTGGGGCTGACCATGGCAGGCGCCGCCGGCATTGACACCAAATTTGCCCTCGGCCTGCTGAGGACGGACATAGGACATGTATTGCTTCCTGTGGCGGATCCGGGCTTCGTCGTCTTCAATATCGTTGTGATGCTGGCCCTGGCTGGTGAATGTGCCAAGTCCTGCTATCTGAGCTGGCATAACGGCAGGCCGTCCTTCGGCGCGGCGCTGGTGCTGATTCCCGCCTTTCTGGTCTGGATCCATGTCCTGGACGATATCTATCTGTTCATGACCATCGTCATAATCGCGGGGTACACTGCCGTTTCCTTTTGGGACGTGATCTCAAGGGAAAAGCACCCTAAGGGTGATCCTTTCAAGGCCAACCAGTACGCCGGGATCATGGACCTGGACAGCTTTGATTTTGATGACAGCAGCTACGTTCCTGAGGCCAACCGGCCGGTTGAAGGGGACGACCCCGAGGCTCTCAAAATGGCCCTGCCCCAGTTATACGACACGACAGACGGCGGCGGGAGAAAGGGCCTGCGAAGGCTCGATGTGGGCTGGCTCAGACGCAGGTTTATGCCACTGGGAATCGACATGGAAAGGGCCAATACCCTGTTCGGCGCGGGGATCGTCATAGGGATTATCGAGCATCTGGTCTTTGTCTTTCGGTATATCACAGGGCTGAACAAAATTACCAGCGGCATCAAGGGCGTAACCATCGCTTCCGGGCTGAAAATGCCTTATTTCTGGGACCTTGAGGCGCATACTTATTACGGATACCTGATCGGCGTTCTGATGGTCCTCTTTCTTCAGGCATATTGGAACTGGGAGTATTATAACAAGAAGACCAAGAGCGTGTACGTGATGAAGCGGCTGCCGGACAGAAGGGAGTATCCGAGGACCATCTGGACAGCTCCTGCCCTGCAGGCGTGTTTCATCGTGATGATCATGGCGGCGCACACTGTCATCGATCTGTGCGTGTATGTCTTCGGAACACCGGAGCTGGCGCTGCAGCAGGATTATCTGGCGCGGATTTTACCATTTTAAGAGTTTTGAGAGCGGCGGCCGGCCCGCGGCGGCTACCAGGCTGCCTGTAATTGCCCGCGGGGCGGACCGTTAAGGAGGACGGAGTATGATTGAGGTTAAAAACGTATCTAAGAAATATAAGGAAAAGACGGCGCTGTCCAACTGCAGTCTTCAGATCCCCAAGGGGCAGATCATAGGGCTCTTTGGGGCCAACGGAGCCGGCAAGACCACTTTGATGAAGTGCATCATGGGATTTTTGACCTACGAGGGCGAGATCACATTGGACGGTCAAAAGATCGACGAGACCAACATCTCCAGGCTTTCCTTCGCCACGGGGGACCACTCCTTCTTCCCGTCGATCACGGCAAACGACCACAAGCAGTTCTACAAGATGCATTTTCCCATGTTTAACGAAAAGCGGTATGACGCTTTGATGGAATTCTTTGAGCTGCCGGCGAAGAAAAAGATCAGCGAGTTCAGCATGGGAATGCAGAATCAGTTTGAAGTGGTGCTGGCCATCAGCCAGGGGGCCGAATACATATTCATGGATGAGCCTTTCGCGGGCAACGACGTGTTCAACAGGGAGGATTTTTATGAGGTTTTGGTAAGCGTGGTGGATAAAAACGAGACCGTCGTCATCTCCACCCATTTGATCGAGGAGATCGCCGACTACGTGGACCGGGCGGTTCTCATAAGAAAGAGCGAGATCATAGACGATCTGAGCGTGGAGGATATAAAAGCCTCCGGTAAATCTTTGATTGAAATCGTAAAGGAAAAGTACGATTACAGGGCGGACCGCATCAGAAGGGCCGTGGACCAGATGAAATGACGGGGAGAAGGGACAGAGATGACGCGGCGCAGGGACAGAGATGACGTGGCGCAGACGATGAGGGCAAAGGAGATGCAGGCATGATGAAAAAATCGATGATTCTATTTGCGGCAGCGGCGGTTTTTGCCATTGGTATGACAGCCTATGGCTGGATCTTCGCGTGGGGCCAGGTTGGCGAAGCTGTGCTGACGGAGGAAACGACTGCAGGGGACCGGGAAGCGGCGGAAGGTCTCGTAGTAGGCTTTCGGGCCGACTCGTCGGACGACCTTCATTGGATCAGCAGCTTTGATTACAGCACCGGCCAGACCACTTCCTCCTTTCAAAGAGGGGAATTGGCGAAAACGACCGTCGTATCGGTTTACGACGATATTCGCTTCACCGGGTGGTCCGCGGCGCCGTATGTCACGCGGCTGGAGTACAGCGGGCTGGCGGGACTGCAGGATAAGGAGCTTCATTCCTTTTATGATGAGATCCAGCAGAGGGTCGCGGAAAGCGGCGAGGAGGAAACAGGCAGAATCAAGCTGCGGGATTACCTGGACTTCTATCCCGTCAGCTTTGACTTTCAGCTCGGCTCCAAGATATACAACTCGGAGAACGCGCTGACCGGCCTGAAGGTTTATGAACAGAGGGGCAGGCTTTCAGAGGAAAGCGGAACGGCCTACGATGAAGATGTGGATTTGTACACGGCCCTTAACGAATTTTTCAAGATTCCGGTCATAGGGAATGAGTATCAGGAATACAGGGTTGCCAAAGCGGAGCGTGACGATGACAAGACGTCCCTGGGCTATGAGACAGAGATCCGCAAGCCATTGGGCGAGGGCGAGGATTTCTATGAGTTTGATCCCATTCTGGTCGTTCAGGAGGAAAATATCCTGGACGGGAAAAAGTGGTCTCACCCGGATCTTTCCGGCGGACTGCCATATGAAGCCGGCGATCAGTCTGACACGCCTGAGGCGAGGAAAAAAGCCTCTGACTACAATCTGAAGAACAGGATACTTTTCATCGTCAACAACAGGACGGCCAAAGGCGCTTCCGTAGACCTTTCTCAGATCAGCGGAGGGTTCGGCGTGTATGAACTACCTGTTGACGTGATCGCCACCGCTACCGTAACAAAGGGCTCAAGGAGCAAAACGGTGCCCAATCCGAAGCCGGCCGTCGACGAGATGAAGATGGTTTATTCTCTGGATGAAGAGGCCGAATACGTGGAAATGAGCTTATCGGCCGACCACAGATATCTGGCTGTCTTCTCCGTAAAGGACGGACAGTGCTTCGTGGACATGGTCGACGCGGATACCTGGACGAGTGGTGGTCCGATGGAGGTCTTTCCGGCGTCAGAAAACATGACCTACGCCTGGGGCGAGGACGGGACGCTGGCTTTGACCAATCATCAGGGGCATATCGCGGTTCTGACCAGGACGGAAGATGATGAAAGACCTTATGATATTCTTTACAGCGGGGAGGCGGAAAACGGCCTGGACCAGGCTCTCTTTGACGCGGCCACAGCGTCTAAAGAAAATTCCTACGCCAAATATCAATGCAGTGCCGACGCGGGACTGGCGATTGCGGCCAAAGACGGCAAAGCGGCCCTCGTTCAGAACCTGCTGACCGGCGGCTCGAAGCTCAGCTACAGGAGCCCGGCCATGGAATGTGTCATTATAGACAGCAGCGGCGTCATTTACCGAGGCAGAGTCAAAAGCAATATCACGGATCTGGACTATGATATGAGTGAAGAGGAGCTTCAGGCCGTGAGAGGCCTTCTGAGCGGCGCTGCTGGCGGCGGGACAGATGGCAGAGCGGCTTCGGAAGCCAATGGCGAAACCGATGAGGAAGCGGCGGATTCCGGAAGGAATTCTAAGCTGGCTTCGGAAGCCGCCAGATATATCATACAGCCTGTCAGAACGGAAAACTGGTGCCGGTGGGAAACAGCGGCAGGAACGTGAGGGGCGCGGCGGCGGAGAAACATCGTGGGTTTTGACGGCGAGTCTTCGCAAAGGGAGAAAAACTTGAGAATTTTCAACGCAATTCAAGATATTCTGCTTGCACTCAGGGCAGAAATGTGATAAACTGAATAAAGTTTCGAGTTAATTTGGCCCTAGATTTTCTTTAGGGTCAATTTGACTGTGAGAATAAATTAAAATGAAAGGAGAAACCAATGCCTACTATTAATCAATTAGTACGTCAGGGCAGAACCAGTTCTGTTAAGAAGTCTACAGCTCCTGCTCTCGGTAAGGGAATGAACTCTTTGAGAAGAGTCGCAACCAACACAAACTCACCGCAGAAAAGAGGCGTGTGCACTTCAGTTAAGACAGTAACACCTAAGAAGCCGAATTCCGCTCTTAGAAAGGTTGCCAGAGTACGTCTGACCAATGGTATCGAAGTTACAGCATACATTCCTGGTATCGGACACAATCTGCAGGAACACAGCGTTGTACTCATCAGAGGCGGAAGAGTTAAGGACCTGCCAGGTGTAAGATATCACATCATCAGAGGAACCCTGGATACTGCTGGTGTTAACAACAGAGGCCAGGCCCGTTCCAAGTACGGCGCAAAGAGACCTAAGAAGAAATAGTCTATTTTTTCAAGAAAACAAATTAGAATGTATCGGGAATGAAAAGAGCCCTTAATATATATACTAAGGCTGTGTGCTTTTCTGGCACGGGCTGAAAGCAATTGTATTGAGTGCGCTCGCGGCGGCTGTATAGATCCGTCGAGTACCCCCGACCAAGACTGGGCGTCTATTTGATTGCCGGGCGGCCCAGAGTAATCCCGCGTAAAACGCGCGGGGTGAAGAGAGATGTGCAATTACAAAATTAGTTGAAGCAATTGTGCAGGTAATTTTGCCTTGTGAGCTGCAGACGTTTTGTTGGAGGATGAAAGCATGGGAATAATAGAAAGTGTTCTCGCGCAGATAATTTCGCCTGGGACAAGGCGCGCAAAGGAGTGCGAGCGCAGCGTACTTGAGGTACGTGAGCGAGCGCGACGCATGCAGCAACACAGTCATAGGTGAAATTATCAAGCGAGGAGGGAAGAGAAGTGCCAAGAAAAGGTAACACACCAAAGCGTGAAGTACTTCCAGATCCAGTTTACGGCAGTGTTGTTGTAGCAAAGCTGATCAACAGCATCATGCTGGACGGAAAGAAGGGTGTAGCGCAGAACATCGTTTACACTGCCTTTGATGAGATCAAAGAAAAAACTGGTGAAGATCCACTGGAAGTATTTGAAAAGGCGATGAACAACATCATGCCTGTTTTAGAAGTAAAAGCAAGAAGAATCGGTGGTGCAAACTACCAGGTTCCTATTGAAGTAAGACCAGAGAGAAGACAGACCCTGGGCCTGAGATGGCTGACAAAGTACACCAGACTCAGAGGTGAAAAGACCATGTCCGAAAGACTGGCAAAGGAACTGATGGATGCAGCAAACAACACTGGCGCATCTGTTAAGAAGAAAGAAGATACCCACAAGATGGCAGAGGCCAACAAGGCATTCGCACACTTCAGATGGTAATCGGAGCTTCTTCAGCACTTGTAGAATAATTGGAGGAAATGTAATATGGCTGGTAGAGAGTTTTCACTTGAGAAAACAAGAAATATTGGTATCATGGCGCACATTGACGCCGGAAAGACCACTACCACTGAACGTATCCTTTTCTATACAGGAAGAACACATAAAATCGGCGAAACCCACGACGGCGCCGCTACGATGGACTGGATGGAACAGGAACAGGAACGTGGTATTACAATTACCTCTGCTGCAACTACCGCACAATGGAAAGGCCACAGAATCAACATCATCGACACTCCGGGACACGTTGACTTTACAGTAGAAGTAGAGCGTTCCCTGAGAGTTCTGGACGGAGCAGTAACTGTGCTCTGTGCCAAGGGCGGTGTAGAGCCGCAGTCTGAAACCGTTTGGAGACAGGCTGAAAAGTACGGCGTACCTAGAATGATTTTCGTCAACAAGATGGATATTCTGGGAGCAAACTACTTCAGGGTTGTTGATATGGTCAAGGATAGACTGAAGGCAAATGCAGTCCCTATCCAGCTGCCGATCGGTGCAGAAGATACATTCGTAGGAATTATCGACCTGGTAGAGATGAAAGCAGAGATTTATAAGGACGAGCTCGGTAAGGAATTTGACGTTACCGACATTCCTGAAGATATGATGGACCTCGCGACAGAATGGAGAGAAAAGTTAGTTGAATCCGTCGCGGAATGTGACGAAGAACTGATGATGAAGTTCTTGGAAGGCGAGGAACTGACCACAAAGGAAATCAAGGACACCATCAGAAAGCAGACCATCGCCTGCGAAATGGTTCCTATGCTTTGCGGATCAGCTTATAGAAACAAAGGCGTACAGATGATGCTGGATGCAGTTATCGACTATATGCCGTCCCCAGTTGACATTCCGCCGATCAAAGGCATCAACCCTGAAACCGGCGAGGAAGATGTAAGACACGCGTCCGATGAAGAACCGTTCTCAGCACTGGCATTCAAGATCATGGCTGACCCGTTCGTCGGCAAGCTGGCATTCTTCAGAGTGTACTCCGGTACCCTGGATTCCGGCTCTTATATCTACAACTCAACAAAGGGCAAGAAGGGCAGAATCGGCAGAATCCTGCAGATGCATGCCAACAAGAGAGAAGAGATCACCAAGGTTTACTCCGGCGATATCGCCGCGGCAGTAGGCTTGAAGGATACCACCACAGGCGACACACTTTGCGATGAAAAGCACGAGATCATTCTGGAATCCATGGAATTCCCAGATCCAGTAATCGAGATCGCCATCGAGCCGAAGACCAAGGCAGGTCAGGAAAAGATGGGTATCGCGCTGGCTAAGCTGGCCGAGGAAGACCCGACGTTCAAGACCTACACCAACGAGGAAACCGGCCAGACCATCATCGCAGGTATGGGCGAGCTGCACCTGGAAATCATCGTAGACAGACTTCTGCGTGAGTTCAAGGTAGAGGCTAACGTAGGTAAGCCGCAGGTATCCTACAAGGAGACAATCTCCACTACCGCGGACGTGGATCACAAGTACGCAAAGCAGTCTGGTGGTCACGGACAGTACGGTCATGTAAAGATCAAAGTTTATCCGAGAGAGCCGGGCGCTGGCTTCGAGTTCGTCAACTCCATCGTTGGTGGTGCGATCCCTAAGGAATTTATCCCTAAGATCGAAGACGGTATCAAGGAAGCTATGGAAAACGGCCCAATCGCGGGATATCAGGTCGTAGACGTAGGCGTAGAGCTGTACGACGGTTCTTACCACGAAGTCGACTCTTCCGAAATGGCCTTCAAGGTTGCCGCTTCCATGGCGTTCAGAGAAGCAGCAAAGAAAGCGAAGCCGGTTCTGCTGGAGCCTATCTTCAAAGTTGAAGTTACCGTTCCAGAAGAATACATGGGTGACGTAATCGGCGATATCTCCTCCAGAAGAGGCAGAATCGAAGGTTCCGACATGAACAACGGCGCAGTCGCAGTAAGAGGTATGGTACCTCTGTCTGAGATGTTCGGTTACGCGACAGACCTGCGTTCCAAGACCCAGGGCCGCGGCGTCTATGTAATGCAGATGGACCACTTTGAAAAGTTACCTGACAACTTAGTTGAGAAGATCGGCAATAAATAAGAGATCAGCAACAAATCATCAGAACGAAATTTTATCTGTCGGGCGCAGCGCCTGAGAAAGGCGTCTGTGGCCCGATCCTATAACAGGAGGAAATAGAAAGATGGCAAAACAGAAGTTTGAAAGAACCAAACCGCATATCAATATCGGAACCATCGGTCACGTAGACCATGGTAAGA
>CALLDR010000007.1 GCA_937997955.1 uncultured Emergencia sp. | reverse complement strand
TTCTTCTATCACTATTGGCTTAATTCCAGTATTCAAAGTACATTTCATTTCCATAGCTGATTCTCATTCCTCTCATCACAACGCAATTTCCTGCCTGCGCGCCGCTCTGTCCTTCTAGTATACCACATATTTCAAAAATTCAAAAGAGGAACCGCATCGGTTCCTCTCTATACTCTGCAGACTATCTAACGTCCTTGCTCTTGATCTTGGCCGCCTTACCAGTTCTGCCGCGCATATAGTGCAGTCTGGCTCTTCTGACCTGACCTTTCTTAATCACTTCGATCTTCTCAACCCATGGTGAATGAATCGGGAATGTCTTTTCGACGCCAACGCCGGAAGCAATTCTTCTTACAGTGAAAGTCTCAGCGATGCCGCCGTTCTGTCTCTTCAGGACGAAGCCTTCAAAGATCTGGATTCTTTCTCTGTTTCCTTCTTTAATTTTAACGTGGACTCTTACGGTGTCACCTACGTTAAAAGCAGGGATTTCTTTCTTCAGATAATCCTGTGCAACTGAATCTAAAATGTTCATTGTATCGTATCCTCCTTCCCTCCAAGACGTTCTTGCCGCTCATTTTCCCGCGCGCAGAGGACCGCCCGTAATTGCAACATGAAGATTATACCATAGCGGACGACCCTTTGCAAGCTTTTTTTAGCGCGCGTCCCGCATATTTTTCGTGTTTTTCGTCCTTTTATGCTTTGTTTTCTGGTCACAGCTGTCAAGTCACGGCCGTCAAATCATGACCGTCAGATCCTGGCCTTCAAATCGCTGTCATGTCAGATCACGGCCGTCAAGTCACGTCCATCAGATCCTGGCCGTCAAACATCGTTTTACATATTGTCCGGGCCTTTGCCCCTGTCGCCGTCCTTCATCATGCCGTCTTTTCCGCCGCCGGGGCCCATATCGTCAGGTGCCCCATCCGCGCCGCCGGGACCGCCGTCCATATCTCCGGGGTCACCGTCCATATCTCCGGGGCTGCCGTCCATACTTCCAGGATCGCCGCCCGTGCCGCCGGAGCCGTACACCAGACTGTCCATGGTTACCTGCGTCGATGAGCCGCCGGCGGTCAGCGTATAGGAAGCTCCCTGAACGATGTCCGGGCAGCTGAGGATTACGGAGGAATAGGCCTTGCCGGGCTGCCATGAGAGCAATTCATTTCCGTCGCTGTCGCTGAGAAGGATATCGCTGTCAGAGGTTCCATCGCTCACGGTGACCATCATGACACCCTGGCCAGAAGCGTCGCTGAAATTCTGAGCCATGCCGGAAGCTCCCACAGCCGCGAATATGCCGCCGCTGACAGATGCCTCCCCGCTGTAATCCAACGCGCCGTTGCCGCCGTCCTCAGGACCGGCGACATAGGTCTCTCCGCCGGTCACATAGAGGTCGCCGTTGGAGTCGATTCCATCGCCAGAAGCGTCGATATGGATCGAGCCTCCCGCAATCTTAATGTACGCGCCCTCTGTCGCGGCGAACTCATCGGGGTTCCTGCCTCCAAAGCCGCTTTCGTCGCTGCCCCCTGCGGCGTTGAGCCCGTCATCGCTGGCGACCAACGAGATATCCCCGCCTGTGATGTCGATGGTCAGCCCTTCGATACCCTCATAGCTTTCCTCTATATTGATCTCACCTCCGACGATCTGCACAGCGTTGTCCCCATGGATGCCGTCATCGCCGGAAGCGATGCGCAGCGTGCCCCCTGCGACACCCAGATCTCCGTTGGAATGGAAAGCGTCGTCGGCGGAATCGATGGAAAAGCTGCCGCCGTTTACGATCAGGCTGACAGAGGCTTTGATTCCCTTTGTGCTGACAGAATCCTCGGAATCGGACGCTGTTTCCTCCTGGCTCACGCTGCCGGGACCGCCGGGGCCGAAGCTCTGCCAGCTGTCCTGGCTGTCCTGTCCTGCCCCGTTTTCGCTTCCGCCTCCCGCGGTAATATCAAAGGAGCCGTCGTCGATCTGCAGATCGCTCGCCGCGCTTACGCCGTCTCCGTCTGACGCAATCTGAAAGTCACCGCCGGCGATATAGAGGAAGCCCAGGCTGGCATCGTCGGCGTTTTCCGCGTGGATACCGTCTTTGCCGGCTTTGATGGTGTAGTCACCGTCAGCGATCCGCACGCTGTCCTTTCCTGAAAGGCCATGGCTGGCGGCGTCGATAACAAGGGCTCCGCTGGTCAGGACCAGGTCGTCCTTGGAGACTATGCCGTGTCCCGCGGCTGCTCCGTCGATGGTCAGCGTCCCCGCTCCGTTCAAGGTCAGATCCGACTTTGAGAAGATCACCGCGTCGATATTGTTGTCGTCTATGGCCGCATACTCGCCTCCGTTGGCCAGCGTGTTCTCGGATCCGGAGGCCGTGGTAATGAACACCTTGTCGGCGGAAAGGACATAGACCGCGGCGGAATCAGCGCTGACAATATCCACCCCGTCCAGAACCAGCTGCACCTTGTCCGTGTCATCGGCGTCTACGACGATCCTTCCGTCGCTGAGGGAGCCGGAGAGGATATAGGTTCCCTCATCTCGGATAGTGACCGTGCCTCCGGAGATTTCCACCGCGTCAGAGGAACAGGAAGCGGTATCGTCAGAAAGCTGGATCTTTACACTGGCAGCTTCATCGTAACCGATCTCCATATCCCTGTCGGTAAACATGTTTTCCACATCGATGCTGCCCTGCAGCGTCACGCCGTCCGAAGCGTCATCTTCGCCGCCGCTCTGCCCGGCGCAGCCTGACAAGAGGGCCGCGCCTGACAGGATCATCACGCCGGACAGCAGCAGGGCCAGAAATTTATTCTTCCGCATAACCGCTCCTCCTTTCTATAATTCTCCCGCCGCGGTCGACTGTTTAGAGACGGTAATTTCCAGATTTCCGTTTCTGCAGCGAAGCTGGTCGATCAATTCTTTTTCCTCTTCCGGATCCCGCAGGGTCAGATTGTAGGTCAGCTTGAACAGGCTGCCCATATTGGTGGTCTTGACCTGCAGAAGTTCCCGCTCAGAGGTGTATTCCTCCAGGATCGGGTCAAAGACGCCGGTGTAGTCCAGATCCTCCGGGATCGTGATGTGCAGCGTCTTGCGCAGAGCGCCGTTTCTTCTTGCGCCGAAGTCCATCCGGCTGTACAGCATGCAGATTGCGCCCAGAATCACGGCGAACAGGAATCCGTATGCCAGGTATCCCATGCCCGTCACCAGACCGGCTCCCATGGCCAGAAAGATGGCTCCGATTTCCCTGGCAGAGCCGGGTACAGAGCGGAACCGCACCAGATTGAAGGCTCCTGCCACAGCTACGCCGGCTCCGATGTTGCCGTTGACCATCATGATGACCACGCACACCACCGCCGGCAAAATGGCCAGAGCCGCGACAAAGCTCCTGGTATACTGAGAGCGGTACATGTACGCGCCGGCCAGGATCAGCCCGATGACCAGAGAGCACGCCACACACAGCAGAAAATCGGATACCTCGATGACGCTGCTCTGGTCCGTATCAAAAATCCCCTGAAAAAAACTGTTAAGCATAGCAGAGTCCTCCTTTCATTTCAGCTTCCAGCATGCGGCGGTAAGCCGATCCGTATTTTGAGAATGAGGTTTTGTACAGCCGCTGCCGGGTCAGCACATGGCTCATCCACAGCGGGATACTTCCAGATGTTTTGATTTCCATCAAGGTCTGCCCTTCCCCCAGGAGAGGGCTTCCATAGACCCGGCTTCCCAGCGAAAGGTCATGAGTCCGATAGAGAATGTTTTCATCGAAGGTGACGCGGAAGTCACTGCCGTCCAGAGCGTAATAGGCTTCCCGCTCATAGGACAGGAACACGGTAGGGTGAAGATCTCCGTAGTACCCGCGGAAATACTCGATCTCCCTGGCGATCTGAGACTGCACCGGCAGCGGAGTTCCTTTCAAAAAGCTTTCCATAGCCTTTTCCTCCTCCAGAACCAGCCTGCGCTTGTACACCACCGACTTGTATTTCTTTTTCAGCTCTACAAAGACAGGGTCAGACGGCTCCGCGGTCTGATAGCTGCGTATGCGGAGTTTTTCCTTATATGCAGGCTTTTCCAGGGAGCGGCGGATCAAAAGAAAGCTGTCCGTATCGAAATAGAGATTGCGTATGATAGTCCGTCCGTAACTGTCCAGCTTCATATGCGGTTCCATGGCGGCCAAAAGACGCTCTTTGTCCTGCTTCGTCAGCAGATATTTCAGTTCATAGCGTTTAAAAGTCATTTGAGCAGTCATAAAATTTCTCCTTTGCTCTGTGAAGATCTTTTTACTGTATATCTTTGATAGCATCAGTATAGCGGCTTTACCTTAACCAAACCTAAAAGGAAGCCTTAAATGAAGTTAAAATTTAAGTCTTGGCAAAAAAAAAATCCGCCGTCCCAACGGGAACAACCCGTCGGGACGGCGGCCGCCTCACAGCGCTATCTCTCTGTCAAAAACATATGGCTCCGCAGGTATCGCGCTGTAGCTCTGCAACAATTCTATAATCATAATGCTCTATAAAGGAAAGGTAACTGTCACGCGCAGGGATTTTTCATCTTCTGTTGACGCGGTGATCCTGCCCTTCTGGGCGTTTACGATGGCCGCGGCGATGGAAAGGCCCAGGCCGTATCCGCCCGTCTGGGAATTTCTCGACTGATCCGTCCGGTAGAACCGTTCAAACAGATGGTCCAAATGCTCCCGGGAGATGAAGCTGGTGGTATTGTATACCGACAGCCGGATCCCGTTCCGCTGTTTTTCCAGGGTCAGAGAAATGCTGCCGCCGGCTTCCGTATACTTGACCGCGTTGTCCAGCAGTATGGTGACCAGCCTGCGCACGGCCTTCTCATCTCCATACATGGAAACCATCTTCTGCGCGCTGCAGGAGAGCGTTTTTCCCTGGGTCTTTGCCAGAGCCTGAAAAGCCTGCACCGTCTCTTCCACCACATCTGACAGAGGAAATTCTATGGGCTGGAGCCGCGTGCTGTCCTCCTCCATCCGCGAAAGGAGGATCAGATCATGGGTCAAATCCGCCAGCCGTCTCGTCTGCTGCTGGATGTCCCGCAGCCACTCGTTTTCCCCCAAGTCCATTTCCAGAATCTGAGCGTCGGCGTCTATGATGGTCAGCGGCGTCTTCAATTCATGTCCCGCGTCCGTGATGAATCGGCGCTGTTTCTCGTAGGACTCAGAAAAAGGCTTTACGATGCGCCCCGATAAGAAGCTCAGCAGCAGCAGGATCACCAGCAGGCTGGCCAGAGACACGGCGATGCCGGTGATGACAAAATTCCGAAGCGTATCCAGGCTGCGTCCGCAGTCCAGAAAAAAGATCTCCGTCTCAGAGCCTTTTTCGCGGACGAGATATCGGTAATCATCTGAAAATCCCCGGCTGCTGCCCTTTTCCCAGATGCTTCTGGCGTATTCGACAGCTTCAGAGGTGCTCACCGCGGC
>CALLDR010000006.1 GCA_937997955.1 uncultured Emergencia sp. | reverse complement strand
TGACGTTCGAGGAGCATGTGAAGCATATGGAATACCTGGCCAGAGAGGAAGGACGAGAAGCCGGTGAGCAGCAGGGAGATACCAAGGCCAGAAGGGAAATCGCTGCTAAGCTGAAGGCCGCCGGCATGAAGCCTGAGGAAATCGCGGCCGCGACAGAACTCAGCCTGGAGGAGATCGACCAGTTATAGGTCCAGTATGAGAGCAACATAAAAAGCAACGCAATACGAAAAGTTCTGCGGCCGGGGCGTGAGAGGAGCGCGAATACGCCTCGATGCCACCTCGGTCCGCAGAGCTTTTTATTTATTTGACTGGTCTTCAGGATTCAGGAAATGCGGGGCGCAAATCCCGCACCACCGACCGTTGCCGAGGATGCCGACCGTTGCCGAGGACGCTGACCGCTGCCAAGTGTGTCGACCGTTGCCGAGGACGCTGACCGCTGCTAAGTGTGTCGGCCGCTGCTGGGGACGCTGATCGTTGTCGAGGATACCGACCGCTGCTGAGGATACCGACCGTTGCCAAGTGTGCCGACAGTTGCCGAGGATACCGACCGTTGCCAAGTGTGCCGACCGTTGCCAAGGGCACATCGCTGCCTATCGTGCTGACTGCAACCGGCCGCTTTGCCGCCGCAGGCCCGCTGACAGGCTGGTGTGAGCCGCTGGACCGCGCGCCGCCCATACAAAAAATTGCACCATTTTCTGGCTGATGTGCTATACTGTATAGAGCAGTATAAAGAATATAAAGCGGTATAAAGCAGTAAACCGGACAATAAAGAGCGAACAGCAAAAAAGAAAAGAGGCGTATAGTATGGAAACATCTGGCACAGTGGAAAACCTGCAGAAGAAGGGATCCAAGGAGCAGGCGTCGATCCTGCGGGCGGCGGTGATGACGTCTTTTCTGACCAGTTTTATGAGCAGCGCGCTGAACCTGTCCATTCCGCAGCTGGAAACGGAATTTGGCGTTGGAGCGGCGCTGATCGGATGGGTCATCACGACGTACACACTGGCCGTGGCGGCCATGAGCGTGCCCTTTGGCAAGGTGGCGGACATCAAAGGCCGCCGGAGCGTATTTTTCCTGGGTATTGGGGGCTTTGTCGCGGCCAGCCTGCTGTGCGCGGCGTCGATAAACATCTGGATGCTGCTGACCCTGCGGGCGGCCCAGGGTTTGTTCGCAGCCATGATCTTTGCCACCAATAACGCGATCCTCATCGATGCGCATCCGGCAAACCAGCGGGGAAGAGTTCTCGGCCTGTCTACGGCGGCGACCTATGTGGGCCTTTCCGCCGGACCGGTAATCGGAGGGTTCCTCAATCACTATCTCAACTGGCGGTCCATCTTTCTGGCGACGGCGGTGATTTCCGCCGCGGTGCTGCTGCTGGCCATCAAAGGGATTCCAAAGCGGCCTCAGCCGGAAACGTCCATGAAATTTGACCTTTGGGGCAACGTCCTGTACATCGCGTGTATCGTCGTGACCCTGTACGGCCTGACCAATCTGTCCATGTTGAAATACGGCTGGGTCATTCTGGTCTGTGGAATCCTGCTGGGCGCCGCCTTTGTCGCCGTAGAGCTGAGACAGACGGAACCGGTGATACGAGTGTCCATGTTTACAGAAAGCGCCGCCTTTACGCTGTCCAATCTGGCCGCCTTGCTCAACTATGGAGCGACCTATGCCATCAGCTATCTGATGAGCATCTACCTGCAGGTCATCATGGGCTTTTCTTCACAGACGGCAGGGTTGATCTTGATCGCCCAGCCGGTGATGCAGGCGTTGTTTTCTCCTGTCATGGGGAAACTGTCGGATAGGATCGCCCCGTATAAGCTGGCCAGCCTGGGCATGGGATTCTGCACGGGAGGCCTGGTCATGTTTTCCTTTGTAGGGATTTCCACATCTCTGTGGTTCATTCTGCTGGCGTTGATCTTTTCAGGCTTTGGCTTTGGGCTGTTTTCATCGCCTAATACCAATGCTGTCATGTCCTGCGTAAAAAAAGAGGACTACAGCGTTGCCAACTCCATCTTGGCCACCATGCGGACCGTAGGACACACCTCCAGCATGGCGGTGGTGACCATCGTCGTCGGCTTTACCCTGGGCAATACGACCCTTGACGCGGCGGCGCCCGCGGATCTGGTGTCCACCATGCGCACCGCGTTCCAGGTCTTCATCATCTTGTGTGTCGCAGGCGTGTTTATGTCGCTGAAAAGAGGCAAGAACAGCTGACCGCCGGCGCTGTGAAAAAGCAAAAGACGGCTTGCCGCTGTGGCGCAGGCCGTCTTTTTTCAGGATTTTATTTTATACTTGAATATCAGGAAGACTTCAACTTAATTAAATCTCGTTTCCAGGGAACTTAGGGATGCCGTCAAAGCCGACCTGCAGGTCCTCGTCTGTCGGAATGTAATCCGTCATAGTTCCGTTATTGTACTGCTCGTATGCCTTCAGATCGAAATAGCCGGTTCCTGTCAGTCCGAAGAGGATGGTCTTTTCCTCGCCGGTCTCTTTGCATTTCAGCGCCTCGTCGATGGCCACTTTGATGGCGTGGCTGCTTTCCGGCGCAGGCAGGATGCCTTCTACTCTTGCGAACTGGGTTGCTGCCTTGAAGACCTCTGTCTGCTCCTCGCTGCGGGCTTCCATGAGTCCCTGATCGTAAAGCTCTGACAGAATGGAGCTCATGCCGTGGTATCTGAGACCGCCGGCGTGGTTCGGAGATGGGATAAAGCCGCTTCCCAGGGTGTACATCTTTGCCAGAGGGCAAACCATACCGGTATCGCAGAAATCGTAGACGTATTTGCCGCGGGTGAAGCTAGGGCAGGACGCAGGCTCTACGGCGATGATCTGGTAGTCGGCCTCGCCTCTCAGCTTTTCTCCCATGAACGGGGAGATCAGTCCGCCAAGATTGGAGCCGCCGCCAGCGCAGCCGATGATCACGTCAGGCTTGATGCCGTATTTGTCCATGGCAGTCTTGGTCTCCAGGCCGATGATGCTCTGGTGGAGCAGCACCTGGTTCAAAACGCTGCCCAATACGTATCTGTAGCCTTCGTGGGTCGTAGCGTCCTCTACTGCCTCAGAGATGGCGCAGCCCAGGCTTCCGGTAGTTCCCGGATGCTCAGCCAGAATCTTTTTGCCGATTTCCGTTGTCGTGGACGGGGAAGGGGTCACGTTGGCGCCGTAGGTCCTCATAACCTCTCTTCTGAACGGCTTCTGCTCGTAGGACACCTTTACCATGTATACCTTGCAGTCCAGATCCAGATAGGAGCAGGCCATGGAAAGGGCGGTGCCCCACTGGCCGGCGCCGGTTTCTGTTGTCACGCCTTTCAGGCCCTGTTTTTTAGCGTAGTAGGCCTGAGCGATGGCAGAATTCAGCTTGTGGCTGCCGCTGGTATTGTTTCCTTCAAATTTGTAATAGATCTTTGCCGGAGTCTGCAGCTTTTCCTCCAGGCAATACGCTCTGACCAGCGGAGAAGGACGGTACATCTTGTAGAAATCCTGAATCTCCTGCGGAATGTCGATGTACGCGGTGGTGTCGTCCAGTTCCTGTTTGACCAGCTCCTCGCAGAATACGCCGGAAAGCTCCTGGGCGGTCATCGGCTGCAGGGTTCCAGGATTCAGCAGCGGCGCTGGCTTTTTCTTCATATCAGCTCTGACGTTGTAATACTGCGTCGGCATTTCGCTTTCTTCCAGATAAATTTTGTAGGGGATCTTGTTGATTTCTTTGCTCATTGTAGTTCGCTCCTTTCATTTTTACGGACAGGAGCCTGGCGTGCCACCCGTGCCGCGGCTTCTTGCTGTTCGGTTCGGCCCTTGCTTCCGGCTCTCCCTCACAGAGAAACCCGGCCTTTGACCAGCGGCAATTTGCCCCCCGCAAATCGGGTTAGACCATAAAAAAACTCCTGTCCCAGACAAATCTTTTGCTGGGACAAGAGTAATAAGTTCTCTTGCGGTGCCACCCGGCTTGACACAGTGTTATGCTGTGTCCACTCTGCGCATACTATCATATGCCGATTTTGTTAACGGAGTATCTTCTCCGGCGCCCCTACTGAGTCTCTGCGTGATAACCGTTCGGTTTGCCCTCAGGAGTCCATTCGGCTCTGCCTTTTCCTGCTGTAATCTCACCATCTACAGCTCTCTCAAAGGTAAGTATCAAAGCTTACTACTCTCCCTCAAAGGTTTGTCTGTTATTCAGTTTACTGTTAAAGAATAACATGGTATTCGCCATGTGTCAACAGTTTTTTGTGAAAGATCACAAATTTTTTTGCAAAACCGTGGAGGTCTATCCCAAACTCACGTCCAGTATCATCATGATCAGAAAGCCGGCGATGAATCCCAGGGTGGCCAGCTTTTCCCTGTCGCAGGTCTGGGCCTCCGGCAGCAGCTCCTGCACCACCACATAGATCATGGTACCGGCGGCAAAGGCCAGCAGCATCGGCATCAGCGGCGTTATCAAAGTTGCCAGAAGGGCGGCCAGTACGCCGAAGATCGGTTCCACGATGGCGGACATGCTTCCGTAAAAGAAGGCTTTTCTGCGGCCCATGCCGTCCTTGATCAAAGGGAGGGCGACGGCTGTTCCCTCCGGATAGTTCTGGATCCCGATACCCAGAGCCAGGGCCAGAGCGCCGGAAAACAGAGCAGGGTTGCCCGTGTCGCTCATGGCCAGCGCGAAGGCAAGCCCTACGGCCATGCCTTCAGGAATGTTGTGAATGGTAATGGCGATGACCAGCATCAAAGTGCTCTGCTTCAGGCTGGCGATCTGACCCTTTTGCAGTCGGGTCTCGTAGCGTCGCTTCAGAAGGCCGTCAGCGAAGAGCAGGACGACCACGCCCAGCAGAAAGCCCCCTGTCATGACCAGCCAGCTGATCTGTCCGGCGGCTTCCGCCCGTTCGATGCCGGGCAGCAGCAGGGACCAGACGGAGGCGGCGATCATGACGCCGCCGGCAAAGCCCAGAAATACACATTGAACCGTGTTGGTGACCTCTTTCTTAACCCAAAAAACATTTAAGGCACCCAGAGTCGTTACCGAGAAGGTAAACAGGGTGCCTAGAAGTGCCCATGTAACTGCATTCATATCGTTCTATCAACTCCTAAAAAGAATTCTGGTTGTATATCTATAGATATGAATGAACGCGGCCGTTGGTGCCTGGCCGTGAAATTGAAGTTTGTCGGTTTTGAGGGCCTGAAAACCAGAGAGCCGGAGAGCTTGAGGGCCTGAGCGCCGGAAAGCCCAAACCGTGCCCTAAACCGTATCCCTTCGCCTACCGGATCTGACCGGAGCCCCGGACCACGTACTTATAGGAGACCAGCTGGTTGACGCCCATAGGTCCGCGGGCGTGAAGCTTCTGGGTGGAAATGCCGATCTCCGCGCCCAGTCCCATTTCACCGCCGTCGGTGAAGCGGGTCGAAGCGTTGTGGTATACGGCGGCGGAATCCACAGAAGCCAGGAACCTGGCCGCCGCGGCGTCGTCCGCGGTGACGATGCAGTCGCTGTGATGGGAAGAATACCGTTCGATGTGGTCGATGGCTTCGTCTATGGAATCCACCACTTTGATGCCCAGAACGTAGTCAAGATACTCGCGGCTCCATTCCTCCGGCGCGATCGGCACGGCGTCCGGCAGGATCTCACAGGCCGCAGCGTCCCCGTGGAGCGCTACAGATCTGGACGAGAGCCGCTCCGCCATGACCGGCAAAGCCGCGGCGGCGATGTCCTTGTGGATCAAAACCTTTTCCGCCGCGTTGCACACGGAGGGGCGGGAGGTCTTGGCGTTAAAGACGATGTCGGCGGCCATCTCCACGTCGGCGGCCGCGTCCACATAGATGTGGCAGTTGCCGACGCCGGTTTCGATGACCGGCACCTTGGCGTTGTCCACCACCGATTTGATCAGTCCCGCGCCGCCTCTCGGAATCAGTACGTCCAGATATTCGGTCAGAGTCATCATTTCCGCGGCCGAGGCCCGGGACGTGTCCTCTACCAGCTGGACGCAGTCAGGATTCAGTGCCGAGTCGGCCAGCGCCTGGCGCATGACGGTGGCGATGGCCTGGTTGGAGTGGGCGGCTTCCTTGCCGCCGCGGAGAATACAGGCGTTGCCTGCTTTGATGCACAGCGCGGCGCAGTCGCTGGTCACATTGGGACGGGCCTCAAAGATGATGCCGACCACGCCCAGAGGCACGGCGGTCTTTTCGATGCGCAGGCCGTTGGGGCGGTCCGTCACCTCCAGAACACGGCCTACAGGGTCGTCCCATTTTGATACGGCTATGACCGCCTCCGCCATGTCGCTGATCCGCTCCGGCGTCAGGGTCAGGCGGTCGATCATAGAAGGGGAAAGCACGCCTTCGGCGGCCTTGATATCTTTTTCGTTGGCGTCCAGAATGTCCTGAACATGGGAGCATAGGGCCAGAGCGATCTTCTCCAGAGCCTGGGTTTTGGCGTCAGCCGAGGCTGTCCGCAGAGTTCTGGCGGCGTCCTTTGCCAGAGCGCCCATCTGTTCTAACTGGGTCATAGTGGTCTCCTTTCTTCACATCCGAATACTGTTCCGATGTCCGCCCCGTCGAAGAGGGTGTACAGGTTGGACGGGTCGTCGCCTTTGATCACGCAGCAGGGAATGCCCGCGGCCGTGGAACGCTTGGCGGCGCTGATCTTGGTAGCCATGCCGCCGGTGCCGAACTGGGAACCCGCGCCGCCTGCCAGGGCTTCGATCTTCTCGTCGATGACGGGAACAAAGGGAATCCGTCTGGCGTTTTCGTCTTTGCGGGGGTCACGGTCGTAGAGGCCGTCGATATCGGTCAGAATGACCAGCAGGTCGGCCTCTGTCAGCACAGCGACCATGGCGGACAGGGTGTCGTTGTCGCCGATATTGTGGCCTTCCAGCTCGTTGGTGGCCACCGTGTCGTTTTCGTTGACGATGGGGATAATGCCCATGGACAGCAGTTCTCCGAAGGTGTTCTGCACGTTGCGGCGGTCCGTTTCGCTGTCTACGGCGTCGTAGGTCAGCAGAATCTGAGCCACCGTGTGGTTGTACTCCCCAAAAAACTTATCGTACATGAACATCAGCTCACACTGGCCGATGGCGGCCAGCGCCTGTTTCTTGCTGGTCTCGTCAGGGCGGCGGGAAAGGCCCAGCTTGCCTACGCCCACGCCGATGGCGCCGGAGGAGACCAGAATGATCTCCTTTCCGGCGTTCTGAAGGTCGCTGAGAACCTTGCAGAGGCCCTCGATGTGGCGGATATTGATCTTGCCGCTCCGGTGGGTCAGGGTGGACGTGCCTACCTTGACCACCACCCGGCGGCTTGCTGTGATTTGTTCTTTATTCATTGAAAATCTCCAGGCTTCTGTCTAAAATTCCATTGATATGGGCGATCAAAGTCCCATAGTTGGTAAACGGCACGCCGGCGTCGGCCGCCGAATTCATGCGGTATACCATTTCCTTTTCGTTGAGCATACAGCCGCCGCAGTGTACGATGAGGGCGTATTGCCGCAGCTGCTCACGGCCGCGTGGAAATTCGCCTCCGCTGGTAAAGTCAAAGTCAAGGGTTTTGCCGGTATAGCTCTGGATCCAGCCGGGCAGCTTCACCGTGCCGATGTCCTCGCACTGTCGGTGATGGGTGCAGCCCTCGGAGATCAAAACCTTATCGCCGTCCCGCAGGCTGGACAGGAAATGGGCGCCGGCGGCCGCCGTGTCCAGAATTCCCTTAAACCGGGCGAACAGGACGGAGAAGGAAGTCAGCTTTACGTCGGAAGGCAGAATCTCCTTTACCTGAGCAAAGGCCTGGCTGTCGGTAACTACCAGGGCCGGAGGCTCCTTCAGAGCGGCCAGACAATCTGACAGCTCCGGAACCTGCGTTACCATACAGACAGCATTGACGTCCAGAATATCCCGTATGGTCTGGACCTGGGGCAGGATCATCCGGCCCTTCGGCGCGGAGCTGTCGATGGGCGTGACCAGAATGACCACATCTTTTCTGCGCAGCCTGTCGCCGATGATCTTCTTTTCAGGCCCCGTGGGCTTGGCGATCTCCGCGATCTTCTCCTTCAGCTGCGCGATGCCCTGGCCGGTCAGAGCGCTGACCAGCAGGTGAGGGAAGTCGTAAGACCTGTGAGCCTCATCTGTCTCGATCAGGGACTCCATGTCCAGGTCAACTTTGTTCAGGGCTACGATGAAGGGCAGCTTTCTCCTGCGGAATTCCTCTATCAAAGCGCGGTCCTCGGCGGACGGCCCCACAAAGTTGTCGATGACCAGCACGGCCACATCGGTCTTGTTGAGGACCTGATAGGACTTTTCTACCCGCTTTTCACCGACCTGGCCGCTGTCGTCGATGCCGGGGGTGTCGATGATGACCACCGGCCCCAGCGGCAGCAGCTCCATGGCCTTCTGCACCGGATCGGTGGTGGTGCCTTTGACCTCGCTGACGATGGCCAGGTCCTGTCCGGTGACAGCGTTGACTACGCTGGATTTTCCCGCGTTGCGCCGGCCGAAGAAGCCGATGTGGACCCGGTTGGCTGACGGCGTAGCGTTCAGGCCGGCGGCGTTGTCCGCGGCCGCTTTGTTCGCGCTGGCGCTGACGTCGGCGCAGGCATTGGCGTTTGCGCTGTCCGCCGCGGCGTTCAGGCCGGCGGCGTTTTCTCTGTTAAAATCTGAAATCTCTCTTGCCATGTTCGATCTCCTTGATGTAGTTTTCTGCGATCTGACGAACCTTTTCCTTCGGAATATTGTCAAGCTCCTTGTGGATCAAAGCTTCTCCCACCGCGCGGGTTTCCGGCTTCGCGTAGTCCACCAGGTACTCCTTCAGGGTCATCAAAGCGTTTGGGTGACAGCAGTTCTGGATCTGTCCGCTCTTGCACAGGCTCATGAAGCGGTCGCCGGTGCGGCCTTCTCTGTAGCAGGCGGTGCAGAAGCTAGGAATGTAATCCATGTCCATGAGCCATTTGACCACTTCGTCCAGGGTTCTTCTGTCGTCTGTCTCAAACTGGGCGGAGTTCTCGTCTTCCGGCTCATCGGAATCGTAGCCGCCGACGCTGGTCTTGGAAGCGCCGCTGATCTGGGAGATGCCCAGGTGCAGAGCCCTGGCGCGCATTTCCTGGCTTTCACGGGTGGACATGATCATGCCGGTATAAGGCACGGCGATGCGGATGATGGCGATGATCTTGGCGAAGAGATCGTCGGTCAGTCCGCCGTCTACGCCCGCGTCAAAATCCTCTGGATCTACGTCGTCCGCTGGTCTGACTCTCGGCACGCTGATGGTATGCGGGCCGACGCCGTGAACGGCTTCCAGATGCTCCGCGTGCATCAAAAGTCCCGCCAGCTCGTAGCGGTACAGCTCCAGTCCGAACAAAACGCCCAGACCTACGTCGTCGATGCCGCCCTCCATGGCTCTGTCCATGGCCTCCGTGTGCCACGCGTAGTTGTGCTTCGGGCCGGTCGGGTGCAGCTGTTCGTAGCTTTCCTTGTGATAGGTCTCCTGGAACAGGATGTAGGTGCCGATGCCGGCGTCCTTCAGCATTCTGTATTCCTCCACCGTAGTAGCGGCGATGTTGACGTTGACCCGGCGGATGGCGCCGTTCTTATGGTTGATGGAGTATACGGTTTTGATACACTCCAGTATGTATTCGATAGGGTTGTTGACCGGGTCTTCGCCGGCCTCCAGGGCCAGCCGCTTGTGTCCCATATCCTGGAGAGCGATGACTTCTCTTCTGATGTCTTCCTGGGTCAGCTTCTTTCTGGCGATGTGCTTGTTCTGGTGATGATATGGACAGTAGACACAGCCGTTGACGCAGTAGTTGGACAGGTACAGCGGCGCGAACATGACGATGCGGTTGCCGTAGAAATCCTTTTTGATCTGCTCGGCCATCTTGTAGATCTCTTCGGTGACCTGGGGATCTTCACATGCCAGCAGCACAGACGCTTCCCTGTGGCTGATACCCTTGCGCAGGGCGGCTTTGTCCAGGATCTGTCTCACCAGCTCCTTGTTATCCTTGTTCTCATCGGCGTACCGCAGTGAGTCAAGGATTTCCTCGTGGTTGATAAATTCTTCTGCTTTCAGTGATTTTGGATCATACATTTTTTTACTTCCTTTCTTTCGGGTCAGATGCGCGTGGAGCGCGGACTTTCCCGTTAGTTGATTTTATGTATTAAATTTATGTGTTAAGGCTGTCGCCGCGGGCGGTGACAACCTGATAACCGATTTTTTCCATGGACTGCCGGAGATGGGCGACGCTTTCCGCGGCCTCATCGCCTGTGGCGATTTTGTTGTCGTAGAGAAGATATTTCTTCCTGACTTCTGCCGGTGACAGGTTAGGCATGATGACGTTTGCCCCTGCCCGGATGCCTCTTTCGCGGCCGTCCTCCTCAGCTGTGCCCAGCGCCGTCGTGGCGGGCAGCAAAACCTTTGGCAGCAGCAGCCGTATGATGCTGAGCAGCCTGATGGTCAGCGCCGCGGACCCTGCCGCCTCTCTCTCAAAGGGCGTTCCGCTGGCGGGAAGAAAAGGTCCGATGCCTATCATGTGGGGCCGGAACTCTCTGAGAAACAAAAGCTCCCTGACCAGATCTTCCGTCGTCTGGAAGGGGGATCCTACCATGAAGCCGCAGCCGGTCTGGTAGCCGATCTCCTTCAGGTTCCGCAGGCAGTCCATTCGGTTCTGCCAGGACAGCTCCGCCGGGTGCAGCCTGCTGTAGTGGACGGGGTTGGCCGTTTCGTGGCGCAGCAAATACCGGTCGGCGCCGGCGTTGAAAAGCCTTTGATAGCTTTGCCGGCTCCGCTCTCCGGCGGACAGGGTGATGGCGCAGTCCGGATAGGTCTGGCGGATAGCCGTCACCAGGGGAACCAGCCTGTCGTCGGTCCACCAGGGATCCTCGCCGCCCTGCAGCACAAAGGTCCGGAAGCCCAGCTCGTAGCCGGTCCGGCAGCAGGACAGAATGTCATCGGCGGTCAGCCTGTAGCGGCTGACGTTTCGCTGGCTTTTGCGGATGCCGCAGTAAAGGCAGTCGTTCCTGCAGTAGTTGGTGAATTCGATGAGGCCGCGAATGTAGACCTTGCTGCCGTAGTGCTGACGCCGCACCTCATCGGCGTATTGTGCCAGCGTTTCAGCGATGCGGGGATCGTCGTCCTCGATCAAAGCCGCCAGGGCCTGGGGACAGGGCATCTCGCCGGATCGGAGCAGGTCCGCCGCGGCCAGTAATTCACGATTCGCTGGCATAGGCCACCTTGCTGCTGACGCCGGGCAGCCGTCCGATTTTGCCCGACATGGCGTTGATCACGTCCGTAGGCGCGTCTACCGCGACGCTGATGATCTGAATCTGCCTTTCGCGATAGGGGATACCCATACGTCCGATGATGTAGTCTCTGTATATATGTAGGATCTCGTTGAGCTTTTCCACCGCCACCGTGTCCTTGATGATGATGGAAAGCAGTGCAACTCTCGTTTCAGCTGTCCTTTCCATTGTCAGTTAGCTCCTTTCCGTATTCGTATATTTTAACATATATTTCAGTATATTTATACACTTTTTTGTGAAGTTGAAGCATTTTCTGTTCAGCATGACCGCAGATGGCGACGGCAAAGCCGGAAGTCAGGAATTGGGCTAAATCCCTTCCTTCTCCTCGAAAGGTCCAAATTCCATCAAACGGGCCATCGGTCTGCGGAGACATTGAGTCCTCGAGCCATCGAGTCATTGAGCCGTTGGGCTGCGGAAGCTGTTCCGCCAAGATACGCCTCTTGTCCGTCTCAGCGCCAAAAGACGGGAACCCTTTCATTTTATTTTTATGGGCTGGACCTGTTTTGATGGGGAGATTCGTTGACCTGGCTGGGCTTTTGAGGTATACTATTACTATTATTCAATTTAAAAAAGGAGCAAAGAACAATTATGAAAAAGGACAAGGCTCTGTTGGTCATAGATATGCAGGTGGACTTTGTGACGGGGGCGCTGGCCAATGAAGAAGCGCAGAAGATCATCGGCAGACTGCAGAAGAAGATCGAAGATTATCGTTCACAGGGACTCCCAGTGCTGTTTACCAGGGATACCCACGGGGAAGACTATATGGAAACACAGGAGGGCAGACTGCTGCCGGTGCCTCATTGTGTCAAAGGCAGTGATGGCTGGCAGATCATTGAGGAGCTTCGCGATGGCTTAAAAGATGACTGCGTGCTGGACAAGCCAACCTTCGGCTGTATGGAACTGCCGAAATGGCTGAGGGAGAAACTGGGCGGTGCGCCGTCAGAGATCGAGATGGTCGGCGTCTGTACGGACATCTGCGTCATCTCCAACGCTATGATCCTGAAGGCGGCTTTCCCGGAAACCGTGGTAAAAGTGGACAGCAGCTGCTGCGCGGGCGTCAGTCCGCAGAGCCACGAAACGGCGCTGGACGCCATGAAGGCGTGTCAGATTATCGTAGCATAGGTATGGTGATCTGAGGTTATGGCCGCGGAAGTTTTTTGGGAGCAGTTTCGTAAAACAGCGGAGATGCCGGCGGAACACGAAACCGTTGGGCGGAAGTCATTGACGCGAAGCCAGTGAGCGAAAACTCAGCGCGAAACAGCGGAAAGAAACAGAAGAAAGAGAAAGAAGAGCAAGAGGTGAAATATATGTATGAATTTGACGCGAAGGCGGTAAAAGATCAGGTGGTGGCCTGGATTCGGGAATTCTTCGAGGAAAACGGCAGGGACTGCAAGGCGGTGGTCGCCATCAGCGGCGGTAAGGACAGCTCCGTGGTGGCAGCCCTGTGTGTGGAGGCCCTGGGCAGGGACCGGGTATTCGGCGTGCTTCTGCCTAACGGAGAGCAGGCGGATATCGACGCGTCCAAGCTGCTGGTATCCCACTTGAACATCGACCACGCGATTATCAACATCAAAGACAGCTTTGACGGCATGATGGGAGCGCTGGAAAAGGATCTGTCGGTGGAGATCACCAAGCAGACCAGAACCAACCTGCCGGCCAGACTGCGGATGGCGGCTACCTACGCTGTGGCCCAGTCCATGAACGGCAGAGTGGCCAACACCTGCAATCTTTCGGAAGACTGGGTAGGCTACGCGACCAGATACGGCGACGGCGCGGGAGATTTCAGCCCTCTGTCAAAGCTGACCGTGCAGGAGGTCAAGGCCATCGGCAGGGAGCTGGGACTTCCTGAGAAGCTGGTGGAAAAGACGCCGATCGACGGGCTGTCCGGTCTGACCGACGAGGAAAACCTGGGCTTCACCTACGCGGCTCTGGACGAATATATCCGCACCGGCGTCTGCGACGATGAAGAGACCAGGGCAAAGATTGACCAGAAGCGGCGGCTGAATAAATTTAAATTGGAATTGATGCCGCATTTTGAATATAACGGGCCGGTTTTGGCAGAAGATAAGTAAGAGGAATTGGGGAGCAGGAGGAAGACATATGCTGTTATCAGAACTGTTTGCAGGAGCGCCTGCAGTGGAAATAAAGGGACTGTGCATCGACTCCAGAAAGGCAAAGGAAGGCGATCTGTTTTTCTGCCTGAAGGGTCTGGAGGCTGACGGCCACCGTTTCGCGGACAAAGCCTGCCAGGCCGGGGCCCGTGCCGTGGTCCACTCTGACGATCTGGACCGGCTGCCGGGCGTGGCCTATGTCAGAGCGGAAGACGTGAATCGTGAGCTGAACCGGGTCTGCGACCTGTTCAACGGGCAGCCCAGCAGGCAGATGACCGTATTCGGCGTTACCGGCACCAATGGAAAGACCACTACGACCAGCATCATCAGGGACGTCTACGAACAAAAGGCGCCCTGCGGCTATATGGGAACCATCGCCGTCCGCTACGGCAGCGTGAGCAAAATTCCGAGTCTGACCACGCCTGACGCCATCGAGATCCATCAGAATCTGCGTGAAATGGTGGAGCACGGCATGAAGGCGGTAGCCATGGAGGTCAGCTCCCACGGTCTTGCCATGGGCCGGGTGGATTCGGTGGACTTTGATGTGGCCGTCTTTACCAACCTGACCTATGACCATCTGGACTATCACAAGACCATGGAAGCGTATTTCGAGGCAAAGCAGCTCCTCTTCCGGAATATGAAGGCTGACGGCGTGGCCGTGCTCAACGCTGACGACCTCAGCTACGGAGAGCTGGTGAAGTGCGCCGGCTGCCGCTGCGTCAGCTACGGCATGGACGCCGACGCGGACTACCGGGCGGAGGATCTTGTCCTTTCGGTCCACGGCACGTCCTTTACCCTGGTCTGCGGAGGCAGACGCTATCCGGTCAGAACCAATCTGGCCGCCAGGTACAACATCTACAATCTGCTGGGGGCCATCGCCGCCATGCATCAGACAGGCATGGAAATCGAGGACATGCTTCCGCGGCTGACGCATATTTCCCAGGTGGACGGGCGCATGGAGCTGATCGAGGAGGGACAGGATTTTACCGTCATCGTGGACTACGCCCATACGCCGGACGGCTTTGAAAAGATCTTCCAGTACGCCAGAGAGATCGCTGACGGCCATATCTATACCGTGTTCGGCTGCGCGGGAAAGAGGGACAAGGTGAAGCGGAAGGTGCTGGGCGAGATCGCCGGAAAGTACTGCCGGAAGGTCTTTGTTACCGAGGAGGATCCGCGGAATGAAAGGGCTGAGGATATCGCCAGATCGATCATAGAGGGCGCCGGCGCGGAAAAATCCGTGTTCGTCGAAGACCGGTACGAGGCCATCGAGGCCGCGGTGAAGGCGGCGTCAAAGGGCGACTGCCTGCTGATTTTAGGAAAAGGCGATGAGCCGTATATGTATTACGAAGAAGGAAGAAGGCCGTGGATGGGCGACCACGCCGCGGCAAGAAAGGCGCTGCGGGCTTTGATGGAAGAACGGTAAGACCGCGGCATAGAAAGGTTTGTGTGTGATATGTGCAAATGTTTGGAAATCCAGCTGCTGGGTGGTGTGACCGTGCGGTATGGAGAAAAGGAAATCGGTATGGGGACCTATCACGCTAAGTCGGGCAAGATGTGGACCCTGTTCAAATATCTCGTCCTCAACAGCGGCAGGATCGTGCCCCAAGATGAGCTGATCGACCGGCTCTGGCCGGAGATAGACGTGTCCAACCCGGCAAATTCTCTGAAGGTGCTGGTGTTCAAGCTGCGCAGGGAGCTGGACAGCCTGGGAGGCATACCGGGCAAGGACCTGATCCTGACGGCTGACGGCGGATACTGCCTCAACACGGCGGCGCCGTATAGATTGGATATTGATACCTTTGACCGCTATCTGGAAAGGGCCAGAGACTGCGAGGGAGACGAGGAGAAGACAGAACTGCTGCTTTCCGCGGTAGCCTGCTATAAAGGGAATATCTACGTGGAGCCGAAAAGGGGCAACTGGGCCATGCCGATTCAGACCCACTATTACGAGCGGTATGAAACGGCGGTGCGCACGCTGGCCGGCCTGCTGATGGAAAAGGGCGAGTACCAGAGGGTCATCGACCTCTGCAAGAACGCACTCCTGATCCAGCCCTATTCGGAGGACTTTTACTACTATATTATCCGCTGCTATACTTTTTTGGAAAACTACAGTGCGGCGTCGGATATGTACAAAGAGGCCCAAAAGGTCATGAACAATGAGTTCGGCACCAGGCTGGACGCCCGCTTTGAATCGGCTTATCGGGACATCTTGAAGCGGAAGCCGAAGGGCTATCTGTCCGCCGAGGAGATCCAGCGGGACCTGCGGGAGAAGGGAGCCAGCGATGCCGCCTTCTTCGTGGAGTACGGCGAGTTCAGACAGATCTACCGGCTCATGGCCCGGCGGCTGGACCAGGCAGTGGAAAGCTCTTATCTCTGCGTGTACTCTCTGGGCGCGCAGAAGGGAACCCCCGTATCAAAGGAGACCCGGAAGAGCCATGTCCAGCTTCTGGGGGAAGCGCTGGCCTTCGGGCTGCGGAGCAGCGATGTATTCTGCCGCGCCAGCGCCAGCCAGTTTGCCGTGCTGCTGGAGAATATTTCAGAAAAACGTGCCAGAGAGGTCTCACGAAGGATACGGGATCACTTTGATCAAAAGAAAACGGAAAGCCGCATTTTCGTGGTGTATCACGCCGTCCCGGTGGAGTCGTCACTTTTTATTGACGCCTTTGGAAAATTGACGAAATAAGAGGAAGAAAAATAACCTAAAAGTAACCGGTGTGTTCTATACTGGCATTGAATGATAGAGATGTCATTCAACATACACACAACACACACATCACACACAACACACTGCAAAGCAAGATAAACTTGCTAATCCCCCTTACATTGGGAGCCTTTGTCCAAAAGGCTCCCTGTAACTTTTTTGGACTGTTTTTTCATGGAGCTCTTCGTCACGATAGTTCCGCCATGATGCTTTCTATGGAAACGCCTGGCTTTCTGATATTTCGTTTCAGCAGATACAGGCTTTCCGGATCTCCCTTTGTCAGAGTATTGACTCCGCTGCGGCAGCTTAAGGTGGCCTGAAACCCCAGCTCTTCCAGCAGGTCCCGGCTTTCCTTGGTATAGGCGCCGTAGGGCCAGGTGAAGGTGGTGGGAGCGACGCCGGTGGTCGTCTGCAGCTTTGCCTGCAGCTTGCTCAGGTCGTCCTGCAGAACCTTTTCGTAGGCGGACAGGGATTCGCCTGTTTTCATTCTGGCTCCTTTTCGTCCGTCTTTGATATCGTGCAGATCATAAGTATGGTTCTGTATTTCCCACAGGCCGGAAGCGGCCATTTCCCGAAGCTGGCTCCAGGTCACGTTGCAGTAGTCCTCGGCCCGGTACGCATCTTGGGAAGCGTCCTCGCAGGCCTGGCCGATGACGGACAGGACGGCTTTCATGCCGTATTTTTTCAGAACGGGCGTGGCGTATTTATGGTTGTTGTAGTAGCCGTCGTCGAAGGTGATGACGACGGGTTTTTCGGGCAGGCTCTCTTTGCCGGTCTTGTCGTAGACGAAGTCAATGAGCTCCTGCATAGTGACGGCGGTATATCCGTGCTCTTTCAGCCACGCCGCGTCGTCTTCAAAGGTCTCGGCGGGGATAAAGTAGTCGTTGACCTGGCTGGCCTTGGTGGTCAGGCCGTGATACATGAGTATGGGAACCTGGGCAGTATCGGCAGAGGTATCTGACGCCGCAGCCGTGGACGTCTGGGACGGCGCCTCGACGGACACCCTTTGATCTTCGGTGACGCCGGAGGAGCGGTGGCTGGACAGCAGGCGGATCAGGGCGTAGGTGTCGATCCAGATTTCGGAGTTGCATTCTTTCTGGGACTCGTCGAAGATCAGCTGCATGCCGAAGTGGAGGTGGGGGACGTTGATGTTGTTGACGTTTTCTTTGAGGCTGTAGCCGGTCTGGCCCGCGTAGCCGATCAGCTGGCCGGCCTGGACGGTGCTGCCGATCTTCAGGTCTTTGGCGTAGGGCGCGTCTTTGCGCAGGTGGGCGTAGTAATAGTAGCGGGCGCCGTCATGGCTGCGGATGCCGATGCGCCAGCCGCCGTACTGGTTCCAGCCCAGGGCCTCTACTTTGCCGTCTTCTACGGCGATGACCGGGGTGCCGACGGAGCAGAACATGTCGTGGCCCAGGTGCTTGCGGGCGAAGCCGTAGCTGCGTCCGTTGCCGAAGTCGTCGCTGTCGGTGTATCCATAGCCCTCCGCGATGGGGGAACAGGCGGTGAGGCCGTAGCTTCCGTCTTCCCGAAGGCCCAGGAAGCCGCCGATGACGGCGGTATAGGCCTGGTTGTAGTAGTCGTAGGACTTCATGTCCCTGGTCAGTTCTTCCATGGACATGCCGCTCTGCAGGGCTTCGGCCAGGGCGGTCAGGTCTGTTTTGCTGTAGCCGTCAAAGCTGCCGCCGTATCTGGCGGCCAGATAGGCGAGGGAATCGACCCAGCTGATGTGCAGATCCTGATCCCAAGTTTCGATGTCCAGGTTCATGGCGTCTTTCAGGGCTTCGTAGGAAACGTCGAAGTCGACCCATTTGATCAGGTCCCGGCCTGTACTGCTGTCTTCGGCCGCGGTAACGGCTAGCCCCGCGGGGCCCCGCTCGCTGACGATGGTACAGACCAGCAGGCATATGAGAAAAAGGGAGAAAAACTTCTTTAACATAGAGAAATCCTTTCGGGGGTTGGCCCAGTTTGGCTGGGCTCGCCGGATTTTCCGGGCCTGCCGGTTTGTCAGGCCTGTCGGTTTGGTAAAAACGCGGATTTTTGCTGAGATACCAAACGAAATGCCAAACTTTCGCGGTTTTGTTTGGTAAAAACGCAGTATTTAGCGAATTTGCCAAACGAAATGCCAAACTTTTGAGGGTTCATATCGTGATTCTTCATGACAATATATCGGACGGCAGCGAAGATTATTCTTGAAGAAATGGAAAAAAGGTTGTACTATTTAAGGGAGGAGATTGAAAGATGAAGATTGCATTCCACACACTGGGCTGCAAGGTCAACCAGTATGAAACGGAGGCCATGAAGGAGCAGTTTGCTGCGGCAGGCCACACGATTGCCGGTGAAGAGGACTTTGCGGACGCCTATGTGATTAATACATGTACTGTAACAAATCTGGCGGACCGGAAGTCCCGCCAGTATATCCGCCGCATGAAGCGGGTCAATCCGGAGGCGATGGTCGCTGTCACCGGCTGCTATGCTCAGGTCAGTCCCGACGAGGTCAGCCAGATCGAAGGCGTGGATATCGTGGCAGGCACCGATGAAAAGCAGAACCTGCTGGCTTATATCGAGAATTACCGCAGGGAGGCGGGACAGACGGAACGCCACATCCGGACGTATGAAGAGCTGGATACCTATCAGTCCTGCGGCATCATCACTTCCATGGAAAGCCGCACCCGCGCCTATATCAAGATTCAGGAGGGCTGCAACCGGTTTTGTTCCTACTGCATCATTCCTTACGCGAGAGGAAAGGTGCGGAGCCGTCCTCTTGATGAGGTCCTTGCCGAGGCCGAAGGACTTCTGGCAAAGGGCTTTAAAGAATTGATCCTGACCGGCATCAATACGGCGCTGTACGGCACTGACCTGGGTTATGGCGGCATCGCGCCGCTGATCGCCAGACTTGACGCTCTGCCCGGGGATTTCCGTATCCGGCTCAGTTCGCTGGAACCTACGGTGATCAACGCGGAATACGTCAAAGGGCTTCTGGCCTACAAAAAGCTGTGCCCGCATCTGCACCTGTCCATTCAGAGCGGATCCGACGCGGTGCTTCGCCGGATGAACCGCCGTTACAGCCGGGCGGATTATCTGGACATCGTCCGCGTGCTGCAGGATTTTGATCCTCTGTACGGAGTGACGACGGATATCATATGCGGCTTTCCGGGGGAGACTCCTGAAGATTTTTCGGACAGCCTGTCCATCATCGACGAGGCTGGATTCTGCAGGGTCCACGCGTTCAAGTATTCACGGCGCAAAGGGACGCCTGCGGCGGACATGCCGGATCAGGTATCCGGCGACGTGAAAAACCAGCGAAGCCAGGCTTTGATGGAAAAGGCTGAGGCGGACGCGGGGCGCTTCTACGAGAGGTGCCAGGGCGCGGTGCGCAGGGTCCTGTTCGAGGAGACGACCGGGGACGGTCTGCTGACCGGGTATACGGACAACTATGTGAAAACGTATGCCGCGGGCGGCGAGGAGATGCTAAATCAGTTTTACGATGTAAAGCTTTTAGAAAAATACAGAGATGGCATGAAAGGAGAGATCATAAATGGCTGATTGTATATTTTGCGGTATTGCGGGACATGACATTCCGTCCACCGTGGCTTACGAAGACGACAAGCTCATCGCGTTCCACGATCTGGATCCGCAGGCGCCGGTCCACGTTCTGGTCATTCCGAAGAAGCACATCGCTTCTCTGGACGATGTGAAGGAAGAGGATCAGGAGCTGCTGGGCTATATCATGTTCAAGATCCACGAGATCGCTGCCGATCTTGGCCTGGAAAACGGCTACAGAGTCGTCAGCAACAACGGTGAAGACGCGTTCCAGACAGTGAAACATCTGCATTTCCATATTTTAGGAAAGCGCAAACTGACCTGGCCACCGGGTTGACCTAACCCGATTGTCAGAGCCTCCAAATGCGGAGGCATTTTAGAGGCGAATGAGAATCGCAGGTAGGTCACCTGCGAAACATCACGGCGACTGGCGAGGCGGAGCGAGCGAACGCGAGCGGAGCGGAAGACAGAGCCGATGATGTGACCGCTGGTTGACTGGGCGATGGAAGCCCGCAGCTGGGCTGACTGGGCGGCGCAAGCCCGCGCGTAGCACGGGTGCAGAAGAATCGCAGGTAGGTCACCTGCGAAACATCACGGCGATTGACGAGGCGAAGCGAGCGAAAGCGAGCGGAGCGGAAGACAGAGCCGATGATGTGACCGCTGGTTGACTGGACGGTGCAAGCCCGCGGCTGGGCTGGCTGGCGGCGCAAGCCAGCGACTGGACTGGCTGAGCAGTGCAAGCCCGCGCGTAGCGCGAGTGCAGAAGAGCCGTAGGTAGGTTACCTGCGAAACATCACGGCGATTGGCGAGGCGGAGCGAGCGAAAGCGAGCGGAGCGGAAGACAGAGCCGATGATGTGACCGCTGGTTG
>CALLDR010000005.1 GCA_937997955.1 uncultured Emergencia sp. | reverse complement strand
GGAACACTGCCCCATCCGTCACATAGATTTTTACATTGGCTGTAGGACAGGCAGCCAACCCGCCGCCGTACTCATTTGCGATATTATCAGCGATTTCCACATTATAAAGCTGTAACAAGCCGTTTGGAACTTGCTCACCATCAAACTCATTATATTTACCGCCGTTTACATAGATGCCTGCACCCCGATAACGGAATGAAGATCCACCTACTATTTTATTGTTTACTATATTGCCCTTACGAATAACAGCGACCGAATTGCTCTGAACGAAGATGCCGCCTCCGTTATTACTTGCACTGTTTTCAGAAATCGTTCCGCCGGACATTTCAAGTGTCTGCTTCTTTGTGCCATAACAAGCTTCTGCCGTCGTGTACGCGCCAAGATTTATGCCGCCGCCATCACTTGCATTGTTGTTTGAGATAAGTGCGCTATCCTTGAGCGCAACACTTCCTTCTCTGACAGCACAAATACCGCCGCCATATTTAGCTTTATTTCCAACGATCTCTCCGCCGGACATCGTAAAGGACCCATAACAGACCGACACACCGCCGCCATTGTTTCGGGCAGTATTGTCTTGGATTTTACCCCCGGTCATTTCTCCGGTGCCATCCTCAATATACACAGCACCGCCGTCATAGCCCTTTTCTGTGCGCCCCGCAAGGTTATTTTGTAAAACGGTTCCATTCTGAATAAGCAGTTTTCCACCCTTTACATGAATAAGTGAGTCGGTGTACTCTGTTCCCTTATTGCCGTCGATGGTGATATTTTGAAGCGTCAATTCTCCACTTGTCGTAACTTCTGCAAGTGCGCCCTTATATCCATCGGCACGCATAACGACAATGTCTTTCGCGTTGTCCTCACCCCAGGTTTCTTTAGTGGAAACCTGTACTTTGCCGCATACATAAATCGTTACAGCTTCTTTTCCGCTATTCAAAGCAGCATTTGCTAACTGCCATGCTTTCTCAAAGGTCCTTACAGCACTGACAGCGGTAGTACCATCATTTTCATCGTCCCCCAAGCTGCCGTTAAGGTAAATACCCTCTTTTTCCTCGGTTTCAGGAGCTGTCAATACAGCACGGAAATATATCTGATTTTTTTGACCCTCGGTAAATGATAACTCTGACTCTGGTGGAACAAGGCTTCCTGTCATATCCTGTCCAACATACGGGTGAGCGAAACCCCAGCCTTCGCCTATGTATTTCCAAGCAGTAAAAGTATATCCATCCGCCTCCATGTCAGAAGCAGCGCACACGCTGACATCGTTACTTCCCTGATGACTGGTATGCAGCACGATATCAACTTTTTTGCTTTCCTCCGGCACATTTTCGCCAAAGATTGTCAGAGTGTAATTTTCAAACACCGCGCCGCCGGTCATCACGAATTGTGAATCTTGAGCTCCAGAATAGACGCCGCCCTTTCCGTTATTTTTTGCGATCATCCCGCCAGACATGGTCATTGTACCAAGGTTATTCACGCCACCGCCATTATTACTATAACTCTCTGCGTCGGTTGTGTCATTCATAATGATCTGACCGCCGGTCATAGTAAAGGTGCCCTTGTTGGCAACACCGCCGCCGCCATCACCACCGGAAGATTTATTCTTCCAGATCAGACCATCTTTCATGGTAAATTGGGCGCCGCTTTTCACGCTGATACCACCGCCGCCAAGACTACTATCATAGCGACTGCTTGTTACATTGCAGCCTTCAATCGTACCGTCATTCATGGTAAACGAACCCGCTTCCAGATGCACACCACCACCGCCGCATGAAGTCGTACAGTTGGAAATCGTGCCCTCTTTCATTGTCATAGTCCCGCTTGCGTTATACACAGCGCCGCCGTAACCGTAACCAGTGGTTGTTCCGCAGTCATCTATCTTTCCGCCGGCCATTTCAAAACTGTCAGTGTTGTAAACGGCGCCGCCATAGTAGTCAGCAGTAGTGCCGGAAATCGTACCGCCGGTCATCTTGAAAGTGCCAGAATTGTAGATGGCACCGCCATACCAAATGGTAGAAGTATCAGAAATCGTACCGCCGGTCATTTCAAAACTGCCAGTGTTGTAAACGGCGCCGCCATACGAAGTGGCAGAAGTATCGGAAATCGTACCACCGCTCATGGTGAAAGTACCGCTATTAAAGATCGCACCGCCGCTGTATTCAGTAGAAGTATTCTGTATCAATCCTCCATCCATAATAAACTTACCGGTATTATAAACAGCGCCGCACCATCCGCTACCGGCTTCGTTATTCTGAAGAACAACGCTTTCCTCTATTTTCAGGGTACCATCATTCCTTATAATTCCGTTAGCGTAGCCGCCGCCGTTCACATTTCCGCTGCCTTTCAATGTGAGATTGCCGCCTTTAACGATATAAAACACGAAACCTTTCGGCCATGCGCTGATAGAGCAACCATTCAAATCAATTGTAACTGTTTTGTTAATTGTAAAATAGGCGTGCTTATCCTGATGTATCTCAGGTATATCTTTCAGCAGCACAATCGTACCCGCGTTTTTCGCCGCTTCTGCATAGGCTTCCTCAAAGCTGTCATATCCTTTGCCGTCTACAGACGCGACACTGTCCTCAGAAATGGCAGCGGCATCCGTGCTGTCCAACTCCGATTCTGAACATACCGAACAGACAAAATTGCATGGGCTTCCTTCAACTGCCTCCACATAGCCGCAAGTTTCGTCATGCACATGGCTACAGTTCAACTTCTTTGTAATACAGCCGCTTTCTTCGCTGCAAACATGGGTACATTTGGTTGGCTCTGCCTCGTCCGCATCGGACGGGGCAGCGTTATTATCCGAAACAGTTTCATCAGGATAACAACTTTCATCGTGGGAATGAACACAATTCGTTTCAAGGGTATAGCACTCCTCTGTATGTTCATGGGTACACGGACTACCCTCGATACCCTCGCTGTAACCGCATTCCTCGGTATGCGATCTATGGTGTTCGCACAGACCATCATCTGTCGGAGCAGAAGCTTCCGCCATTTGCGGCGGGACAAAACAACAAATCATAGTTACGCATAATAGTAAGATTAATGGTTTATTTTTGTTCTTTATTCTCGATATCAACTTCAACTTGTCCATCTCCTTTTTAGAAATTCCCCAATAAAACAGGAGAATCTTTTGCAGAAACACAATATAAGGTCAGCGCCACCTATATGTTCTCTTCACATACCCCTGAAGGTTCTACTCCAGCACCATCGGGTTCCTCCGCAAACGCTAGAGGAAAAGCCGAAAAGATCAATGCAGCCGAAAGCAGAAAAAACATAAAGCATCGTAAGCTTCTTTTTCTTTTCATTTTGTTTTCACCTCGTCTTTCATTCACGTTTCTCAAAAACGCAATCTAGCCAGCAAACAAAATGTACCCCTTCCTCCAGTAAGCGGTTTACTTCAATCTGTTTGCGAATTTGACACATAATTTGCCTTATGTGGTATCCGCGCAAAGATCAGTAAAAGTGGAAGCACGCTTGCATCATTTCCGGACATGCGGCACTATGTATAATAGGAAAAAAGCAGCCTTTCTTGAAAACGCTTTGATCAGAAGGGACTTATTCTCATGCCATAATTCGTAAAAATTCATAAGAAAAAAAGACACTTTCGTGCCTTCGCGTCTTCGCCGCGAAGTTTAAGGTCAATTTGCCCTGAATACGGCTCAATCTTGTTGACAACAGAGATAGTTATGAATTATAATAAAAAAGTATTTAGCACTAATATCATATTGTGTTGTCTGCAATACCACATAAGGCAAATTATGAAGTACATCCGGGGATCTAAGCCAGCGGCACGGACGCCAAAGGGAAAGGCGTTCGTTTTTTCTTTTTTGTTCCTTTTCCTCCGCTTTTGTTTCCTCTCCTCTGCTTCATACCACAAGCCCTAAGGTGTCCAGTCGGCGGCGGTGTTCTGTTCCGCTGGTGATGATATAGATGCGGGTGGTGTTGATACTGCTGTGGCCCAGAATATCCGCCAGTTTTGCGATATCTTTATCGACCGAGTAAAAGCACCGGGCGAACAAATGACGGAGATTGTGCGGGAACACCTTCCTTTCATCTACGCCCGCGTCCCTACACAGAGCCTTCATCATTCTCCATATATTGCTTCGGTCCAGGGGCCGCCCTGTTCGCGTGACAAAGACTGATCCGTCCGTTATGTGCTCCCTTCTCATGTAACCCTTCAGCGCCTTTTGCAGCTTCTCTGGCAGCAGGATCACGCGAGTCTTGCCCTTCAGCCGGATCACGGCTTCACCCCGGCGCACCGCCTCCGCGGTGATATACCTCACCTCAGAGACTCGGATCCCCGTTCCGCAGATCGTCTGCAGCAGCAGGGCCAGCTTTTCATTTTGCTTCCTCTTTGCCGCTTTGACCAGAAGCAGGTATTCCCCTCTGCTCAACTCTTTTTCAGCGGAGCAGTAGGCGCTTTTCTGGATCTTCACCAGCTTCACCTTCAAATCGCCGCGCCCAACAAAAGAAAAGAAGCTGTTCAAAGCGGACAGCTTCGCGTTGACGCTGGCGGGTCGGTAATCCAGTTCCAGCTGCTGTTTGTAATGAAGCACCGCCTCTCTGGTCAGCGGTTCCGAACCGAGAAACAGGAAAAAGCGGCGGACATCTCTGCAGTACTGCTTGATGGTGGCCGCGCTGCATTCTTTGTTCCGCAGATATCCTGAATACTCTTCGAACCGGCTCTCATACTCCATTGAATTCATAATAATCTCCTCCAATTCCATGCTTCTATAGTTTTTCACCTGATTCAACAAAAAACGTCCTCCGAAGAGAACGTTTTTGATGTTGTCTAATATTTATTTATGCCTGCGGCAGTCTGATCGGGTCGATATACTGTTTTTCGTAGTAGACCTTCATAGCCTTGTACTCGTCGGTTCCCTCGTCGAAGACGTCGCTCTTGTGAGAGTCCAGATCTTCGTTGTGGAGACGCTGATGCAGGTGGGTGGAGATGTTCATGCAGTGGTCGGAAATACGCTCCATGTTGTTGAGCACTTCCGCGTAAGAGATGCCGCCCTGATTGCTGCACACGCCCCGCTTCAGACGGTCGATATGATTGGATTTCAGCACGTCGACCATATAGTCTACGTTGTCCTCCAGAGGCGCGATCTTATGGCAGACGCTCTCCTTCTCCTCCTGATAGGCCGTAGCGGTAACGTTCAGCGCCTCTCCAACCGCTCTCTGCAGATACTCCATTTCCCTCTGCGCTTCCTTTGAGAAGGTAAGGCCCTGTTCGTCGTTGTACTCCGCCACCTCGATCAGGTTCATGCAATGGTCCCCGATACGCTCGAAGTCTCCCACCGTGTGCATGAACTCCGTCGCCAGACGGTTGTCCTCGCCTACCAGATGCTGCTCGGTGATCTTGATCAGGTATTCGCCCAGCACATCTTCGGTCTTGTCCAGAAAGTCCTCGTTTTCCCTCACCCGCTCGCAGCTCTCCGGGTTAAACGTAAAGAGACAGTCGGACGCCAGCTTGTAGCTTTCCATTACTGTAGCCGCCATGTTGAACATGACCTTGCGGCACTGTTCCAGGGCGACAGACGGCGTCGTCACGAAGATCGGGTCCAGCATGGACAGCTCTTCGTCGATCTTGGAAACGTTCTTGTCCTTGACCATCTTCTTGGAAAAGGAGATGAGACCATTGACAAAAGGCAGCATGATCAGACAGGTGACCAGGTTGAACAGGGTGTGGAAGTCGGCGATACGTCCCCGGTTCACCGGCGTATCCCAGAAGGAGAACCCGATGATGCCCTGATAGAGATAGATGGCGATCAGGAAGATCACTGCTCCCAGCAGAGACATGGTGATGTCGATGCATACGGCTCTGCGTGAGTTCTTATTGGTGCCGATGCTGGCGAGAAGCACGGTGACGCATTTGCCGATGTTCTGTCCGATGACGATGGGCGCGGCCATGGAAAAGGTAATGGCCCCGGTGGCGGACATAGCCTGCAGCACGCCTACAGAAGCCGAAGAGCTCTGCAGCAGAATGGTGACGCCCATACCAGCCAGGACGCCCAGGACCGGATTGGTCAGCACCAGGAAGATCTGCATGAATTCCGGTGAGCTGGCCAACGGCTTAAAGCTGGATTCCATCATGCTCATGCCGATGAACAGGATGCCCAGGCCCACCGCGATGCCCGCCTTGTCCTTGCTCTTGTTCTTCTTCGCCATCAGCATGACAAAGGCGCCGATGACCACGCAGATCGGCGCGAAGGACGCCGGTTTCAGCAGCTGCAGGATCAGGTTCTCGTTGTTGATGTCTCCCAGACGGAGGATCTGGGCCGTAACTGTGGTACCGATATTGGCTCCCATGATCACCGGCACAGCCTGTACCAGCTTCAAGATGCCCGCGTTGAGGAAACCGATGACCATGATAATCGTTGCTGAGGAGCTTTGGATGACAGCAGTCACCCCCGCTCCCAGCAATACACCTTTACCCCGGCTGCTGGTCAACCGCTCCAGGGTCTTCTCCATTTTCGCGCCAGCAAAGCGCTCAAGCGACTGTCCCATCAGCTTCATACCGTAGAGGAACAGTCCGATGCCTCCCAGCATCGTAAGTATTGATTGTAAATCCACTAGTTCATCTCCATGTTGCTTAAATTTCTGTCGTAAATTGACTTATACTAGAATTATACTATATCTTCCACCGTTTTTTCAACTAGTCTGTCAATTTTTTCAAAGTTCATATTCCGGACGTACATCTCTTCTACCCTGTCGTGGTTTCGCTTCGCCTGAGTCAGGGCCTCGATCCCCTCCTGCATCATGGCGCTGTAGTGGCCGGACAGCCTTCCCAGCAGGCCGGACTGCTTCTCCAGGAAATAGGCGCTTTCAAAGTCGCTGATATCGATCATGGTGATCTCACGCATCTGGTCTTCTTCTCCCGTGATCTCCCAAGGCTCCAGGTCGTGCCACTTGTTGGTCGTGACAAAGGCCAGAGACAGCCCCGGCACGATGAGATGTTCGATCTTTTCCCTCGGGTCCATCGGGCAGTAATACGCCTCCACATCAAAGCCTCTGTAAACAGCCCCCTCCATCAAAATGTTCATGAACCCGCTGTTTCCGCAGCCCTCGGGCACGTTGACAAAGTAAATGCGGCGCACATCGGGCAGCAGTGTCTTTACATAGGACACAGTCCCCGACGGCGTAATGCCCGTGGCGAAGAATTTTTTGATCCGTCCGGCTTTGAGGGAAATATCGTATCTCTTGTATTCCCGGTCAATGATGTCCGCGGCCAGCTTATAGATCTCCGACACCTCGATGCCCTCGCTGTGTATGCCGGCCATGCTGTCATAGGCGCATTTCGCGGCGGACAGGTAATTGTACGCGATCTTGTACCACCGGGAACACTCTTCGTTGCTGGCGATGATGTCCTCCTTGCACTCGCCGATCTTCCGGTCGTTCCAGAAATCTCCGAAATTGATGATGGAATCCACAGCGCCCGGCGTTATCGGGTCGATGACGTGAGGACTGGTGCCGTCGATGATGGCGACCCGCTGATCCACGGCGATGATGCCGTCCAGAGAATTCTCATCTGCCGAGCAGTGAAGGAAGTCCACAGGCTCTCCCGCCTCGGTCAGCCGCGCCCCCACCTTTTTCAGGAAGGTGGATTTTCCGGTGCCGGGTCCGCCTTTGATGCAGATGATCTTCGACGCTTCCCGCTGCCCCATGATATATCCGTAGTAAGAAAAAAATCCCTCCGGCGTGTTATTGCCGGGGAAATAGTGACGTGTAACTGTCAAAGCAATTCCTCCAATACTTTAATCTCCTTGTATTGTATGAATCTGCGCTTGTCACTTGTGACAAAAGAAACAGCCTCGCTTCACGCAAGGCTGTTAAGGTTGTTATGTTGAATCTGTTGAATCTGTTAAGTTTGTTGATTTTGTTAAGTCCGTTTAAAGATCAAAGGCTGTTAAAAGTGATAGTCCTCTTCCCGAAACTCCGGCTCTCTCTGCGCGACCAGGTGTCCGCTGCCAAGTTCGTAGAAGGCGGCGTCCGCCGTATTGATATAAGCCATGTAGAAGAAGGCAGGAATCGACAAGATGAAATCCACCACGATGCCGATAATTCCGCTGCCGGCTATACTGTTGGATAAAGCGTCTGTCAGAAGCAGTCCGCCTGGAATGCCCGCCAAAATGGCCCAGCCTATGAAGGACAGGTGCATGCAGAAGTATCTGGCTTTGTTGCCCGTCATGATCCGTTTGCTCTCCGCGATGCAATCCATGACGCCCATTTCCGGATGATCCTCCAGAATGAAGAACGCCTGGCTGTAGCGGATAAACGCGATGATGCCCGGCACTACCAGGAGCAGGCCCCACAGGAAGGTGAACAGTCCCACCATGAAAGCCAGACAAAATGCCTTCACAAAATGCTCAAAACCGTTAAAAATATATCCCGGATTGATGTCGCGTGCTCTGAAGAAGGACAGCATAAAGCTGCACATTCCAAGGGAGAAAGCCCCTTCCAGCACGAAATCGTACAAACCGGTCAGATAAGAAATATCCACGTAATTCTCCAGCAGCGGGTTATATTCCCGAATCACGCCAAACGGCATGATCTCTGTCAGCAGAGCAGGGATCGTCGTCGTCATCAGATAATACACTGCCATGGCGATGGCCACCTTGACCCAGTTTTCCCGCAGGGCGTTTCTGGCGATGGCCCGGATCTCCGATGAATTTTCCCGTATGATAATGTTATTCATGCAAAACTCCTTTTAAACTATTTTATTATTCCTCAAATTATTATATAATATTTACCGGACAAATACAATTGAATTCGGAGATTTATTATGACAAACACGACAAAAACGCTGATCATAACTTCCCATGTGGAGCACTTAAATTCCGTCCGGCTGGACTACTCGCAGTTCTCCACCGTCATCTGCGCCGACGGGGGATTTGCCGTCGCCCGGCAGCTGGGTCTTGCCCCGGACTACCTCATCGGAGACTACGATTCCTCGCCGCGGCCGGACCTTCCGGGTATCATCGTCCTTCCCATGGAGAAGGATATGACCGACAGCGAAGCCGCCATCGATCTGGCCGTATCAAAGGGTTTCCGCCACATCACGGTTCTCGGCGGCTTGGGCGGGCGGCTGGATCACACCATGGGCAACCTGGGCATGCTGGCGAAATACTGCGGCAAACTGGAGCATTTGTCCTTTGTCGACGGGCAGAACTGCGTGTTCATGATTTCCCCCGGCACCATCAAGGTCCCGGCCAACCCCTACCCCTATATGGGCATCATCAGCTACGGGTCCTTTGCCCGCGGCGTGACCCTGAGAGGGGTCAAATACCCTCTTACCGGCCATTTCCTGACCAACGACACCACCTTGGGCGTCAGCAACGAGATCGTTGCAGACGAGGCTGAGATCAGCTTTACCGAAGGCAGACTGCTGGTCATCTTGTCGGGAGATATGGATCAGAAGCAGAGATAACACAAAAACACAGCCACAACAAAAGCGGACCTGAAAGATCCGCTTTTGATATGTTCCGCATTTGATATGTATCGTTTTTGATTCGTATCGTTTTTGATTCGTATCGTTTTTTGATAAGCACAGCCTTTGATATGTACTGCTTTTCATACGCAGCGCGGGCCGTTCTATTTGTTCTTGAACTCCGGCGCTCTCTTCTCCAGGAACGCGCCCATGCCTTCGGTCTTGTCTTCGGAACCGAACGCGGCGGTGAAGGTCTCGATCTCGAACTTGCTGGCTGACTTCATATCCATGTCGTAGCCGTTGTTGATCGCAGTCTTCGCGGTAGCGATCGCGATCGGCGCCTTGGACGCGATGGTCTTCGCAACCTTTTCAGCCTCTGCCAGCAGTTCTTCCGGAGCCGCTACCTTCTCAACCAGGCCGATTCTGTACGCTTCCGCCGCAGGAATCATTTCAGCGGTCATGATCAGGTATTTTGCCATGCCCTTGCCTACCAGTCTCGCCAGTCTCTGCGTGCCGCCGAAGCCAGGAATGATACCCAGGCCAACCTCAGGCTGACCGAATTTAGCCTTCTCGGACGCGATTCTGATGTCGCAGGCCATAGCCAGCTCGCAGCCTCCGCCCAGAGCAAAGCCGTTTACCGCGGCGATAACCGGTTTCTCTATAGCTTCAATCAGGTTCATGACCTTATGTCCCATGATCATCATCTGGCGTCCTTCCAGGGCGGTCAGCTGATGCATCTGCGCGATATCAGCGCCCGCAACGAAAGCCTTGCCTTCGCCGGTCAGGATAACAGCCTTGATTTCAGCGTCCCCTTCGATCTTGGTAAACACGTCGTACAGTTCACCCAGAACGTCCATGTTCAGAGCGTTCATCGCTTTCGGACGGTTGATAGTGACATAGCCGATACCTTCTCTTGCTTCATACTTAATATTCTCGTACATTTTAATAGTTCTCCCTTTCTCCATAATAATGAATTTTGCCTTTGTTAATAATATAACACACTAGACTTGCTTTTTCAACCCTTCTAACGCTTTCTTTACCGGTGGAAGCGAAATAATTACAGCGGTCA
>CALLDR010000004.1 GCA_937997955.1 uncultured Emergencia sp. | reverse complement strand
ACAAAAAAATCCCGCATCCACCAATTTTTTTGACGATGCCAAAATTCCGGAGCAAGAAGCGGGCTTCCCCTCTCCGAGCGCCAGGGTTTGGAGGGGTAAACAAAAAAAGGCTTCCTGTCTTTTTGCCTCAAGTCAGGCAAAAAGCGGAACTCCGCCCGAAAAAAAGACGGAAGCAGTACCTTCGATTCTAATATATTCGATTTTAAATTACAGCAAAAACCATGTTTTAACCGCATAGAACAGGAAACCTCGGCCTGTGACAGCGCGCAGGCCGCAATTTCTGGCATGGACGGCGACGTATTTTCCCTGACGCAAGCCAGGGAATCGGAAGAGGTTCCGTTTTTCAGGGCAGATTTATCAAAAAATCAGGAAGAGCTTTTCGCGATTGAAAAATCGCGCATATTTTAGGGAAACATTTAAAGCTGCGTAATCAGGAAAAGGAGCCCAGCAATCCGGCTCCCACCGGCAGCCACAGTGGCACGACAAAGGTTAAGATGGTGCCGCTGATCAGGGCCACCATGGAAAGCTCGGAGCCGACGACCCGGCTGACAGGCACTAGCATGGTATCCATGCAGCCCGCCGCGCCGGAGGCGATAGGACTTCCCTTGCTGACGCGTATTAAAACAGGAAGAAACGCCACCGTCAGCACATCTCGCAGGATGTTGACGATGAATCCGTAGGTTCCGGCCTCGATGCCGAAGTTTTCCGTAAGAAAGGCGCCGGTCAGGCTGTAATAACCCATACCGCCGGCGGACAGCACCGACCAGCTGACCGGAACACTGAGAAGCCACCCGGCCAGAAATCCGCCGGCCAGACAGCCGAGGAAAATGGCCGCAGGCATGAAAAGCACCCGCAGACCTAATCTGCGGATATAACCGAAGACCTGTTTGTTGGACGCCAGGCTGACGCCGACCCCTGTATAGAGAAAGATCAGGGAAAGGGTCAGGGCCGTATCCAGCCAGGAAGCGCTGCCGCTCTTCAGGCAGAAGTATCCGGCCAGAATCCCTATGACGATGCATCCCGGCATGACGATCACAAGTGGGGAAACACCGCCTTTACAGCCGTCGTCCCCGGACGTGTCAGAGAAAGCCCCGTCGGACACCCTTTGATGGCACTGCCCGGCGGACGGTTCCCAGGCTCCAGACGTGTCCGGTCCGTCAAAGCCGCCCTGCTCGCGGGCCAGCTGGAGACGGATCCGCTCCAGGGGCATGACGGTCTTTTCGCAGCACCAGACCAGGCCCACGCTGCACCACACGGCAGCCAGGGAGATCAGCAGGCACCGAAGGCCGATCCTTCCCAGATTCTCCATGACGGCGTCGCTGATGCCGATGTTCAGGCCGATGACCAGCATCAGGACCACCAGGGCCAGATTCATCAGACGGTCAAAGGCTTTCAGGGCCGGCTGGGGCAGACCCCGCCAATTGATGGCGGCGCCCAGGGCCAGACAGATAAAAGGTACGCAGACGTTCATGGCGGCCTCCTCGGGGTTCGGGGTTCAGGGTACAGGGCTCAAAGCTCAAGGCCCAGGGTTCAAAGCTCAGAGTTCAGATGTTCAAGTTTCAGAGTTCAAGGCTCAGGACTCAGAGCTCGGGGTTAACGGCTGACCAGGGCCTGCAGCACCTGGTTAGCGACAGGACCGGCCACAGAGCTGCCGTAGCCGCCGTTCTCGACGCAGACGATGAACGCGTAAGGCGCGTCGTCGTTATTGATAAAGCCGGCAAACCAGGCGTTTGGCTCGCGGCCGTAGACTTCGGCGGTACCGGACTTGGCGTAGATATCCAGTCCCGGGAAATTGCTCTCCCCGTAGCTGACCTCCACGTTGTTCTTCATCATGGCCCGGAGCTTCTTCGCCGTGGAAGCTTCGATCATGCGGTCGGTCTCGACGGCGCTGCCCAGGGCGGAATGAAGCAGCCGCGGCTCAACGCTGACGCCGTCTCTGGCGATTGCTCCCATATACACCAGCATGGAGCACGGATTCAGCTGGTCGTTGTACTGGCCGATACCAGCCCATGCCAGATTCAGCGGCACGTCGTCAGGAAACTCGAACTCTCCCTGGGAATTGTGGACGCCGTCTATGTCATAGGCCTTGGTCAGCCCCAGTTTTTCCACGTATTCCTCCATCAAAGGTCCTCCGACCCGCTGGGTCAGCTCCGCGAAGGCGCAGTTGCAGGAGACAGCCAGGGCCCTCTCAAAGTCCACCGTGCCGTGGGCCGCCGTGCAGGTGATCTTCTCTCCGTTGATATAGCTTACTCCCGTGCAGGTGTAGGTCCAGCTGTCCAGATCGTCCAGGTTCTCGATGGCTGCCGCGGAGGTGACCAGCTTGAAGATAGATCCGGGAATCAGATTGGCCGACAGGAATTTGTTGATATACAGGCCAGATGTGTCGTCCTCCGCCACCTCCGGCGGGTTCTGAGGATCAAAGCCCGGGGAACTGACCATGCAGACGATCTCTCCCGTCTCGTAGTTATACACGCCCACCAGGCCGTCTCGTCCGGCCAGGGCCTCATAGGCGGTTTTGCAGATATCCGCGTCGATGGTCAAAGTCAGGTCGTTGCCCTTGCCTGTGACGCTGTAGGTGCCGGTCAGCAGGTTGTAGCCTACCAGGCGGCTTTTAAAAGCGCTCTTGGCTGCGGTGGCGATGTTGCCATCCAGGTCCCCCACCGCGTGGACGGTGGCCCGGCGGATCGTCTCGTCATCATTGTAGAGGACCTCTCCGTTGTCGTTCTCCGCCAAGAGAGTCCCGTTGACGTCATAAATAGTTCCGATGGCCAGCCGGCCCTCGCTGTAGATATGCTGGTTGGCGTAGAAGGTCGCCCAGTCGCTGCCCTGGGTCACAAAGCGGTAGGTAAAGACGCAGACACCCAGGAACAGCACCGCCGCCATGGTCAGGCAGATGATGGACCGCTTCTCTAATTTCTTCATAACTCGTCATCCCCTTTCTCCACTTTCAGCCCCTTTTCAGAGAGGCTGATGGCAATACTGGCGTTCTGTCTGGTATCAGCCGCCTTCAGAAAGGCCAGAAGCCCCCAGGAGGCGATCATGCTGGTGCCGCCGTTGGACACAAAGGGGAACGTAACCCCGGTCAGCGGGAACAGATCCACAGACCCGAACACGTTGAGGATAGTCTGAAACAGGTAGATGGACATGGCGGAACAGGCCCCTATGGTATAGAAGGTGGACCTGCCGGCCCAGATGGACCGCACGGCGAAGATGGACAAGGTGATGATGGACAGCACGGCCAGCAGGGCCACGATCAGTCCCCACTCCTCGATCAAAAGGCCGAAGACCAGATCGGTATCCGACGCGCCCACCTGATTGAGCCATCCGTTTCCCGCGCCTACGCCGACCATGCCGCCGCTGGCGGCGGCCGTCATGGTCCTGGTCTGCTGATAGCCGAGACCTTCCGCGTAGTCCCACACGTGTCCCCACACGGCAAAGCGCTCCGCGATGTAGGCCTTGAACTTGAGAATGATCAGCCCTCCGGCGAAAGCCGCGCCCACCAGCAGGATCAGCTTGGTAAAGTCGCCGCTTCTCAGGAAGGAGATGACCAGGAAAGTGACAAAGAAGATGATGGCCGTTCCAAAGTCCCCCATCAGAGCCAGACAGCAGAAGCAAAAGCCGGAAAATATGGTGAAGATCAGCGAGTTTTTCTTTTCAAACAGCTCGTTGAGAGACGCCGCGCCCACCCAGATGAACGCCAGCTTGACGATCTCTGACGGCTGGACGGAAAGTCCTCCGATAGATACCCAGTTAGCCGCTCCGTACTTTTCCGTACCGAAGATCAGGTTGAAGAGCAGCAGGACCGCGGCCCCGATGTACATGACCGGGCGTATGGCCTTGGCCCGCTTCAAGTTGCGCAGATAGGCGCACATGAAGATGAACACCACGATTCCGATGGCGACGGCGATGAACTGCTTAAAGACCGCGTCCGGATAGCAGGTGGCCGTCACAGCCAGGCTCAGGGTCGACAGAAAGAAGGCGATGGTCTCCATTTCAAAGCCCTTCCGGCGCATGGATCTGAGCAGGAACACGTAGGCCCACATCAAGATGCAGAGGCCGAAAAAGGCCAGCGGAATACCGCTGTTGAACTCTTCGCCCAGGCCGATCTTCAGCTGCAGCAGGGTCATGAACTGGAACACGCTCAGCGCGACCAGAGACGGCCACGGCGACTGAAGAATGGTATCCATCTTCCTCATCTGAATGTTATTGCGCCGTTCCTCCAGGCTGATCGGGAACAGGGTGCACTGGGTCATGCCGATGGCCAGTTCGTCCCCCGGCTTCAGCTCCGCCGTGCGGCCCCTTTTGATCTTGCGTCCGTTGATGTACGCGCCGTTCTTGGAGCCCAGGTCCGTGTAGTACCAAAGGCCCTGGTCATCTCGGGTCAAAGTGCCGTGATTGCGGGACACTGCCGGGTCGTCGACGTTCAGATCGCAGCTGGCGGATCTGCCGACCACGTTTTCCCAGTGGGTGATCGGCAGGTTGTCGATGGTCTCGCCGTCCGCCGTGCTCAGATGAAAATAGGCCCAGACCTCCGAAGGGTTTTTCGATCGGAGCAGGGACAGGATCGATTTCAGTAATATAAAAACGGCAAGGAAAATAAACACCCATCTGGCGACAGCCGTATAGATCAGTCCGCTGTCATCGGTGATGCGCGCCAGGTCGTCGGCGCCTTCAAAGAGACCGCCCAGAAAACCTCCTATGCCGTGCAGGATATCCTGTATGATGTTGATAACGTTGTCCATAAATACCCCCTTTTCGCTATTTACCGATACATGTTCAGTATACCACACTCTGGCTAAATGTAAAACCCTCCATTGACAGCCAAAACCTGGCCTGTGATATAGGCGGCCTCATCGGACGCCAGAAAGCGGATAGCCTTTGCCACTTCCTCCGCCGTTCCCAGCCTCCCCATTGGGATTTCTTCCTCCAGGGCTTTCAGGTCGCCGCGGCTGTAGCAGGCGTTCATATCGGTGTCGATGACGCCGGGCGCCACGGTATTGACCCGGATGCCGGAAGGCGCTAGCTCCTTGGCCAGGGACTTGGCCAACCCGATGACGGCGGCCTTGGAGGCAGCGTAGACGCTCTCGCAGGATGCCCCCGTCTGCCCCCACACGGAGGACAGCATGACGATACTTCCGGATTTTTGGCTGATCATCGAAGGAAGAGCCTCCTTCGTCACATTCATAATCCCACCAAGGTTGACATCAAAGAGGGCCTTCCACTGGCTTTCTTCCGTGTCTGTAAAGAGTCCGCCGCCGCTGACCCCCGCATTGAGGACCAGACAGTCAAAGGCCGGCGCGCCCAGGCAGATCCGGGCGTCCCTGACGGCTCCGGCCACGGCTCCGCTGTCAGATACGTCGCAGCGGACCGCGGCGGCGCCGGTCTCCTCCGCCGTCTTTCGCGCCGCCGCTTCGTCCTGCCTGTAAAAAAAGGCGGCCTTCCAGCCCTTTGCCGTAAATTCCCTTACGGCGGCGGCTCCGATTCCCCGGGAGCCGCCGGTGATCAAAACAGTTTTCTTCATATTTATATATCTCCCCCTGCGCCAGTCCGGATTTCCGTTTTAATTTCTGTCTTAAGTTCCGTCTTATAAAAAATACATTGGGCCGGGCCCAATGTATTTTTTCTTTGCTTATATTTCTGGCGCATAGTATTAACTATAATCTTAGAAACTAATTCCGAGATTCTCAGATTATTTTCACCTATATTTTACTATATTTTTGACGATTTGTCAAAGAATTTCGAGAAATAACTTAAAAAATTTCGCTGAAAAACGACAAAATCCGCCAAAAAATCTAAGCCTTTTTCCTTATTTTCTTAATTTGTTTTCTTTTTGTATTTTTGGTGTTGACAAAAATCGATTTTGGGACTAAAATGTGTCGTCAGTGAATGAAAGTTGAGGTATATAGTGTGACTAGTTATTATTTTCTGTTAACTGTGGCAGCAATCATCCTGTCCACAAAGTTTCTGGGGAGCCTTTCTGAAAAGGTAAACATGCCCCAGGTCGTCGGCGCTCTGATTGCCGGCGTTATCTTAGGACCATCTGTCCTGGGCTTTGTCGGCGAGACCGACTTCCTGGCAAAATCTGCCGAAATTGGCGTTATCCTGCTCATGTTTATCGCTGGGCTGGATACCGACATCAATGAAATAAAAAAGAACAGCGTGTCCATGATCGTTATCGCTTCCATGGGCGTACTGCTTCCGCTGATCGGCGGCGGTCTCTGTTACTTCTTCTATTTCCACGTAGATCCGTCCAACTTTGACGAGGTGCTTCGCGCTGTCTTCATGGGCGTCATTCTGACCGCTACATCTGTCAGCATCACCGTGGAGGCTCTGCGTGAAATGGGCAAGCTCAATGGACCTGTCGGCAGCGCGATACTCGGCGCGGCTGTGCTGGACGATATCATCGGCATCGTGATCCTGACCATCGTCACCAGCATGAAGGACCCTTCCATCAGCATCATATCCATTCTGATCAAGATCGGTCTGTACGTCATCTTCATGGCGGTCATCGCGGTGGTCCTCCAGTTCTCCCGTCCGGTCATAGACGGCCTGAAGGACAAGCGGAGAATCTCTATCTACATCATGGCCATCGTCCTGATCATCTCATTCGTATCCGAACAGTACTTCGGCATCGCCGACATCACCGGCGCTTATCTGCTGGGCCTGTTCCTGTCTACATATGAGGTAAAGACGGATATCGCGAAGAAAATGACCGTACCGAGCTATCTGTTCTTCTCGCCGATCTTCTTCGCGAGCATCGGTATCAAGACGGAGCTGAACGGCATGACCACCAGCATGTGGATCTTCTCTCTGCTGATTCTGGTCATCGCGGTCCTGACCAAGATCCTGGGCTGCGGCCTGGGCGCCAAGATCTGCAAATACAGCACCCACGAATCTCTGTGCATCGGTATCGGCATGATCTCCAGAGGCGAGGTCGCCCTGATCGTAGCGCAGAAGGGCTACAACATGGGCCTGCTCAACGGCCACCTGTTCTCACCGGTCGTTCTGGTGGTAATCGTTACGACCATTATCACGCCTATTCTGCTGAAAAAAGTCATGAAATAGAGGCGGCATAAACAAAGTCAAAACAATAAATCAAAAAAGCATCAAAAATGAAAAAGAAGGTTTCGTAAGTCGGCCAGCTTTCGCCGAGTATACGAAACCTTTTCTTTGTTTTTGGCAGATCACTTTTTTTGGCAAGCCGCAGATCACTTTCTCCTTGCAAGCTGCTTTGATAAACCGCTTTGATCGGGCCGGCCGGCGTCTCATCTCAGGCGGCTCATTTCACCGGATGGCGGATCACAGTCCTCAGCCGCTCCGGCTTTGTTCTCCGCGGATCGCCCAGATAGATCTCGTGATGGCGGCGCTCCCCGGAAAAATCCAGAGCATAGCCCTGCTCTGCGGCAAAGCGGTCCATTTTCTCAATGGTGGCCGGTTCATCGTCGTAAGGACCCACGTGCATGCACTGGACGCACCGTCCTTCCTCAAAGGTCAGAAATTCCGCCTTTGAAAAGTCGGTCTTTTTCTTGGCCTCCGCCTCGCGGACCGCCCACTGAAACACTTCCTCCGTTACGAACTCCGGCAGCCGTATCATGGATATCCACTGAAAGTCTTCCTTGCGTCCATAGTCCACGCCGCAGACGCCGTCCTGCCACCAGAGCCCCTCCAGCGGCGGCACCACATAAGGGAAATACCCCTCGATGTCCCGGCTTCCCTTGTAGCTCATCTTGATGGTAAAGGACACGCCGTACAGCAGCTGCATGGCCTTCTGATAGTCCCCGCCTGTCTCGTTGGGATTTCCGGCGCCCCGCACCGCGACAAAGTTCATGGCCGGAATCTCGACGATCTCCGGTTTTTTCGGCGGCAGGTAGAACTCCTTGTACTCCTTCTTATAATCAAATGGCATTTCGCTTCTCCTTTCATCTCTGATACAATACGAAGCAGGCATAACTGGCAGATGCCGTGCCTGCCGCGGCCTTCTGCTCTCTGTCATTCATTTTAATCTACTGGCCGAAGAAAATCTATACTTTTTGTTTGACTTTTGCCTTTGGCGGTGATAAAATTTCTTTTGTCAGAAATGAATACCAACAAAACAGCCGGCATATTTGCGTGAAACCACCGAGGATCGCTGACCCTCAGCAGTTTCACGTTTTTTTGTTGCGGCTGCCCGGATAGAAAAGCATCTCCGGAGAAAACCGCGGATCCCTTAAATAATTACAGATTTTGAAAAGCTGCGGATTCCGGAGATAATTACGGATTCCAGAAAACTGCGGATCCCGGAGATAATTACAGAAACAGAACAGGAGTTGAGAGCATGCAGGCGCAGACACCGAAAAAAGAAAACAGAGAAAACAAGATGGGCACCATGCCCATTCCCAAGCTGGTCCTTTCCATGTCCATCCCCATCATGATTTCCATGGTGGTCCAGTCCATGTACAATATCGTCGACAGCATCTTTGTCGCCAGGATCAACGAGGCGGCGCTGACGGCCACCTCTCTGGCCTATTCCGCCCAGATGCTGCAGATCGCTGTAGCGGTAGGCACTGGCGTGGGAACCAACGCTCTGGTTTCCAGAAAACTGGGGCAGAAACACTTTGAGGAGGCAGGGGAAGCTGCTACGACAGGTCTGCTCCTTACCCTGGCCAGCTCCCTGATCTTCGTCCTCTGGGGACTTTTCGGAAGCAGGGCCTTTATCGCCATGTTCACCGATGACCCGGTGATCCGTGGATACGGCGTCACCTATCTCAGCATCTGCCAGATCTATGCCACGGGCATCTTCCTGGGGACCTTCTTTCAGAGAATGCTGCAGGCTACAGGGAGAACGGTATCCAGCATGGCGGCGCAAATGGCCGGCGCCCTGGTCAACCTGATCCTGGATCCGATTCTGATCTTCGGTTATCTGGGCTGTCCTGAAATGGGTATCGCGGGGGCCGCCGTCGCCACAGTCATCGGCCAGTGGTCCGCCGCCGTTTTCGGCCTGATCCTCCACATCACCTTAAACAAAGAGCTGCGCTTCAAAGGCCGGGGCTTCCGCCTCAAAGGCTCTCACGTCGCCGCCATCTACAAGGTAGGCGCGCCTACCATTCTGACGCAGGCCTTCGGCAGCATCATGATCGCCCTGATGAACATGGTGCTGATCCTGTTTTCCTCTACGGCAGTAGCCTTTTTCGGCGTCTATTTCAAGCTGCAGAGCTTCCTGTTCATGCCGCTCAACGGCCTGGGCCAGGGTTCCCTGCCGATCGTCGGCTACAACTTCGGCGCGAAAAAGCCGGACCGCATCAAAGAGACCCTGCGCACCACCATTCGATACGCCCTTTGCATCGCCGCCGCGGGGGTCGTCATCTTTATGGCCGCTCCCGGCCTGCTGCTGGACGCCTTTGACGCCAGCGCCGCCATGAAGGAACTGGGGATTCCGGCCCTGAGAATCATCTCTATCGGCTTCCTCCCGGCCTCTGTGACCATGATGATCGGCTACGGTATCTCCGGCCTGGGGAACGGCATGGTCAACATGATCTCCACGGCTCTCCGCCAGTGCGTCATTCTGCTTCCCTGCGTCCTGGCCCTGGGCAAAGCGGGCGGCGTCGGCTGGGTCTGGTTCGCCTTCTGGATCTCCGAAGGCTGCGCCGTTATCTATGCCCTGCTTCAGCTGAAGAAGCGTCTTAGCGACTTCTAATGCAATCTCTCCTACTCATTCTACCATGGCCGGCATCTGGAATCAACATCGCCTAGATGACCTTCGTGCTTTCCAGCTTTTCATTGAACGCCTCGTTGAGGCGGATGATCGGCCTGCGCAGCACCAGCCCCAGCAAAAGGGACGCCGCCAGGAACAGGCTCAGATAACCCAGCTCTGCCCAATAGGTATTGCCGTAAAAACCGGCGATGGCTTCTCGCATGGCCGCCATGGCATGGGTAAACGGCAGCAGATGGTAAACCCGCTGGAAAAAGGCCGGTGTCATCTCGATCGGGAAGGTACCGCCGGAGCCCGCCACCTGGATTACCATCAGCACGACGCAGATGGCTTTGCCCACGTCGCCAAAGGAAACGGTCAGCGTGTACAGTATGTTGACGAACACGATGCTGGTAAACCAGCCTGCCATCAGGAAGTGCCACGGGTGCAGGCACTGGATCTCCAGAAAATACAGATCTCCCAGGCAGATCAGCCCGCTCTGCAAAAGGCCGATGATCAGAAACAGAAGATACCGTCCCAGATAGAGCTGATAGTTTTTCAGGTTCCGCAGCTTCTCCCGGCGCTTCCGATCCAGATTCACCTTCAGCATGGCTACCAGAATGGTGCCGCCCACCCAGATGGAAAGCACCGAATAAAACGGCGCCATGGCCGATCCGTAATTGTCCACCGGATAAAACTTTGTCGTAGCCAGCTTCACCGGAGCTGCCATAAAACTGCTTATGGCGGCGGGATCGTTCTCCATGATCTCCTTGACGCTGTCCAAAGCTTCCGAAAGATCGGAGTTCTGCAGCTTTGATGCGGCTGACTTCAGCTTTTTGGCGGCACCGTCCATCTGGTCTGCGCTGTCCTCCAGTACGGACTGCAGGGCGGCCAGATCAGCTCCTGTCTCCCCAGACAGCTGGCCGATCTTCCCCGTAGTATCCTCCAGCTGGCTCAGCAGACCGCCGGTATTCTCCGCTGTCTGCACCAGGCTTTCCACCAGGTCCATCAGATCGGCTTCGATATTCTCCTCATAGTCCTTCTGCAGCTGGGCCACAGCGTCCTCCGCCTCCGCCATCTGCTTCTTCAGATCGCTTCGGTATCCTGAAACGTCGGCCTCCATGGTCTCCATCTTCTGTGCGGCGTCCTTCAGCGCAGCTTCCATCTGCCGCTGCCTTTGGATAGTATCGTCCAGCTGGCCGATCAAATCGTTTAACGCCTTTTTGGCGCTGTCCGCCCCGTCGGGCAAGGCCGCGCTGACCTTAGCCAGGCTGCCGCGGAAGCTGCTCATGCCCTGGCGCAGGGCCGCCATATCCGCCGCTACCGCCTTCAGCTGGCCGGCCCCTTCTGACACATCGCCTGACGCCGATGCGAACGCTTTGTCGATCTCTGTTTCCTGCTGCCGGCACGCCTTCTGGGTTTCCGACAGCGCCGACGATACCGCCTTTGATGTTCCCGTAATGAGCTCCGGAAGGGTCTCCAGATTCTCCGCGGCTTCGCTCAAAAGATCCTGACTGCCGTCCAGGGTTTTCTGCCCGCCTTTCAGCAGCTCTCCCGCCGTGTCGGTCATCTCCTTTAAGGAGCCCGTCATGACAGAAAAGGCGCGGATCGTCTCAGAGGCGGCGGACAGTTCGTCTCCGGCGCGGGACAGATTTCCGGTCAGGTTTTCCACGGCCTGGCTGGCTCCGTCCTCACCGATCACGGAGCGGAGGCCTTCGGTCACCTTCAGTCCCACTTCTGTCACAGTCTTGGCGAAGATCTCGTCGATCTGCTTCTGGACGGCGCTGGCGCCTTTGTCGGTGATCTTCGGCGCGATGGCGTTTTCTTTTTCGTTGAGATAATAGATGATATCGGCTCTCTGCACATCTTCGGCAAAGAGGCTCATCATATCCCGGCTGAAGGACGGCGGAATCACGATGGCGGCGTAGTAATCGCCCGCCTGGACGCCGTCGACGGCGGATTCTTCATCGGTAAACACCCAGCCCATCTGGGTATTTTCCCGCAGTGATGAGACCACCGTATCCCCCAGGTTCAGCTCCAGCGGGAACAGATCTCCCTCGTAGCCCTGGTCTGTATTGGCGACAGCCACCTTTAAATTGCCTGTATTCCCGTAGGGATCCCAGCTGGCGGCTATGTTAAACCAGGCGTAGAGAGACGGCACGATGGTGAGACCCATGATGACGATCCAGGCGATGGTGTTATTTTTGATCTTTTCCAGGTCGCCAATGAAAATATTCCAGATGTTCTTCATGATCTCACCTCCTGTTCCTCATCTGTCCGCGGGCCCGCTTCCGGCGGTTTTCCGTTCTCATGCCGTGTCTCTGCTTCCGGCGGTTCTCCGTTCTCATGCCGTATCTCTGTTTCCCGCAGTTCGCAGTCTTCCCGCCGCATCTCTGCTTCCGGCAGCTCGCGGTCTTCCTGTTGCGTCTCTGTTTCCGGCGGAGCTTTGGTGTCCGGTTCAGGTTCCAGAGCCCGAGCCAAATGGCCTGCGGTCTCCTCCGCCCGCTCTGTCATTCTGGCAGCGGCATCCTCCGCCTGCTCTATGATCCGCTCCGCCGCGGCCTCAGCCCGTTCAGATACCCTTTCCGCTGTCCGCCGCGCCCGCTTCAGCACGGCATCTAAGATCGTCTCCCTGCTTTCCTCCGCGAAGCGCCGCTTTCTGCGCAGGCTCTCGTGAATAAATTCCAGAATGATCAGGTACAGGGAGACGGCCACGATAGAGACGATCCACAGGATCAGAAAGACCATCTTGGAGCTGACGCTGAACATGAGAATCAGGAATACCAGCGGCAGCAGCAGAATCATCAGAAATCCCCGGCGCGTCCGCTTCGGATAGTTGGCCTCAAAGCTTTCTTCCTTTTTATAGATCATTTCCCGAAAAGCGTCCTGTCCGGCCAAAATTTCCATGGCGGTGGACAGGGCAAGCCGCTCCCGGGTCATGCCTTCCTCTTCACAGATCATCAGGCCCGTCTCCTCCAGCTTTACGTCGAACATCCTGTTCAGGTTCAGCATCAGCGGCCTGATGCCCAGCCCGATGAGAAATGCCACCGGAAGGAACAGGGTCAAAACGCCCATGTACTGCCAATAATCGCTGTGATACATGCCGAAGGCCGCTTCCCGCATGGCGTTGACCCCATAGGTGAACGGAAGCAGCGGATGAAGCCGCTGGAAAAAGTCAGGCGTCATCTCGATGGGATAGGTTCCCGCCGAGCCCGGTATCTGCAGGATCACAAGGAGGACGCAGAGCGCCTTCCCTATGTGCTTAAAGGTAATGGACAGGGCATAGATCAGGTTGATGTAAACAAAGGATATCAGCAGTCCCGCCCCTAAGAAGGCCGCTGCGTGTTCGCACTGGGTCCCCAGAAGGCAAACGTCGCCGACGCAGATGATCAAAGCCTGCACCAGTCCTACGGTGACGAACAAAAGCCACCTGCCGAAGTATGCCTGTGTGGCCGTCAGATTCCGCCTCCGCAGCCGTTCATCTTGATCTACCTCCATGCGGAAAATGGCGATGAGGACGATGCCGCTGACCCATATGGCGAGATTGGTATAAAAAGGCGTCATAGCCGATCCATAGTTTTTCACAGGGTACAGGCTTTCCGTGGTCAGGTTCACCGGCGAAGAGATGAAGCTGGCCACCTCTGCCTCGTCGATCCCCTTTCCGTCCAGCAGCTCCGACAGGCCTCCATAGCTGGCCGCGCTTTCAAGGGCGAGAAGGTCTGTCTCTGCCTTTTCCAGTCCCAGATCCACCTTGTCCAGGGCGCTTTCCACCTTTTCCATGGAGGTTTCCACCTGCCGCAGACAGGTCTCGATCTGATCCAAAATTCCGTCCATCTGCTCTATGGCAGGGCCGACAGCCGTCAGCGCTCCTGCCAGTCTGCCCGCGTGAAGGGCTATGGTATCCAGACTTTTGTTCAGCCCTGGCAAAACTCCGGCCTCATAGTTCTTTTTCACCTCCGCCAGATTTCCCTGGCTGGACTTCACGGTCTCTGAAATCTGGTCGTGCAGGGACACCATCTCCTTTGTCGTATCGGTCAGACGGGCCGCCGCGCTTTCCACTTTGTTCAGCGCTGTCTCGTACTTCTGGTTCTGCGCCTCCATTTTGCTGATGAGGCTGCTCAGAGCTTCGCCGGCATGATCCGGATATTTCTGCTGAATCTCCTTCAGCTCCGCGACGGCCTTCTGATTGGCCTCCAGCACCTTGCGGGCGCTGCTGGCCGCCGCGTTCACATCTCCCTGCAGCAGCAAAGCGTTTTGATACAGCTCCGCCAGCTCTCTGCCGGCCTCCATATCTATTCGGCCCAGAGTTGCCGACACATCGGCCATTACCCCGCTTGCCGCAAAGGTAAACTGGCTGACGCTCTTCCTCAGATCCTCCAGGGTATCCACGCTGTCTTCCAGCGTTTCAGCCCCCTGCTGTGCGGTCAGACGCAGCTGCTCCAGAGTTTCATGGCCGCTGTCGATCAAAGGTTCACTGTGGCCGAGACTCTTTGAAAACTTTGATAGAACCGCCGTCTGGGCAGCCAAAGCCTGCCGTACCTCTTTGATGTCGGCGACCGAAGCGTCTTCCAGCCTTTTGACGCCGCCCTTTGCCGACCACGCGGAAGATTCCAGCATTTCGGCAATAGCCTCTGCCGCCACGGAGACGAAGGTCTCATTGACCTCCTGCTGGATCGTCGTCGCTCCCGTATCGGTCACTTTCGGCGCGATGGCGTTTTTCTTCTCGTTAAGATAATATTCGATCTCCGGAGATTCGATGTCGTCGGAAAGGACGCTGACCAGAGATTCGCTGAAATCCTCCGGTATGACGATGGCCGCGTAATACCTTCCCGCGCGCACGCCTTCCAGGGCCTCTTCCTTATCCACAAAGGTCCAGCCCAGGGCGTCGTTTTCCTTTAGGTTTTCCACAATGCGATCTCCCGCGTTGAGACTGCCGGTCAGTTCATTGTCCGTACCCAGGTCACAGCTGACCACAGCGATGCGGATTCCCTGCGTGTTGCTGTAAGGGTCCATATTGGCGGCGATGTTGAACCAGGCGTAAAGTGACGGAATGATGCACACGCCGATCACCACGATGACGGCCACCCAATTGGTGAAGAGCCGTTTCAGGTCTCTCTTAAATATCCACGTTATGTTTTTCATAGCTCGAAGCGTCTGACGTTCTCCCTTCATAAAATCGCATAAAGATATGCGTACCGTGCAAAAATATGCATATTATTATATCTTTTTTGCGAGGGTTTTGCAATAGACAACGGAAAATGATTGTATAATGGAGACAATCATGAACTATATCAACTTGACCAAACAGGATATTGAAGTGGAAGAAAAACTGCTGGCATCTTATCAAAGCCTTCTGGCCCAGCTGCCGCCGGGCAGGCTGACCTACAAGCATAATAAAGGCAAGATATACTATTACTGCACAGATGACAGGACAGGCAGACAAACCTATATATCCCGTCAGAACAAACAGCTCATTTACGATCTGAAACAAAAAAGGTACAACTTTTCCCTTTTCAGCAGGGACACTCCCTTTGCTGCCTGGAGCCGAGTTGTACCTAATTTTTGTTTTTTCCTGTTTTCGGTCGAAAACAGCACCATAAGTTGTACCTAAAAATCAAAAAAACCTTTTTTCAGACAACCGCAATCGGCGAAGTCCTGAAACGGGAGCTGCCGCGCCGCTCCTCTCTGCGCCGGCAGTCAAAAGCAAACCTGCGCCAACTATTTCTCGTGGACTTTTTTGCCGGAAATATATTCGATTTCTATCGCTACCAGCTGGACAGCGTTAATGTCCTGTCTGATCTCTTCCTCGACCTCTTCCTCCGTAGGATAGTACTTGAGGGCGAACTGTCTGACCTTTTCCTCTGTGAGCTGGCGGTCTTCTATCAGCTTCGCGCGGCCGAACACGACGCAGCTGGATACATAAAAGGCCCAGTCTCCTTCCACCAGGTAGCCTTCGTCCCAGGTCGTAAGACAGACCTTGTCGTCAGCTTTGATAGAATCGATCTTATGGCCTTTTTTCGCGCTGTGGAAATAAATTCGGTTTTCCTCTTCATCGTAATAGAAATTAATCGGAATCGTATATGGATAACCGTCGTCGCCGTGTACGGAAAAAGCCGCCCGCTTATTGTTCTTCAGCAGCAGCTTCGCTTCCTCTGCAGATATCTCGTTTTTTACTCTTCTCAGCTTTCTGAACATGATGAATCCTCCTTGATAAAAATGAATTCGTTCCTCCCACTCGCCGGGCAAAATCCGTTTTTGAATTTTTCGCATAGGGACTTCATTGGCGGTGGTTCCATCTGATATAGATCTTACTTATCCATGGTCTGCCAGAACTTTTGCTGTCAAAACCTATGACCGCCCCAATATCACCGGTTGTCCTTGACGCGGCAATACGGGCAGCTCCAGTGTATTATAGCATATATCGACGGGATTTTCCAGATAGTGTCCAGACTTTTATAAAATGATAAAACAGCGCCGGCATTCTTTTGGGAAATGTCAGCGCTGTTTCTCAGTCTCCAGCCCCGCGGCCGTGCCAGCGCGCCTCGATTAAGGCGCTGGCCGCTTTTATTCACGGTCAATCTCCTCCAATGCTGGCGTGGATTTTCGCGCCCAACCCAATAAGTTTCTTATCATTCACCCATTTATCATGCGCTGCGTGTACCTGTCCAGCTTTTTAAATTCTTTGTCAAACCTGTCTGTTGTCTCAACATGGTAACTCATAAATCCAATTCCCTCCACAGTTCGGAGATAGGTTTACTCTCACTGCCGCCCTCAACATACTCCCTGTACGCTTCATCAGCAATTACAATGTCGTATTCGTCCTCTATTCTTTCAAACAATACCTTTTTAAAAGCTTCTCCCAGTGACATGGAGTGAAACCTGGCATAGCTTTCCGCAAGCGCTTTTTCTTCCGCCGTCAATCGAATTGAAAAACTCATCACCTCTCACATTATGTACCCCCCTGTTTTTGGACAACGGGAAGTGCAACGCATCCTCCTTTCTATAAGCAATTTTTTTACTCTTCATGTAAGGGCTAATTCCAGGCATATGGCTTCGATGCCTTGCGTCCGGGTTTAACCGCGGGGTGCTGATTCATATCGCTCTTTTCCTGTAATACATTGTGCTACGTACATTTTCTGTTGTCAACACTAACTGCGATGTGACATCTTCAGTTCCAGCAAGTTCCCCCATCGGCGGCGAGGTGACGGCGCAAAAAAATACACCGGTGCATAAAATGCATCCGGGCATTCAAAACATTCAAACTTTGGCCATGACGGCCTTGTGTAAGGCGCATATTGATGAGATAATATCCTTTTCATTTATACTCCAATTTGTATTGGACTATATACCGGCTTCCCGCAATGGACTCCATATCAGGATTCGTATTTTTTATTTTTTCATACGCTTCTTTTCCCTCACATTCTCTAAGTCGATCAATAAAAACTTGGTATTCACTCGGTTCTTCTCCTATTTTCGTCGCACCTAATTTGTGGAACAAATTTAAACTGGCCAAATTATCCGAATAAATTCTCACAAAAAAGTATTCTATATCATATGTCTGACTTGCCCATTTTATAAACATTCTAAGTGTGTTATACGCCACCCCTTTTCCCCGATGCTTTTTAAGAACATCTATACCCAGTTCCGGCGTTCTTGACTCCAAATATCTCAAAGCGATATTCCCCAAATAGACAGCATCCTGCTCTCTAAAAATAGATACATACAGAGAATTCTCTTCTTTTCTATTATCCCATTGATTCTCAAAAAATTCTCGAAACATATCAGGCGGCATTCCTTCAGCGAGTATGGAGCTTTCCTTATAAAGATCAAAATATGCCTGCTTGTCTTCTTCTTGTTCCACTTTCAATATATATTGATCATCTCGAATTAATATTTCACTGTTTCTCATGATCTCCTCCTTAAACCCACTTTTCGGTACATATCGACGGCATAATTTGTTTTCTGTACGGATAGTGAGGCCTGCCAGTATCCTTTGTCTTTCAGAAACTGCAGCATTGCTCCCATAAGTGCCGTGCCTAACCCCAAGTGCCTGTATTCCTCATACAGTACATGGGAGCGGATTCAAGTTATCTGCTTAAAGGTACACTATTCAGCGTTACCATTCTACAACACCGCAAAGTATATGTAAAGTATCATTTTTGTCAAGTGCCCTTTTTTCGGCACTTTGCTCAGATATTGAAATTCCAATTGTTTTTGAGAATTTAGCGCTGAGACAAATGATTTGTCAGCAAAAAATCTCCCAAGTTAATGCTTCCTTTCACCGCTTGTGATTCAGCCTTTTTTGTATGTCATACGCTCCTTGTACCCAAGTTCAGGTATCATATCTTCGATCTCTCAGCGAATTTGCACGTTTTCGTAATTAAAACTTTCTGATTCTCCATTTCTATAAAACCGTTTAATTACGAAAAAATGGCTCAAATCTGGCCCACTGCAAAAGAAAACCCTTGGAATTCCAAGGGTTTAAAGATTTTCGAATTATTCCCACTCGATCGTCCCCACTGGCTTCGGCGTCAGGTCGTAGCACACTCTGTTGACCCCTTCCACCTCATGGGTAATGCGCTCGGTGATGTGCTGCAGCAGCGCGAACGGTACGTCCTCAACGGTCGCCGTCATAGCGTCTACAGTGTTGACCGCGCGGATGATGACAGGATAGGCGAAGGTCCTCTTTCCGTCTACAGCGCCCACCGACTTGAAGTCAGGCACCGCCGTAAAATACTGCCATACCTTGCCTTCCAGGCCGTTCTTCGCGAACTCTTCACGGAGGATAGCGTCAGACTCACGGACGGCTTCCAGCCGGTCGCGGGTGATCGCGCCCAGACAGCGGACGCCCAGGCCGGGACCAGGGAACGGCTGACGGAATACCATGCTGTCAGGCAGGCCCAGAGCCTTGCCCACTACGCGCACCTCGTCCTTGAACAGCAGCCGTACCGGCTCCACCAGCTCAAACTGCAGATCCTCCGGCAGTCCGCCCACATTGTGGTGCGCTTTGACGCCGTCGCTCTCCAAAATATCCGGATAGATGGTCCCCTGAGCGAGGAACTCGATGCCTTCCTGCTTGCGGGCTTCCTCTTCAAAGACCCTGATGAACTCCGCGCCGATGATCTTCCGCTTCCGCTCAGGGTCGGCAACCCCTGCCAGCTTGTCCAGGAACCGGTCTACAGCGTCCACATAGATCAAATTGGCGTTCATCTGGTTTCTGAACACTTCGACCACCTGCTCAGGCTCTCCCTTGCGCAGCAGGCCGTGATTGACGTGGACGCAGACCAGCTGGCTGCCGATGGCTTTGATCAAAAGGGCCGCGACCACTGAGGAGTCCACGCCGCCGGACAGAGCCAGCAAAACCTTTTTATCGCCTACCTGCGCCTTGACAGCTTCGATCTGTTCCTCTATAAATGCCTCCGCGAGAGCCGGAGTCGTGATCCGCTCCATCGAATCAGGCCGTTTATTTTTGTCCATGTTTTATCCTCCATATCTTTCTTGATGTTAGCTTTCGATATCTCTATTATAGATGAAGGCCGCGGTTAACGCAAGGAAAACAGTTCCTTCGGTCATCACGCGGTCATCACGTGAGAACCGCCCTTTGCTCATCGATTCCCGTCGTCTTCACTTACGATGTTTTCCATCCAAACGCCCTTTTTCACCAGCGCGAAGCCGATGGCGCATTTGATCAGGTCCATCAGCTGGCAGGTCAGATAGATCCACACGATGTACAGCCCGGTAAACCGGCTCAGACAGAAGACTACCGGAATGACCGCCACCCACATGAACACGCTGTCAAAGAGGAACGTGATCACGGTCTTGCCGCCAGAGCGCAGAGTAAAGTAGGCAGCGTTGGTAAAGCCGAAGATCGGCATGCACAGTCCTGAGATCCGAATAAAGCTGGAGGCCAGGGCCTGAATGCCGGCATCGGTGTTATAGATCTGCGGAAACAGCGGCGCGATCAGGAACATGATCCAGCCGGTCACCGCGCAGCAGAATACGGAGAAGGCGATCAGCTGGTTGTCCTCTCTGCGGGCCTGCTCCAGCTTTCCCGCGCCCAGCAGCTGCCCGATGATGATGCCCACCGCGTTTCCCAGGGAGATGAACACCACGTTGAACACGTTTCCTATGGTGCTCGAGATGTTGACAGCGGCCACCACCTCCAGGCCGCGCAGGGAATAGCACTGGGCGATCAAAGCCATTCCGCCGGACCACATCACTTCGTTGACGAACAGCGGCGTTCCCACCTTGAAGATCTGACGCGCCAGAGACGCCGGAATGTGAAACCCGCGGTACACCCCGCAGATGAACAGGTTTTGTCCGCTGTGCCTGTGGGTCCAGACCGCGATAATGGCCAGCTCGACGAATCTGGACAGCACCGTGGCGGCCGCCGCGCCCAGCACGCCCATGGCAGGGGCGCCCAACTTGCCGAAGATCAGAATATAGTTGAAGACCAGGTTGACCGCCACCGCGATGATCCCTCCGACCATAGGCACCACCGTCTGTCCCGTTTCCCGCAGGGTGCCGGAGTAGACCTGGGCGACGGCAAAGGGCAGCAGCCCCAGGACCATGATCCGGAGGTATCCTCTGCCGTAGTCCAGCGTGGCGTCCAGATCACCGCCGCCGGAGCTTTCATGAAGAAAGGCCCCGATCAAAGTGTCTCCGCCGCAGAGGAACACCAGGGCGAACAGCCCGCTGAGCGCCAGGCCGCAAAGGAACTTGAAGCGGAAGGTATACCGCATGCCCTCGTGGTTGCCGCTGCCGAAAAACTGGGCGCCGAGAATGCCGGCTCCGGCCACCGCGCCAAAGACGCATATATTGAACACAAAGATCAGCTGATTGCAGATGGCCACGCCGGACATCTGCTCCGTTCCCACCTGTCCCACCATGATGTTGTCCAGCAGGCTCACGAAATTGGTGATGCCGTTCTGGACCATGATGGGAATGGTGATCATCAGCACCTTCCCGTAAAAGCTTCTGTTTCCGATTAACTTCGATTCTTTCAACGTCTTCTCCTAAAATGTTACAAAATAAAATCTGATATCATCATATCACGAATTTAACCGGTCAACAAGCAGTTTTATCTCCCGCCGCGAGGCAGCCGCAGGTCAGTCGCAGAAAAAGCGCAGTGTAACTTCGCTCATCATCGGGCGGCGTGTTCCCATCCAAAGATATATGGGCTGATTTTTGTCAAAAAAAGAGAAAATGTTGCCCGTGTTCTGGAAAATGACGTTTCCATGACGAAAAAGTCCACAAGAGCGATAAGATTCCTTGACACAATCGACACAAAAAATTGCTATACTGAGTTTGTCAAAAGGAGATAGGGTTACACAATAATTTCTTTTGAACGTTCTTTCTTAATTAATATCGCAACCAAAAGACCTCGTCGAAAGATGAGGTCTTTTGGTTTGCGTCGATTTTGTGATTTTGACGATATCGTGCAAGACCGCCGGCTCATTTTGTGGTAAACTGAAAACAGGCAAAGGAGGTGATCTTCTTGGAGAGACCGCTGAATACTATACAAAGGAAAGAAATCCGGGACGTGGACATGCCTCAGAAAGAACTGCGGAATATCCGCTATGACAGGGAACTGGGCATCGAGGCCTATCGATTTAAAGGTGTGCTGCAGCCCTTTCCCAATCATTTCCACGACCATTACACCATCGGATTCATCAAGGACGGCCGCCGGACCATGACCTGCCTCGGCCGGGAATACCATGTGTCAAAGGGCGACGTGATCCTGCTGCAGCCTCAGCAAAACCACGCCTGTCTGCCCTACAGGGATTCTCCTCTGCATTTTTACGGGCTCAACGTGGTTCCGCAGGTCATGGCGGATCTGACGGAAGAAGCCGCCGGCCGGCCTTTTCAGCCGTCCTTCACAACGCCGGCCGTAAAGGACCCGGAGGCGGCGGAGACCATCTTCCGGCTCAACGAGATGATCTTTGACGGCGTTCAGGACCCGCAGAAGGAAGATCTGCTCCTCGAACTGACAGCCCTTCTCATGGCCCACTGCCGTGACGAGTCGGAAGCCCCGGACGGAAACCCCTTTGATGAAATCGCGGAAGCCTGCCGCTACATGGAAGCCCACTTCGACGAGCACATCTCGCTGGACGACCTCTGCGGCGTCGCGGCCATGAGCAAATCCACGCTGCTGCGGGCGTTCACCCGGGAAAAGGGCATTACGCCTTACCGGTACCTGGAGACGCTGCGCATCAACCGGGCAAAGGAGCTTCTGGCCGCTGGAGCCACGCCTGTGGAAGCCGCCGCGGCCACGGGATTCACCGATCAAAGCCATTTCAACCGGTACTTCACCCGATTTATCGGCCTGTCGCCGGGAATGTACCGGGACATTTTCAGAAAATAGAAAGTCAGAAAGCAAAAAGTCAGAAAATAGAAAGGAAGTTTAGCATGGATATACAACAGACAGACAAATGCGTCATCATCTTGGACGAAACCCTTCCCGCGGGGCTGCTGGCCAACACCGCCGCCATTTTAGGCATCACCATAGGCAAGATCCGCCCGGACATCGTCGGCCCGGACATCGAGGACCACTCCGGCAAGGTCCACCGGGGCATCACGGCTCTTCCGATTCCCATTCTCCGCGGCAATCCGTCCATGATCAAAGAGCTTCTGGCCCGGCTTTACGAGCCGGAGTTTGACCAGGTGGCCGTCGTGGACTTTTCCCAGCTGGCCCAGACCTGCAACCACTACAGCGAATACATGGAAAAGCTGGCCCTGAACGATATGACCGACCTGACCTACATCGGAATCGGCCTGTGCGGCCCGAAGAAAAAGATCAACAAGCTGACCGGCGGCATTCCTCTGCTGCGCTGATCCGCCCGTCCCGTTGACCTCAGACTATGTTGACTGCACCGGCGCGGCCTCTGGCCGCGCCGGTCCATTTTGCCTCAGCTCCTCCCGGCACCAGATTCCGCCCGACTCAGAGCACTGCCCGGCAAGGTTTTGCCTGTCAGCGGACGGCGCGCCCCTGAGGGCGCTTCTACTCATCTTCTAACAGTCTGCCGTAGTAGGAATCCAGATTGTACAGGGCTGCCGCCGGGTTGTGGCCGGTCACCCGATCCTTGGCGATCAAAGTCGTGGTCACAGCCTGAGAATACTTGTAGAACAGGCTGTCGTGGCCCACGCACAGGCCTACGACGATATTCAGCTCAGTTCCTTCGCGGTTCAAAAGCTCTGCCTGCATGATCGGGTTGCACATGTTGCTGCCCACCGCGCTGCATGCCCGGTCGATTCCCACATCTGTCTTCGGCACCGCTCCGATCTTGCAGCCGATGCCGTACACCTCGAACCCATGGCTGCGCAGAACTCTGGCAAGGGCCCGGCTTTCCCGGATCAAACCCACGCAGGTGGCGATGCCGATCTTGTGAAAGCCCATTCGTTTGGCAAACTCCACCGTTTCCTGCACCCGGGGCCACCGGCAGTAGCCCTCGTATTCCACGGCGGCGGCCGTCTGCATGACCTTTCTGTTTACCTCGTCATCGTAGCGTTCCATGATCTCCGCCTTCACTGCCTCGTCCATGTTCGCAGTCAAACAGAACCCCGGATATGTCCCGTCCTCGCTGCTGCAGACGCAGACGCCGCAGTCTACGCAGGACAAATTCCGTTCTTTCATCTTTTGTCACCTCCGCAGCTTTGGTCATATCCACAGTCTCTGTAGGTTTCAACGCCCCGGGCCAGACGGCCCAGACCGTCCTTCAGCATCTCCCGCGGGCAGGCGATGTTCAGACGGGCATGAGACGGCCCGTCGCCGCGGAAGATCTCACCGGCGCTGAGATACAGGCCGGTTTCCTGACGTATCCATCTGCACAGCTGGCCTCCGTCATCGGAAACCCGGCTGAAATCCAGCCACATCAGATAGGTGGCGGGCGCGTCAGAAACGCCGATCAAAGGCAGATGCTCCTTCAAAAATTTCTTAACCGCCTTTTTGTTCTCATACAGATATTCGCGCAAAGCGTCCAGCCACGGTCCGCCCTGCGTAAAGGCGGCGATAGCGGCGTCGATGGCGAAGGCCCCCGGCATCCTGGCGTCGGCCAGATCCAGCCCCTTCTTCATCAGGCGGCGCAGCTTTTGATCCGGCACACAGATGGCGGCAGTCTGCAGCCCCGCGATATTAAACGCCTTTGTCGGCGCGATACAGGTGATGCTGCGGCGGGCGCAGGCTTCCGACACGGAGGCGAAGGGCACGTAGGCCAGCCCCGGATCGGTCAGATCACAGTGGATCTCGTCAGCCACCACGGGCACATCGTATTGATCGCACAGAGCGCCTACCCTGGCCAGCGTCTCCCGGTCCCACAGATTTCCTGTCGGGTTGTGAGGATTGCTGAACACCAGCAGCCGGTTGGCCTTGTCGGCCAGCCGCGATTCCAGATCGTCAAAGTCGACGCGGTACGCGCCGTCCTCGCAGATCAAAGGGCTTTCCACAGCGCGCCGCTGGTTGTCTTCAATGGAGACGTAGAAGTGGTTGTAGACCGGAGACAGGACCACCACGCCCTCTCCCGGCGCGGTCAACTGCCGCACAGCCGTGGAAATGGCCGGGATCACGCCGGTGGTAAAGGTCAGCCATTCTCTTTCCATGGAAAAGTCATGCCGATCCCGCCACCAGCCGATATATGCCTCATACCACGTCTCCGGCGGCACGGTATAGCCGAAGACACCGTGCTCCGCCCGCTTTGCGATGGCCGCCCGGATCTCCGGCGCTGCCTGAAATTCCATATCCGCCACCCACATGGGCAGTTCACCCTCTGCCACGTCCCACTTCATGGAGTAGGTGCCGCTTCTGTCTATGATCGTTGAAAAATCGTAATTCATCCTGTTCTCACTCCTGTTTTCTTCTCACTTTGTCCGGCCCGTATCACAGAGAACGTCCCAGTTCACAGACGCTGGCCAGCTTTGGCGCGTCCTTCATATCGCCTTTTGCTTCCATTCCCGCGATGGTGATGATGCCCTGATCTTCCCAGCGCAGATAGGCGTTCATGGCCTTGTACTGGGTGATGGCGGCATCGTAAACCCCTTCGGAACAGGAGTCCAGCAGCAGGGCGACTTTGTTGAAGTGGAACCCTTTGACGGCTCTGGCATACATCCTGTCGATGACGCATTTCAGCTGCGCCGTAATATCAAACCAGTACACGGGTGACGCGAAAACCACCATGTCCGTCTGATCCAGCACGTCCAGAATCTGGGCCATGTCGTCCTTCTGTACGCAAACGCCTTCTGCCGTAAAGCATTTCTGGCAGCCAAGACAGCCGCTGATCTTTTTTCCGGCCAGGTTGATCTTTACCACTGTATGTCCTTTTTCTGAAGCGCCTTTGATAAAGGCGTCCGCCATGATCTCCGTGTTGCCCGCGGGACGGGGACTTCCGTTTAAAACTGTAATATGCATCTGATTCCTCCTGTGTGATTTTGATTTTAATTATTTTGATTTTGATTTTGATTATGCTTTTGATTGTGCTTTTGATTGTGCTTGTGCTTTTGCTTTTGATGGTCTTCCCGGGTCCGCCTCCGCGCCCGGTCAATCCCGTTCAATATGGGTCAATACGGTACGTTTTCGGCAACGTCCCGCAGAGGCTCCGCGCCTTCGGCTTCCCGTTCCGCCAGAAATGCCTTCAGCTCCTGGGCCGGCATCTCCAGACCGGTGTACAGCTTGAACGCGCCCGCGCCCTGCCACAGCAGCATGCCTTTGCCGCCGATGACGTTTTCCGCTTTGCAGCCGTGGTCCAGCGCGTCCCGCATCAGCTTTGTGACCGGCGGATTGTAGATCACGTCGTAGACCACCAGGTCCTCGTGGAAGGCGGTCATGTCCGCAACGAGGGACTGTCCTTCCGTCATCGGCCGCATGCCCACAGACGTAGCGTTGATCAAAATGTCCGCTCCGCGGATCTTTTCGCTCATCAGGTCCGACTCTGCTGTCAGGTAAAAGGCCATTTCGCAGGCGACGCCGTCTGACATCATGTTCTCTCCGATGGCTCTCGCTTTGTTCAGGGCCTCCTCGCCCCGGTTGAACACGGTTATCGACTTGGCTCCGTCTATGGCGCACTGTGCCATGATAGCTGTCGCCGCGCCGCCTGCCCCCAGCAGCACGATGTCCTTCCCTTTGATGGAGTGTCCATGATCCTGCAGATCCAGCACCACGCCCATGCCGTCGGTGATGTGGCCGGTCAGCACGCCGCCGTCATTGACGATGGTATTCACCGCGCCGATGAACGCTGCCACAGGAGACAGCTTGTCCATATTTCTCGCCACCTCCTGCTTGCACGGCATGGTCACGTTGGCGCCGCGCAGGTTGAGACGGCGCATGGCCGCCAGGGTATCCTTTACCTGGGACTCGTCACAGTCGAAGGCCAGATATACGCAGTCCAGTCCATAGTGATCAAAGCAGAAATTATACATGACTGGGGAGCCGGAATGTTTGATAGGCGTGCCGATCACGCCCAGCAGTCTGGTCTTCCCGGAAATTCTCGTATCCATAGTTTCCTCTCTTTCTATTTCGCTTTCGCTATTTTGCCTGCCCCTCGCAGACCTTCGCGGCGATCTCCTCACAGATCTCAGAGGCGCTTTTTTGATCTGTATAGATGATGATATCCGCCGCCGCCTCGTATTTAGGACGGCGCTGTTCCATCATTTCCTCGATGAACCCGACGTTCTTGTTCTGCTCGATCAGCGGCCTGTCGTGACTGTCCTTTACCCGATTAAATACCGTCTCCGGCGTCGCGGTCAGCAAAACCACTCTGCCGTTTTTCTTCATCTCTGCCACGTTTTTTTCGCGGAGGGGTGTGCCGCCGCCGCAGGAGATGATCACGTTTTTCCGCTCCTGCAGTTCTATGAGCAGATCGGTCTCCGCGTCCCGAAAATATGCTTCTCCGTGTTTTTCAAAGATCTCCGGAATGGTCATGCCCTCCCGCTCCGCGATGATCTGATCCATCTCGATGATCTCCATGCCAAAGCGCCGTTTCAGCGCGTTGGCCACAGTGGTCTTTCCTGTTCCCATAAATCCGATGAGCACGATGTTTTGATCCAATTGTTTCATTCTATTTCTTACTCCTTTATCGCCTATTACCGTTTCATGCTTCGCTTTCCTGCCCTGTGCTTTATTATACAAAAAAAAAGAAAAAGCCGCAACCCTGCGGCTGGAGATAGGCCGCGCGCCGCAGCGCAAAGAGAAGAGGCTGTCGCATTAACGGAAAATAACCGTTAGGGCGGCCGCCCTTTACGTATGCAAAAAACAAACACCCCCCTGTACGCGCATGCATGCAGGGTTTAATGTATGTATTCCAGACAATGATCCCGTGAGACTCATCAGCCAGTTTGTGGAGGAAATGGA
>CALLDR010000003.1 GCA_937997955.1 uncultured Emergencia sp. | reverse complement strand
TTCATTCAAAAAATTTTCATTTTAGACTTGACTTTTAATAGTTAGTCTTTCCTATTCCTATTGCCAAAATGGGGCATCCACCATTTCTTCTTGAATCTAATCTATAGAGCAATTTTCCCATCCAAGTAGTACTTGACCCATACTTTTTTATCAAGCTTTGCCCTCTGGAATCAAGCTCCTTTTTAAATATTTCATTCAAATTTTCAGCTCTCGTCACAATGACACCAACATCAATCAATCCACAATCAAAATATGTTCTCATCGCTAACAAATCCCTATCAAAAGTCTGATCTTTACTATTCCATTCCAAATCAAATGCTACTCTATTTTTTAAAAAATCTATATTATGTCCATCTATATACCCTTCAATTGTTTCCACCTCATAGGGTTCTTCTGCAAAACGTCCTCTTCTTTGTGCCTTTTGTCTTGGATATTTTTTTACCACAAGATCAGCACTTATACGAATCTCTCTCCAACCCAACGGATACAATACATCATCAAATTTTTTCGGAATAGGAGATTCATTTCCTCCAAATTTTTTAATATCCGAAACAGTCATTTTCAACTTCCTAAGGCAATCTTGTATTTCACTCCATTCTTTAGGAAAAGCATCATTTAAAATCTCTAATGCATGGCCATAATTATAAAATTCAAACTTTGAAAGTAATTCTTTATCAACACCTTTTTCAATATCCATTTTCATTCCCCCCATACACGCTTTCCAAAACCTTTTCTATTATATTCTATTTTCTAATGATTTTCAACGTTATACCTTCTCTTAACAATTCAACTTTTACAACATAATCAGACATTTCATTTTAGATAACTTCCTTAACGTCTAATTACGAAAACTCCCTGAAAACGTTTCGTGCGGATGCACGTTGTTTTCAGGGAGTTTTATTCATGATCAGCGTTTCAAGTTACTTGAGCTGAACCGTCATTTTATTCTGTGATATCTGCATACATGAAGTACCAGAAACCGTTAGCTGAATGCCAAGCACCTGTGATCTTGCTGCTCTGCAGCCAGAAATCGTTGTAGTAAGCGATTGGAATACAACCTGCATCTTCCATCAGAAGGTCTTCTGCTTTGTGAAGGTCTGCTGAACGTGTAGTTGCATCTGTTGTAACTCTGGAATCTTCGATAGCTGCATCAAAGTCTGCATTAGTGTATTTACCATCGTTGTTGCCGTTTGTTGTGCAGAACAGTTCAAGGATGTTGGATGGATCTGTGTAGTCACCTACCCAACCGTTACGAGCAACATCGAATTCGCCGTTACGACGCATTGGTGTGAAACTTGCCCATTCAACGATGTTGACTTTAAGGTCGATACCAATTGCAGCCCAAGCCTGCTGTAAGTACTCAGCTACAACCTTGTGGTAACCTGCATCATTTGTTGTGTACTCGATCTGTGGGAAGCCTTCGCCGTTTGGATAGCCAGCTTCTTCCAGTAACTTCTTAGCTTCTTCAAGGTTAGCATCGAAGTTGTCATTGTCGATGTAAGGTGTGCCGCCATTTGCATTTTCAGCAAATGAAGAACCATCTGTATCTAACCAGCCAGGACCTACAATTGCGCTTGCAGGTGAATATGTACCCTGCATCAGAGTATTCGCTACGTAGTTACGATCGATTGCAAGGCTTAATGCCTTACGTACTCTTGCATCCTGGAAATATTCTTTCTGAAGGTTCAGGCTGACATAGTATGTACCAATGATAGGATCTACATGGAATTCTTCATTGCCCTGAAGGCTAGGAATTTCTTCTGTAGGAACATCTTTGATCATATCAACTTCGCCACTTGTGTATGCACTGTAAGCTGCGTTGGAGTCTTCGATCAGTTCAAACTCAAGCTTGTCAAGTTTGATAGCCTCAGCATTCCAGTAGTTAGGATTCTTGCTGAATGTGATGTGTGATCCAGGTACCCATTCTGTCATCATGAAAGGACCATTGGAGATATAAGTATCAGCAGATGTTGCCCAAGCATCACCATTTGCTTCAACTGTTGCTTTCTGAACAGGGTTTAATGTTGCGAATGCTGCAAGTTCGCCGAAATATGAGCAAGGATGTGCAAGATTTACAACAACTGTCTTCTCATCAGGAGCCTGTACATCAAGTTTTGTGATATCGCCTGCTACTGCTTCATCATAGCCTTTAACCATACCAAGAACTGTCTCAGCGTATGGAGCTGCTACATTAGGATCACATACACGCTGCCAGCTGTAAACGAAATCTTCAGCTGTCAGATCTGTGCCGTCTGACCATTTAAGGCCGTCTCTTAAGTGGAATGTCCATGTAAGACCATCTTCGGATGTCTCCCATGATTCTGCCTGTCCTTCCTTTAACTGGCCATTCTCATCAAGAGTCAGAAGGCCTTCAAATGCATGAAGGATCATGTTACCGCCATCTACAGCACTATTCAGTGCAGGGTCAACAGTTTCTGGGTCAGGACCAACCTGAACTTTCAGGATTTTCTCGCCGGTAGTGCTGCCAGCTTCTGTGGATTCTGCTGTTGTCTGGTTGTTGTCGCTTGCTGCTGTTGTTTCTTTTGCAGCGGTGCTGCCGCAGCCTGCCAGACCAGCTACCATAGCAGCTGTCAGCAGAAGAGGTAAGATTCTCTTTTTCATGTTCTCTTCTCCTTTTCTTTTTTGCAGATGCTCAGAACCAACCGCTTGGACCATGGCTCCGAACAATTTGCGTTTTCTATAAACATTATGCATTCTGCATAACTGCTTATCACAATTTATAATATTATAGTAACTGTTCAGAGCTAACCTCCAAAATGCTACGCATTTTATACCTGTTTTTTGAAATTTTGCTTAGCTCTGAACAATTACACATTATACCATTCACAGCGCTGTCTGTGAAACGATACTTTTAGTTGCACTTGTCCAGATGATGACAAGCTGCATAATGTCCCGGAGCCACTTCCTTGAATTCCGGAACTTCCTTCGCACACTGCTCGTCTGCATATGGGCAGCGTGTTCTGAAACGGCATCCTGAAGGTGGATTCAGCGGGCTAGGTACATCGCCTTCAAGAGCGATACGCTTGCTGGCCCTTGCCTGCTTCGGGTCTGCGATCGGGATCGCAGAGATCAGACTCTTTGTATATGGATGCAGGCTGTGCATTGTCAGCTCATAGCTGTCGGCAAGTTCAACCATTCTGCCAAGGTACATAACGCCGATACGGTTGGAAATATGCTTAACAACGGACAGATCATGGGCAATGAACAGATAAGTCAGATTCATGCTCTCCTGCAGATCCTCAAACATATTGATAACCTGCGCCTGAATAGAAACATCCAGCGCGGAAATCGGCTCATCACACACAATGAATTCCGGATGAACAGCCAATGCTCTTGCAATGCCGACACGCTGACGCTGACCGCCTGAGAACTCATGCGGATAACGATTCGCATGCTCGGAGTTCAGACCAACGCGACGAAGCATCTCGATAATCATATCATAACGCTCCTGCTTGGAAGATGCAAGATGGTGGATATCAATTGGTTCACCGACAATATCACCGACTGTCATACGCGGGTCCAGACTGGCGTATGGATCCTGGAATACAATCTGCATTTTCTTACGATAAGGCAGCATATTCTCTGCAATCTTCTTCTCTTTATCAAAAATAACCTTATCATCATAAATAATTCTGCCGCCCGTCGGTTCATAAAGACGGAGCAGTGTACGTCCTGTTGTTGTCTTACCGCATCCGGACTCACCAACAAGACCAAGTGTTTCACCTCTGTTGATAAAGA
>CALLDR010000002.1 GCA_937997955.1 uncultured Emergencia sp. | reverse complement strand
GTGCGCGGCGGCCTGTCCCGGCGGTGCAATTGACCGGTATGGTACGGTCGATCCCTGGCAGTGCGCAGTCTATTATAATGGGGCGAACGGGGCGACAAACCCTTTCATGCCTCCGGACGCTTTTCAAGATATGGAGGACAGATTGGCGATCATTGCCGGAGAGGCTCGCGTGACGCCGGACACGGCCCGCCGTATTTTGGATCATATCTATTTTTATCCCCCGGCTATGCACAGTTATCCGTGCTCCATTTGCGGACGCGCCTGCGACGTGGCGTGTTATATCCATCTGGAGGAAATGGGCGTGCTGAGCCGTCAATTTAAAACCCCCTTTCGCAAGCGGGAAAAGTGGAGGCTAGACACAGATGTTTTTAAAGGATGCAAAAGCGGTTGACGACTTGGGTAACGAATATCCTGTGGATATTCAGAAAACAAACGGTGTCGAACGTATACAAATCCAACCTGAACAAATTTGCGGCGCGGAGTATATCGACATTCTCCTTCCAGCCTTTAACACAGAGGTCGGCACACACGGATATTATCTGGCCGCCGGGGTCCGCAATGGCGGGAGCTGGCTATGCCGTTTCGATCAAACCGAAAATCAAGAACACACCTATCAAAGCGCCATGCGTGTTTTCGGCGTTAAGAACACCCGTTGCGCCATAGCCATTGTTACCGGGATGTGGTACGACGTTTCGATGGTGATGGGCGTGAAAGACGGCTGCTACTATATATATCCGAGAATCCACCTGTACGGCAGAAAGCCGGACGAGGCCATTGGCTTAGAAATCCATCGTCTGGCGGATGGGGCGGGTTATCCGGAGATGGCGAAGGCCTATCGAGATTATCAACTGAGAAATAAACGGTGCGTTCCTTTGGCGGAAAGGGTAAAGACCAGACAGGAATTGGAATACGCGCGGGACTCTATTGAGATACGTATCCGGATGGGCTGGAAGCCGGCGCCTCCCGAGGTATTGGAACAGACGGCAGAAAATGAACCGGATATGAAAGTTGCGTGTACCTTCGCACAGGTTATGAAAATCATCGACGAGCTGAAAGCGCAGGGGGTTGACAAGGCCCAGCTGTGTCTGGTGGGCTGGAATAAGAGCGGACATGACGGTCGCTGGCCCCAGGTCTTTCCGGTTGAAGAACGGCTGGGTGGTGAGGAAGCCTTATGTGAGCTTATCGCATACGCCCAGGCGAACGGGTACCAGATCACCTGTCATACCAACAGTACGGATGCCTATACAATTGCCGATAATTGGGACGAGGACTTAATTCGCCGGGATAGAAACGGAGAAAAGGTGACGGATCCCGTGCCATGGAGTGGTGGGACCATGTATCATTTATGTCCTCAAAAGGCCTGGGAGCTCGCACAGAAGACCCTTCCCCGGGTCGCGGAGTTGGGATTCCGGGGTTTACACTATGTCGACGTGCTGTCTATCATACCACTGAGGGACTGCTTTGACAGCCGTCATCCGGTAACGCCCGGGCAGGCCCTTCGGTATCACGAGAAGATTATGGAGTTCTCGCATGAATTGTTCGGCGGATTCAGTTCCGAGGGCTGTTACGACTTCGCATCCCGGTATCTGGACTGGGGCTTATACGATGAGTTTGAATCGTCCATGCCCGATGCTGCTTTTTTTTCCGAGAGCATACCGTTTTTCGCGCTGGTGTATCATGGGATTATTTTATATAACCCGTCTACCGACACCGTCAATTTCCCAATAAAAGATAAAAAACAGATGTTGAAGTTGATCGAGTATGGCGGCCGGCCGGTCATCTATATCCATTCCGACTTCTATAACAACAATGTATGGATGGGAAAAGAGGATTTGACCATCCGGAGTCCGGAGGAAATCAAATACAGCGTTTCTAAAATAAAAGAGGCGTATGACCTTTATAAGCAGGTTCGACACCTGCAAACGGAGTTTATGGAATCTCATGAACATATCGCACCCGGCCGATACGCAATAACGTATACCGATGGCACGGCGATAACGGTGGATTATGAACAGGAAACGTTTGAAGTGTGCCCGGCCATGGGGGCTTCGCTAGAGTCGCTTCTGGCATAGGGCGGATGCTTAGAATTCAAGAAAACCATGGAATTAAGATGGAAATGTATAAAAATTCCTTTGCATATTTTGGACCGAAACTATATAATTGAAAAATATACCTGTGATTTTTGAGTCAACTTGATGATCGTGCGTACGATGTGGGACGCAGAACAGGGAGGTAAGTTCAGATGAGAAAAGCAGCCTTTATTCTAGCCGTGGTACTCGGCCTCAGCCTTTCATCGTGCACAAATCAGCCGACCTCTAACAAGGAGACGTCCTCCACGATGTCCACGGGAAGCGGTTCCAAAACGATTGAGAGAACCACCACTGCGTCGGCGACGGCGGAGACGACCGGCTCCACCGGCGCGCCGCAGACAGACGGCACGCAGACGACGGTGTTGTCCGCCGAGCGCTCCACCACAACCTCTCGCACCACGACGACGACGGTAGCCTCCGTCAAATGGGACGGTCCGGCTGGATATACCATCGTGGTCCCGGCCGCGGCCGAACGCGAGGTACTCCAGGCGGCGGAACGCCTCAAAGCATTTTATGCGCAGAAATATCAAGTGGACCTGCCGATAGTCAAGGATAGCCAGAAGGAAACCGACAAGGAAATCCTGATAGGTAAAACCAACCGTAGCCAAAGTAACAAGAGCCTGGATGATAATGCCTATGCGGTATCAGTTAAGGGGAAGAAACTGGTGTTTGACCTAGGACACTATGTCGCGGCGCATAGGGCGATAACTCAATTTATTGCGAATAGTACGGCTACGGGCAATATCATGCCCTATCAGAAAACCTTTGATTTTGGAACAAAGATGCTGGAAAAATATGTGTATGTATGGGGCGATGAGTTCGACAGCGACTCGCTGGACGACTTGAAATGGCACTTTGGCACCGACATGGGACCGCGCCCTGATCTCGTGCTGATGAACGATGAAAATCCGGATTACGTCAAGGTAGCGGATGGCTACCTCCAGATGAGTGCGCGCCGGTATTTCAGCCCGGTCGAGCCCATGGTCCGGTACGCCACGGCTCAAACCGTCAGCACCCAAGAAACGATGAATTATAAGTACGGGTATCTGGTTATGCGCGCGAAACTACCCTACAAGCAGGGCGCATGGCCGTCTTTTTGGATGAAGTCGACTGGAAAGCTGGCACCGAGGAAAACCACCGACTATTTCGCGGAGGTGGATATCCTGGAGGTGTTCTCAAGTGTTCACACACTTTCTCCGAACCTGCATAAATGGTATGCCAATGGAACTCATACGCAGTATCCCGGGGGAAAAAAGGAAAGTTATCGGTTCGAGAACTATTACAATCTCAACGAGGAGTATCATCTCTACGGTTTTGAATGGACGCCGGAGAAAATGACCATGAGCATTGACGGTGTTGACTATATGACATTTGACCTGTCCTACGATTTTGATGAAGGCGGGAACATGGACGGCTTCCACGATTGCATGTACTTCATGATGAGCAATCACTTGTTTACGGAACATGGCGCGTATATTCCGAATCCGGAGGCCATCGCCAACGACTATACAAAATTCCCCATCGAGTATTGTGTGGATTGGGTTCGCCTGTACCAGGAGCCAGGCGTTGGTGAGCTGCACACCAAGCAGGGATAGGATTCGATGTGAAACGGGTGAAAAAAGCGATGGAAGGGAATGGGGGATTACATATGGATATCTCGAAGCCGGGCGGCTACACACTGGTATGGCATGATGAATTTGACGGGAGCGTGCTGGATCCTGCCAGGTGGCAGCTTCTGGAGAGTATGCGGGGAAGCGAGGATACCGGTTTGGCGGACGAGTCGAACCCCGCGGTTATGCGTGTTGAGGACAGCCAGCTGAAGCTGAGCGCCATCCGTGATAAGAACGTGGACGACGGCGGCCCGCATTATACGACTTGTTATTCGATCACCACGTTCGATCGGATGCATTTTCGATATGGTTTTCTCGAAATGCGGGCAAAGGTGCCCTTCAAGAAAGGTGCCTGGCCGTCGTTCTGGATGAAGTCCGCCACAGGCAAGCTTGCGCCGAGGGCCACCATGGCATACATGGTGGAAGTGGATGTGTTTGAGGTTTTCGCAAGCAAAACCACGCTGGCTTCCAATATTCATAAGTGGTATGCTGACGGTGCGCACACGCAATTCCCTTACGCGGAGAGAATCCGGTATTCCTTTCGGGACAGTACCAGCTTAAATGAGGAATACCATCTCTATGGTTTTGAATGGACACCGGACGCCATGACGATGTATGTGGATAGCGAGCCGTATATGACATTTGATCTATCCAGAGATTTTGATGCGGGTGGAGATATGGACGGTTTCCATGACCCGTTATTTATCCTTCTCAATAATCACCTATTTACGCCATACAGCCGGTGGTCTCCGGGAGAAAACGCCCTTGTCGACGATACCTCGGCGTTTCCGATGGATTACTGGATCGATTGGATCCGCCTTTATCAGAAGCCCGGACTCGGCGATTTGTATGTTGTTGGTTAATTTGGTCTCCGCTGCCGGTCAGCGAGTACCGTTTTGAGAAAGGATATTCGAGCTATGCTGCGTTTGAAAGGGCTCTCCGGTTTCTGTCTGGTTATCGTGACGATAGGCGGCTTGCTGTGTGTTACGCTGCCCCAGACAGCGGCGGCACAGTCAGAACCGGTAACAGCCGCGGTTGAGCAAGACACGACCAAAACGGACGCGGGAGGATATGAGAGCTATCTCGCTGGCCTGACCGGGATTCCCGCCGCAAAGGAGGAAATCCGTGTCGCGGGCGCGGATTACATAAGGGAAGATTCCGCCGACGTACAGACGAAGGAGCAATATGCGGATGGAAAAAATGTGCTCCTTTGGAGCAATGGCGAGGGTACCGTCACCTATTTGACGGAGGTTCCTGTGGATGCGTTGTATACCGTTTGGCTGACTTACCTGCCGCTGGAAGGCAGTGGCGTCGACATTCGGCTGGGACTTCGTGTGAATGGCGAATACCCGTTTGAGGGTATGGAGAAGCTGGAGTTGCCTCGTATGTGGAGGAACGAGGACGGCGAATGGCGCAGGGACGGCATGGGCAACGAACTGACCCCGGAGCAGGAGGAATACGACGCATTTGTCAGCTGGCCCGCGAGGGATGCAAGCGGTGTGATCGCACGGCCGTATACGCTGTATTTGACCGCGGGAATGCATGAGTTGACTCTTGTGGCTGGCGGCGTGCCTTTTGCTTTGGAGAAAATCGAGTTGCGTGCACCGGAAAAACCGGAGGCGTATATCGATAAAGCAGCGGGCTACGATCCGGCGCCGACCGGGGGACAAGTGAAACCAGTGGTCATCCAAGGCGAAAACGCCGCGATAAAATCGACGCGTTCGTTGGTTCCAAAATCGGACAACGGTACGGCCAGCCTGACACCGGCCAGCCCGCGCCTTTCTAAACTGAACTATATAGGCGGCAGCTCGTGGAAGCTGCCGGGAGAAACGCTGGTGTGGAACTTTACCGTGGAAACAGACGGGTATTACAAGGTTGGTTTTCACTTCAAGCAGGATCAGGTTATCAACGGCGAATCTTATCGCTGGTTGAAAATCGACGGAAAAACGCCCTTTGCCGAAGCGCAGAACCTGAAGTTTTCCTATAAGCCGCAGTGGCAGTTCAGCGCCATGTCGGATACGGATGGGACACCGTATCTTATCTGGCTGAAGGCCGGCGATCATCAACTGTCTCTGGAAGGTACGCTGGGCGATATGGCGCCCTTTTACCGGAGACTGTCCGAACTGGTGAGCAGCCTGGGTGACGAGTATATGAAAATGGTCATGATTACCGGCGAATCGCCGGATATGAACCGTGACTATGAGCTGTTTCGGCAGGTTCCAGATTTTGAAAAAACGCTGCAAAGAAATCTGGATGCGCTGACGAGCTTGGCGCAGGATATGCGCGCGATGACGGGAAAGAGAAGCAGCCAGTATATCGCCTCGTTGGAGAATATGGCGCGTGTGCTGCGCTTGATGCTGGATCGCCCCTATACCGCCCACCAGTATATTAAGGATTACTATACCAATTACTGTACCGTCAGCTCATGGCTGTATGAAATGGCGTCCATGCCGCTGGCTATCGACGAGATACAAATCGTTCCTCATGACACGGAATTTAATGGAGATAAAGCGGGCTTTTTTGAGAAGCTGTCGTTTGGCTTCCAGCGGTTCTGCAACTCGTTTACGCGTGACTACCGCTCCATTTCTGCGGTGCAGGATACGCAGAAAACCATCCGTCTGTGGGTGAACTGGGGCCGGGATCAGGCGATGATTCTAAACTCATTGATTCAAGACTCGTTCGTTCCAGAGACCGGAATCGGCGTGCAGCTGGAAATTGTCAACGCCACGCTGGTCAAGGGTATTCTGTCGGGAAATTCACCTGACTGCGCTCTCCAGATGGCCCGCGCGGAGCCGGTGAACCTGGGGATGCGCCATGCACTGTACGATTTGACACAGTTTGACGATTTTAACAGCGTTCTGGAGCGTTTCCAGCCGGGGGCGGAGGAACCCTACCGGTATAGTGATGCATGCTACGCGCTGCCGGATACACAGACCTTTTTCAGTATGTTCTACCGCAGCGATGTGTTTGAGGAACTTGGTTTGACGGTTCCCGAGACATGGGAGGATTTCATACACGCAGCGACGGTCATTCAGCGCAACAATATGCAGGTGTATATTCCCTACACAACGATATCCACGACCACGTCGGTGGACACAGGCCTTGGCAACCTGAACCTGTATGCGACGATGATGGCCCAGAGCGGGCTGCCTATCTATAATGACAGTCGGACGGCGACGGCCATCAACACGCCGGAGGCCATTTCTGTTTTCGAACAGTGGACTCGTCTGTATACGGATTATAAATTCCTCAAGGAAGCAGATTTTTATAACCGATTCAGCGTCGGTACCATGCCGCTGGGTATCGCGCCGTATACGCTTTATTTAACGTTGTCACAGGCCGCATCCGGGATTCAGGGACGGTGGTCTGTGGAACCGGTGCCATCGTTCACCAGTGAGAATAAAGCAATTACCGGAGCGGGAACCGGCTGTGCTATCGTGGCCAAATCGTCCCACGTTGACGAAGCATGGGAGTTCCTGAAATGGTGGACATCCGCTCAGACGCAGGCGCGATATTCCCGCAATCTCGAATCCGTGTTGGGTTTGGTCGGACGGCATCCCACGGCTACGGTCGAAGCGTTCGCCGACTTGGCATGGGAGCCGGAAGTTCGGAACAATTTGATGGCGCAATGGGAGAACGTTGAGGAATTGCCTGAAATCCCCGGTAGCTACTATCTGACGCGGGCTATTGACCAAGCATTTTGGGCGGTTGTCAACGGCGAATCCAATGGGAAAGACGCCATCTTGAAATGGAGCGAAGTTGCCGACGCGGAAATAAGCCGTAAAATTAAGGAATATGTGCAGTAAGGGGGGACGAGATATGAATTCATTAACTAATAAGCGCCGGGGCGCGGCAAGGTCGCTGCATGGTCAGTGGCCTATGGTTGTCATGCTTCTGCCTTTTTTTCTCCTGTTTACCCTTCTCACCGTTGTGCCCATCATCTCATCCCTTGTACTGAGCTTCACCTCCTATGATATGCTGAACCCTGTGCGTTTTGTCGGCATCGACAACTTCCTGAGGATGTTCACCAGCGACAATGTGTTTCCTATTGTTCTAAAGAATACATTGCTGTTTGCCCTCATAACGGGTCCGCTTGGCTTCCTGCTTGCGTTTCTGCTGGCTTGGTTCGTCAACGAATTCCCCCCTAAGGTACGCACGTTGTTATCCTTTATGTTTTACAGTCCGTCACTGGTGGGGAACGCGTATTTTATATGGAAGGTTTTATTCAGCGGTGACAGCTACGGTTATCTGAATAGCTTCTTGCTGTCCATGGGACTGATTACCGAGCCGGTGGTGTGGCTGAAAAACCCTGACTTTATCCTGCCGATTATTATTTTGGTGCAGTTGTGGCAGAGCATGGGCATTTCTTTTCTGGCCAATATTGCCGGCCTGCAAAATATTAACAGGGAACTGTATGAGGCGGGGACGATCGACGGCGTGCGAAACCGGTGGCAGGAATTGTGGTATATTACTCTCCCCTCCATGCAGCACATGATCCTGTTCAGCGTCGTTATGCAGATTCAAAGCAGCTTTTCCGTCAGCACTATCGCGATTGAGCTGGCGGGGTTTCCCAGCACGGGATTTGCTGCCGATACCATCGTGTCGCATTTGACAGATGTAGGCGTGGTGCGCTATGAGATGGGCTACGCGTCAGCGATCGCCGTGGTGCTGTTTATCCTTATGGCCGCGACGCGTATTATTCTGGGCAAGATTTTGCAAATGGTTGGAAAGTAGGGGTAACACAATGAAACAAGCTTCTGTGGCAAAGGCTAACCCCGGCCGGCGCTTCTTTGGATCATGGGTAAAGCGGCGGATACAGACTCGCCGCTTTACCCGCTCTCGCGCGGCAAACATCATGTACTTTGTCCTCATTTTTTCTGCAGGGCTGTTCACCATGCTGCCCTTGATTTATGCGGTTGTCACCTCTTTTAAGCCGCTTGACGAATTGTTGCTATTTCCGCCGCAATTCTTTGTCCGGCGGCCGACCATTGAAAATTACGTCGCCCTGCCCAGTCTGCTGTCTGATCAATTCGTGCCGCTGACCCGGTACCTGTTTAACAGTGTATTCGTCAGTGTTATTACGACGGGGTTGTATATCCTGATTTCCGCAATGGCGGCGTTTGCGCTGTCCAAATCCAAGCTTCGCTTCCGGAATGTTCTGTTCATGATTGTGCAGTTTGCGCTGCTGTTCAACGCCTATACCTTATCCGTGCCCCAATACCTTATTTTATCCAAGCTGCATATTATTGACACCTATCTGGTTTATATCATGCCGCAAATGGCGACGACGCTGGGCGTGTTCTTGATGAAGCAGTATATAGAAGGGTATGTGCCCGACACCCTTCTGGAGGCGGCAAACATAGACGGGGCGGGATATTTTCGTAGCTTCTTCCGTATCGTTTTGCCTATTGTAAAGCCCGCTCTGCTGACGCTGACATTGTTTGCGTTTCGGGATATATGGGCGTTAGTGCCGCAGGGAACCATATTCAGCGAGCAGTTGAAAACGCTGCCTATGATTATGGCTCAGGTAACCGCGGGAGGTATTGTGCGCTCCGGCAGTGCGATGGCGGTCTCGGTGATTATGATGATTCCGCCGGTTATTGTGTACTTGATTTCGCAGAGCAATGTGGTCGAGGCCATGAGCAGCGCGGGCATTAAGGAATAGCAGCGGGCTGCAAGCAGAGGATGGAGGGCTCCTTTGAATATGACGAGGAAAATCATAATGGCGGCAACCGTGCTGACACTGTTGTTTGGACTATGCGCATCGTTTTGGGTGTCCGGTGAAGAGGTTCCGTATGAGAGCTACACCTATTGGGAGGACACCAGTGCCGCCGGCAGCCGGAAGGCGGTTTACGCAAAGCCTTCGTATACGGTGAAAACAGTCGTCAGTGCCGCTTCCCTTGGCGTGAAAGAATTTAAACAGCTGTCTGACATATGCACCGACAGCAGCGGCAATCTCTATCTTCTGGACGGCGGCAACTCCCGCCTGATTATTGCAGATAGTAATCACACCCTTGTAGGGGAACTGAAATCCCTGAACTATAACGGCGAACAGCTGAACTTTGAGGGCGCGCGTAGCGTTTATGTGCATACGGACGGCACCATTTATATTTGTGACACTGATAACCAGCGGGTACTGCTGGCTGACGCTAAGGGGACGGTAACGGATATTCTTACGTTGCCCGATTCCAATCTGATTCCGGATGATTTCCGTTTTCTGCCGATCAAGGTGGCGGTAGATTCCTATGGTTACACCTATGTGCTGAGTGACGGTTCGTATTATGGTGCTTTGCTGTATACGGCGGATAATACGTTTTCCGGGTTTTATGGAGCAAACAAAGTAAAGGGGACCCTGACAGACGCGCTGTCAAGCTTGTGGAGTCGGTTATTTGTTAACAATAAAAAGAAAGAGGCCAGCGTCAGGGCGCTGCCGTATTGTTTCGTCGATATTTGCATTGATGCGGAAAATTTTGTTTATACGGCAACCGGGTTTACGGATATAAGCCAGATGACGGGACAGATTAAAAAACTTAACCCCGGCGGGGGCTCCAACGTGCTGAATTCCGACGATGTGAATTTTGTCGATGAAGGAGTCAATACCACCTTTGACCCCGGTCAAATGCTCAAACAGGATATCGGCGGCGTTGCCGTGGACAATGAAGGCTTCATGTACTGCCTAGACACAACCTATGGACGGGTGTTTCTGTATGATCAAGAGTGCCGGCTACTGACGACTTTCGGCGGAGGCATGGGAACAGGAGAACAGGCCGGCACCTTTAAGGCGGCGAATGCCATCGCGCTCCGCGGTTCGGAGGTATTGGTCTGTGACGGCATTCAAAACACGGTGACGGTGTTCCAGAGCACGCCCTACGGCGCCCTCCTGCGAGACACCCGCGCATTGACCCTATTGGGAAAATATCAGGAGGCCAAGGCGGACTGGGAGGAAGTCCTGCGACAGGATCGTAACTGCCAGCTGGCGTATAGCGGTCTCGCCCGCGCCTATCTGGCCGAAGGAGAATATACGCAGGCGATGACCCTCGCCCGGCAAGGATGTGACAGGGACACCTATGCCCTGGCTTTCGATAAACAGCGAAACGCGTTTTTGACCCAGTATTTCTGGATACTCTTGCCTTGCGGCTTGGTTTTAATTGGTGGATTGTTGACCGTGCTGGTGTTATCCATGCGTAAAAAGCTGGCACCGATAAAAAATAAGCAGTTGCGCTTAATGCTCAACACGGCGATTCGGCCGGTTCAGTCTTTCAACGAAATAAAAGAAAAAAAGGAGGGTTCGCTGCTTTTATGCGGCGTACTAGTTCTCCTGTATTATATATTATCCGTTTTGCAGGAACTGTGCGGAGGATTTCTCTTTACCTTTCACGATCCGTCAAACTTCAATTCCCTGTGGGTGCTAGCTCGTAGCGTAGGGCTGATTGTATTGTGGATCGTGAGCAATAAAGCGGTCTGCACATTGATGGAGGGCAAGGGTCGCTTGCGGGATATCGCAATCGTAACGTGTTACAGCCTGATTCCCGTCATACTAGGCCGTGTTCTATTCTTAGTTCTATCCAATATCCTTCTGCCGTCCGAAGCGGAGTTTCTCGGCATACTGCAAACGGTCATGTTCCTGTATACCTTGCTGTTGCTGACGATTGGAACTATCAAAATTCACGACTACAGCATGGGGCGGTTTCTTGGCACCAGCGCGCTGACGGTGTTTAGCATTGCGGTGATTGTATTTTTAGTCATTATGATTGGCATCCTGATGCAGCAATTTTTCGGATTCCTCGTTACCCTGTTTTTGGAAATGACCATGTAGGGAGAAATCGACAACACAGTGGAGAAAATCAATGAGAAAACATAATCGTATAAGTCGGATAGCCGTCCTTACCATGGTGGTGTTGCTAGGCCTCCTGAGCGGATGTGCGCAAAGAGCGACGGTGAGTTATCCGGCCTTTGGCACCCAGATAGACGAGACAGAACAGGAAAACGGCCCGGTAGTGGAAAACAGCAGGTTCCGTTTGGAATGGGACAATAAGAACAAGCAGATAACCTTGGTGGATATTGTCCGTAATGTCCGGTGGAGTCCAACGCCGACCGGCTCTTCGGAACAATTGCTGGATGAGTTCGGTTTGCCGGTGAAGAACCATCCCATGGTCGAATCCGCCATTTTAGTGGATTATATTGAGGCCGACACCCAAAATCTGGTGACGTCCAACTCCTATAATGGTGCTGTGCGCAACGGCCGCGTGTCCTGTTCTCCGTTATCTGACGGACTGAAAGTGACGTATTTTTTCGACCAGGAGAAATTTGCTGTTCCGGTGGAATATCGTCTGCGCGAAAGCGGCATGGAAATAACGATCGATCCGACAGAGATTCAAGAGGGCGGAAACAAAGTGTTCAAGGTGGCGGTTGCACCGTTTATCTGTGCGGTCTCCAACACCAGCGAGGACGGATATTTATTTGTGCCGTCCGGCTCCGGGGCGCTGGTATATCCCAAAACGATTTCTTCGTCGGGACTGTCGTATTCCCAGGAAATGTACGGCGACGATCCGATCGTCGAGAGAAACGATCTTCCCGCGACACAAGAGGAGGTTCGGTTGCCGGTATACGGCGCGAAAGCGGGAAACCAGGCTATGTGCGCGATTATCGAAAGCGGCGCCGATACAGCGTATATCGAGGCGAGAGCAGGCGCGTCCTCGCTCCGGTACTCAACGGTTTATGCGTCCTTTCGCGTGAGAGGCTATGCCAATCTGCAAACAAAGCTGTATACCAATAGGATCAAGCAGTCCGTCAAGTATATGGAGGAACGTGTCGAAGACAAACTGACCGTTGGATTTTATCCATTGTACGACGGCGATGCCAACTATACGGGGATAGCCAAGACCTACCGTGAGTACCTGATTCGGACGGATGGGCTGACGCGCAGGGAACGCGGGAGCAGCGCTTTCAGTCTGTACATAAACGGCGGCATACTGGCGAAGAAGTCGTTTCTCGGCGTTCCCTATGAGACGTTGATACCTCTGACGACGCTGGCGCAGGCGGAAACGATTATCCGGGAGCTGTATGAGGAAACCGGCGCCGCACCCGCGGTGTCGCTGGACGGTTTCGGTGAGAGCGGCTTGAATATCGGAAAAATTGCCGGCGGCTATACCGTGCATAACAAGCTGGGGTCAGTCAAGATCATGAACGAACTGGCCAGTTACTGCCGGGAGAACACGATTCCTCTATTCTTTGATTTTGACACGGTACGGTTTTCCTCGTCCGGCGACGGTTGGTCGAAAACCTTTGACACAGCCAAGGGGGCCAATGGTCAGACGGTGTACCCGACCATGTACCATGTGGCGCTGCGAAACAAGGCGGCAGATACCCGTTATGTGCTGCTGGCGCGCGAGCAGTTGGCCGGCAGCGCGCAAAAGCTGATTAGCAAGACGAAGAAATGGGAGGTGGAGGGATTCGGCCTTGGAACGATGTCCAGCCTCGCCTATTCCGATTACGGTAGCCGGAGAACCCATTCCAGGGGGGGGATGTCCTCAGATATAGCGGTTTTCATGGATACTATACATAGCAGCGGACGGAAGCTTGCCGTATCCGAGGCTAACGCCTATGCTGCTTCGCGCGCCGATCACATTTTCCGCGCGCCGATGCGATCCACGCAGCACGAGATATTTGATGACGATATTCCTTTTTATCAAATTGTGTTTAAGGGCTATATACCGATGTCCTCCGCCGCCGTCAATCTAGCATCGTCTCCTGACGATATGCTGCTGGCTGCTGTTGAAGGCGGATGCAGCCCCGCTTACTCGTTATTTGATACCTACGATGCTGCGGCGCTGGATGCGGTTTCCCCGACGCTATGCAGTGGGGTTTATGCGGATTGGAGAACGGCCATCGTCGACACGGCTCGCATGCTCAAGCCCTATTACGAGTCTATCGATGGCGTGGCGATAATGTCTCATACGCTACTGGGGGACAGAGTCCGTATGACGGTTTATGAAAACGGCGTGGCGGTTGTTGTCAATCGCGGTCAAACGGCGCAGGACACACCGCTGGGACGTGTGGAAGCGGGACAATACCGGATAGGGGAGGCAGCGGCATGACAGACCGTGTAAAGCAACGAAAAATACGGGGTATTGAATCCCTGAAAAGTCGGTATGGACTGCTGTTTGTTTCTCCATGGATAATAGGCTTCGTCCTGTTCTTCGCTATTCCGTTGTTTCAATCCGTGGTTTATTCGTTCTCCACGGTTGTTTTGACCGATAAAGGCATGGAATCCTCGCTAACCGGCTTTCGACATTACTTCAAGCTGGTGATGGAGGATCCCACGTATACCGACAGTCTGCTTTCTTCGGTCGCTACCTTAGTATATTCCCTGCCTCTCATCTTGGTGGTTAGCCTGATTCTGGCACTGATTTTGAATCAGAGGTTTCGCGGGCGGCTGTTTTTCCGCGTGCTGTATTTTTTGCCGGTGATCATCACGACGGGCGTTGTGATGAATTTGCTGTTTATGACGACCAGCCGGGATATGACGACAACTGCCATGTCTGAGTCCATAACCGACAATATGTTCAGCGTGGAAGACGTGATGGGCTGGCTGAATCTGCCGCCGCAGATCGCCGAGTTTGCCAAAAATATTATCAACAGCATCTTTGACCTGATTTGGAAGAGCGGGATACAGATTGTACTGTTCATCGCGGGACTGCAGTCCATTCCGAAATCCCTGTATGAAGCCAGTACGGTTGAGGGCGCTTCCAAATGGGAGGAGTTCTGGTTTATTACATTTCCCATGCTGTCGAGAGTGACTCTTTTGGTCGGTATCTTTACGATGATTGAGCTGTTTACTGATGCGAACAATACGCTGGTCAGCCGGGCCTACACGCAGATGCAGGGTGGAAACTATGATGAAACCTCGGCGATGCTTTGGATGTATTTTATGATTGTCGGTTTCATAATGGGCATATTGGTATGGGCTTATCACTGCTTCCTGGTAAAACGTTGGGATTGAAAGGAGGGGAATCGTTTGAGAAGTCTGGAGGAAATCCTCAGCCCGACAAACCGCTCGGACAGTCTGAACCGGACGGTGCGCCGGGTATCCCGGCTCAAGCACGGCCTTTACAGCGTGGCTAGGCTACTTATCCTGCTGGCAATTGGCTATATCATTCTTTATCCATTGTTTTATATGATCGTGTCCTCCATCAGTACACGAGACGCTTTCCTAGATCCGGGGCGGATTTGGCTGCCTAGCTCGGTGACGCTGGAGAACTTCCGGTTTACATACGAGGTGATGGATTACGGAAACGCCCTGCTGGCGACGCTCCGGCTTGAGGTGGTCAGCGCACTAATCGAAGTTGTTACCTGTGCGGTTGTCGCTTATGGTTTTGCCCGTTTTCGCTTTAAGATTCGCAAGCTTCTGATGGCGTTGCTGTTTGTGACGATTATGGTTCCTGCTCCCATGATTATAATTCCACTGGTGATTAACTTTTCGAAGATGGATGTACTGGGAATACTTGGTCTGTTTCAAGACGTCTCCGGCATCGATTTGCGACCGAACCTACTGGGAACCGAGCTGACGTTTTATTTGCCGTCGCTATTTGCTGTCGGTCTGCGTTCCGGCATATTGATTTACATTTATATTCAGTTTTTTAAGGGACTTCCATCTGAGCTGGAGGAGGCGGCATGGATTGACGGTGCCGGTCCGATTCGCACGTTTGTCTCTATAGCAGTTCCGTCCTCGGGTGTCGTTATCCTGACCGTGACGATTTTCTCCCTGATTTGGCATTGGAACGACTATTTTCTGGCATCTATGTATATGAGACGAGATTATCCGCTGGCTGTCGCTCTTTCCAACCTGAACGAGATGCTGACTACCCGTGGCATATGGTTGACGGCCGATAATCCGGAAGGCATGGCCTATCTGATGGCCGGCTGTTTGATGTTTATTATCCCGGTGCTGTTGGTGTTTATGGTTGTTCAGCGCTGGTTTATCGAAAGCATAGACCGTGTGGGTATTACAGGATAGAAACATATACGCAAATAGACAAGGAGGAGTTTTTAATGAAAGCAAAGTATCGCATCATTACTCTGGCATTGACGGTGTCCTTAACGTTGTCGATTCTCGCCGGATGCAGCGGCAAACAGTTGAATGGGCCCGGCCAATCCGGTTCGCAGAGCACGGGAGAGAGCGTCACGATCGGCGGTACAACCAGCGGTATATCTGGCGCCAGCGTGTCTTCAGGTGTCAGCGGAGAGACCACTTCCGGCGCGGACTCCGCCGTGAAAACCACGGTAAGTGGTGAAAAGACGAGTTCTACAACACGTGGGAACAGCAGTACCCCTGCCGGGAAGGTGGATCCTGAAAAATATCGCGGGACTACGGTGCGCTTTGCTACTTGGAAAGACCCACAGGCGAACGAGGACGGTCCGGTCGTGACGGCGTTTGAGAAGAAATACGGTATTAAGGTCCAGGTGGACATGGTGGCGCAGACTAACTATATTCAGACACTTACCAGCATGATTGCGTCAAAAGATGCGCCGGACATCTGCTTCGACAACAACGAGTTTCCCGCATCGTTCTCCGTGCTGCAGCCGTTGGAAGTATCCCAAATCGATATGAGCGATCCTATTTGGGACGCCAGCACCTTTGCTGCTTCCAGCCTAGGAGGCAAGCCGTACTTGTGCAATACTGTAGGCAACATCTGGTCGGAAACGGACATGGTATTCTTTAACAAAAAGCTGTTGGAGGATAACAATATCCGTACTCCTGCCGAGTATTACGAGGCGGGAGTCTGGACGTTTGATGCGATGTACACGGTTATGAAGCAGGTCTCCGAACTGGGAAGCCAATACAAAGGCGGATATATGGATCCTCGGATTCTTCCCGCCATGTTTGGAACGGGATTTTTCAAGCTCAGTAACGGAAGGATGGTCAGCGATATCCAGAATCCCATGCTGACAAAGGTGTACCAGTTTGCCGCCAAATGTAACAAAGAGGGATTAACCACGGACCGCGATGCTTTCATGAACGGTAAAACCGGTCTTTGCGTTACAAACGCGTTTGGATTAAAAAAGACGGGATATTGGGCGGAAATGAATCCCGATTATATCGGCTTTACCTATTTGCCCGACTTTGATGCCAACACAAAAGCGAAGCCGGCCAGTCTGTTCCGTGGCTGGGGTATCATTAAGGGCGCTAAAAATCCTGTGGCCGCCGGTATCTTTCTGCGGTATTACCTAGACGTCAACAATTACAACACTGATGAGGCGTTTATCAATAAAGAGGCATCCAACTTCTTTTTCAAGCTGACTTCCAAAAATGCGGCGCAAAAGGAGTACTATCTCCTGCGGGGACTGGTTAAGATTACGGGATCCACAGAAGCGAAGTTTACCGACATTGTGAAAGCCGATCCCGCGCAGGTGGCACAGCAGATTGATTCGTTGAAAAATGTGGTGGCTAACGACGTAAAGACTATCAACAGCTTTTTGGAGAAACAGGAGAAGTTATATAAATAACCCGTGCTTTTTTGCAAAAAGGAGGGCTCTCTATGAAAAGAAAGCGCATCGGGAAAGCTGTTCTGTCCCTGACGCTGGTCGCCGCCATGTGCCTGCCGTTTACAGCGGGGTATCAGGGACAACTCGTTGCCGCCGCGAGCACTGTATGGTCGGGCGGGACAGCCGCCGAATATGCCGGGGGCCAGGGAACCCAAGAGGATCCGTATCAAATCGCCACAGGGGAACAATTGGCCCTGCTGGTACAGACGGACGCCACGGCAACGGCTGGGAAGTATTACGTCCTGACGGAGGATATCCGTCTCAATGATACCGCGTCCGAGGATTGGCAGCGGGACGCGACCTCCTGGGTCCAGTCCACCGTGAGTTTTCGCGGCCAATTGGATGGGCAGGGGCATGTGGTGGAGGGACTGTTTATCGACGCGGACGTCACGACCACAACCCGCGCGGGATTGTTCTGCTTCATTGGGCCGGGCGCCGTCGTGAAAAACGTCGGAATTGTAAAGGCTGATCTGAAAGCAAAGTTTGTTGGTAGTATCGCGGCTTATATAGAGCATATGGACGGGACGCCTCCTCGAATCAGCAACTGTTTTGCTGCTTCCAGTGTAAAGATACAGGGAGCAGACGTCGGCGGGCTCGTGGGAGCTACGCCGCGGCCGGTGTGTATGGAAGACAGCTTCTTTACCGGTTCGCTGACAGCGACAGGGAAGAAAGGCGGCCTGGTCGGTTCTCTGTGGGGAGCGGCGGATGCGAATAACACCGTTATTCGCAGATGCTACGTATACGGTGAAAATCGCGATTCCGCCTTGGGAAACGTCAGCGCAAAGATGGTGCTGGAGAATGTCTATGCAACGCAAGGGCAGACCGGTGTGACCGAGCTGGAACCGGGGCATATGATAGGCGACGCGGCGAAGACCAGCATGACGGGATTTGACTTCGACACGGTATGGCGGACGGTGGAAGGCGGTACGCCGCAGCTGCTGGCATTCCCACTTTTCGACGATACCCGCGAGATCCCGCCCGGAGAAAATATGGGTACGCCCGGCACGGTGTGGACTGGAAAGATTGCCAGCAAATTTACCGGGGGTACAGGAACACAGGCGGATCCATACCAGATTGCCACGGGGGAACAATTGGCCCTGCTGGTACAGACGGACGCCACGGCAACGGCTGGGAAGT
>CALLDR010000001.1 GCA_937997955.1 uncultured Emergencia sp. | reverse complement strand
CCGATGTGTACCAGCAGTTCATCGATATCGCGGGCAAGCTGGAAGCTCACTACCGCGACATGCAGGACATGGAGTATACCATTGAGCGCGGCAAGCTCTATATGCTCCAGACCCGTAACGGCAAGCGCACCGCTGCCGCCGCTCTCAAGATCGCTGTCGATCTGGTGGATGAAGGCGTGCTGAGCGAGGAAGAGGCCGTTTTGAAGGTCGAACCCAAGCAGCTTGACAGCCTCCTGCACCCCAACTTTGACACCGCTGCCCTCAAGGCCGCGACCGTTATCGCCAAGGGTCTGCCCGCCTCCCCCGGCGCTGCCACCGGCGGCATCTACTTCACTGCCGACGAGGCGGCCGAGCATGGCAAGAACAAGGAAAAGGTCATCCTTGTGCGCCGCGAGACCACCCCTGAGGACATCGAAGGCATGGACTTCTCTCAGGGCATCCTGACCGTCTTTGGCGGCATGACCTCCCACGCGGCGGTTGTGGCCCGCGGCATGGGCCGCGCGGCGGTCGTGGGCTGCGGCGAGCTGAAGATCGACGAGGAAGCCAAGACCCTGACCGTGGCTGGCAAGGTCTATCACGAGGGTGATTTTATCTCCCTGGACGGCTCTACCGGCAACGTCTACGACGGCCAGATTGCGACCGTTGAGGCCGCCATCTCCGGTGACTTCGCCCGTTTCATGGGCTGGGCTGACGCGGCCCGCACCCTGAAGGTGCGCACCAACGCCGACACCCCGCGCGATACCAAGCAGGCTGTGGCTTTCGGCGCCGAGGGCATCGGCCTGTGCCGTACCGAGCATATGTTCTTTGAAGCGGATCGTATTGCTGCCATGCGTGAGATGATCCTCTCCGACACCAAGGAACAGCGTGAAAAGGCGCTGGCCAAGATCCTGCCCATGCAGCAGGGTGACTTCGAGGCCATGTACAAGGCGCTGGAAGGCCGTCCCATGACCATCCGCTACCTGGATCCGCCTCTGCATGAGTTCGTGCCCCATACGGACATGACCGACGAGATCGAGGCGCTGGCCAAGAACCTGGGCATCACCACCGAGGAAGTCATCCACAAGATCAACGCCCTTCATGAGTCCAACCCCATGATGGGCCATCGTGGCTGCCGTCTGGCCGTGACCTATCCTGAAATCGCCGAGATGCAGACCCGCGCCGTGCTGCAGGCTGCCATCAAGGTCAAGAAGGAATGCGGCTACGACATCGTGCCCGAAATCATGATCCCGCTGGTTGGCTCCAAGAAGGAGCTCGCCTTCGTCAAGACGATCGTGGATGAGACCGCCAAGAAGGTCTTTGAGGAGCAGGGCATGACCCTCGAATACCATGTGGGCACCATGATCGAGATCCCGCGTGCTGCCGTCACCGCCGACGAGATCGCCGAGTGCGCCGAGTTCTTCTCCTTCGGCACCAACGACCTCACCCAGATGACCTTCGGCTTCAGCCGTGACGACGCCGGCAAGTTCCTGGGTGCCTACTATGACAACAAGATCTTCGAGAGCGATCCCTTCGCCCGTCTGGATCAGGACGGCGTGGGCAAGCTGGTGAAGATGGCTGCCAAGCTGGGCCGCGAGACCCGCCCCGACATCAAGCTGGGCATCTGCGGCGAGCACGGCGGCGATCCCTCCACCATCGAGTTCTGCCACAACGTGGGCCTCAACTACGTGAGCTGCTCGCCCTTCCGCGTGCCGATCGCGCGCTTGGCTGCTGCTCAGGCTGCTATTAAACAAAAGTAGGCTATCCTCCCGTTAGAGGAAAACTGAATAGACCTATTATATGTACGGTGAGAATGCCTGTCATTCTCACCGTATTCTTTTATCTCGACGGTTGCCTTGCCTTTACGTCCCTCAATGCAGCCGATGATAGCTTGTTTTGGTCCCGGTGCAAAGTTCAAATCCCAACGATAATGTCCGTTATCAATCGGCTCATGCGGGAAACAAATTTATCAATCATTTTGCAGTTTTCCAGTTTGCCGCCGTCTCCGCTATGACCGAAGCAATTTCTACCTCAAAAACCGCATAGAGAAAATGCACCCACTGTCCCCGGTAGGTGCATAACAAAACGATTGCCTGGCTTTCGTTTTGCTATTGGGGGCTTTCGTTTTGCGAATAGCCCTTTCGTTTTGTTTTGGGTGCAAAATGCTTATTTTTGACAGAATTCTCTTATTTTATCGATGTAAAGCTTGAAGTGATCAATGAGAGCCGCAGGATATTGTGCCCCCAGCGCTTCTAGCATGCTTTCGACTTCTTCATTTGGAATAGACAAAAATCGGGAACACATATCATCCAGAGCAGCGTCAAAAAAAGCCTTATCACATACCTGCTGATCAATAACAAGCAATTCATACGCCGCAAGCGTGCTGGGGTAATAATCTAAGGACGATGTTGCCAGCTGAGCAACTAAATCTTTGGAAAACAAATGTGAGAGTTGCTCCTGGTGCTCCATAACCATAATAGTAAAATCTGATGAACGGAAGCCTTCTGCAAAGTCAAATGTGAAAAGAGTTCCATCCGAAAACAGAAAATCCGTTTTATCTCGGTCTTCGAACAGACAGTGCGCAATCACTCCGTGAACATAGGCGTGCAGCAATTGTTCAGAGTCTTTCACCTGTTCCAAACATGGCTTTGGTTGAGAGATAAGATACTCGATTGCTACGGCATAATCACCTTCTTTAGGCGACACCAGATAAGCCCACGGTACATTTACCCCCATAAGCTTTGCAAGGCGCAATCCGATAAACTCGTTGCATGCACACTCCCTGCTACCACCCTTAATGACATAAGCCACACCATCGCCTTGTTTCGGTATAGCAAATTGCTTATTGCCGCTCAAACCGCCATCAGTAAATGGTCTGAATTTATAGTCCTTACGATTGAGAAAAAACGAATTCCTCACAAGATTCACCGCCCGCTTGCATCGCTTTTTTCGAACTGTATTTGCTGTTCTTACGGTGGCTTCCATTTTCATCAACAACAATATTACTTCTCCGGGCACGTTCAGCCTGCACTTCAGAAAACTGCTCACCGGTAATAATCGCTGGATGGAATGCCGTTGCAAGATACGCTGCTTGTACTTGTCATTGACAAATACGTCAACAATATTTACTGCCATGCATCGCTGAAATAAAATATAATATAAGTAAGCTTATGTTTTAGAGAGGAGCGTGCGTGGATGAAACGCAAGCACTGCAGGAGAATGGCTGCTCTTTTTGCGGCGGTTATGCTGCTGTCCGCATTTCCGGCGGCGGCGGAACAGGCGTATACCACCTATACAAGCGAAGCGCTGAGGCTCTCTTTTCAGGTGGACGCTGGCTACAGCGTTACGGAAAGGGATGGCTATATATGGGTCTATCCCGGGGAAACCGCCTCTAATTTCCGCCTGACATGGGCGGAGGAGGGCGATGTGAACAAAGAGGACTTCTTTGCCCAGACGGGCGAAGCGCTGCGCGCCGCCATGGGCGGGAGCATGGTGTACGATCCCGGCACGCAGAGCCAGCCTATGGATATGCGGGGCATCCCCATGGACGCCATGATGTATGCCTATACCGACGCGCAAAGCGGCCAGATCATAGAGGGCGCTTATCTGTGGGAACAGCGGGAGGGCTACAGCATACTTTACGGCGCGGCATATATCCCGGCGGAGGCCGACGCGGTGCTGTCCGGGCTGGTGCTGGCCTCGCAAACGTTTTCGCCCGTTGCGGAGGGCGCTCAGGAAAAAGTACCGGAGGGCGGAGCACTTTCCGAATGGATGGCGGCGCTTTATCAGGACTGCATGGAGATCGCGCAGGCCACGGCAGCGTTTGCCCGGAGTTATCAGGCGTCCGTGAACAATGCCGATACGGCTTACGCCGCCGAAATGCAGGCGTACGCGGCGCTGTGCAGGGAGAAGCTGGAAAAGGTTTCCGCCTGCCGGAGCGCACTGGAGGGCATGAAGGGAATGGTTTCTGGCGGAGAAGGCGCCTTTCAGTATGAGAACGCGCTGGAGGCCTGCCGCATCGCGGAAAGCCTGCTGGCCTTTTATATCGGGTACTACGATTCCAGCGACCCGCTCGGGGCGTATCAGCAAAAGGCCGCGCAGGGAATGTACGCCTCGGAAGCCGATTCCCTCAACGCCATGTATATCGCCATGGGCGATGTCAAGGAGAATTATCAGGCTCTGGCATGCCCGCCGGCCATGACGCAGACATGGCCCTTGTATATCCGTCAGATCGACGCCTTCCAGGAAAAGCTGTATGCTGATTACAAGGCGGCGCTGCTGGACGACGCGCTGATGGATTTTTCCGCAACGCAGCTTCTTATGCGCCAGCCTTACCTGATGCTGCGCTATGAAATACTGATGTACGCCGTCATAGAGCAGCAGTTTGTCAACCTGGCCAAC